>JANRMF010000036.1:0-15386 GCA_033761815.1 Rickettsiaceae bacterium
AAAAAAGACCCGCATATTACAGCAGGCCTTTTAAGAAGAAACTTAGAATGAAATCTTAAGTTTTAAAGTACCTTGATGAGATTGGTACTTGTTTTGAACAAATAGATTATATCCAGCAGATAGCTCCATATTGTCTTTTTGAACAGCAATAGATGGTGCTATATTAAAACCAAGTGCTTTACTTGATTTTTTATCCTGAATCTTAATATTTGTCATATCGTTTGAAGCAAATTTTGCACCAACAGTACTATCTTTGCCAAATAATTGCTTTTCAACGGATACATTAAGAGAAGGTCTTACTTCAATGTCATCACCAGCCTTGAATTTTGCCGATAGATTTGCGCCAAAAAAAGCAGTGACTGAATTGCTTGAAGCCTTTTCAACAACAAGATTCTCGCCATTAGAAGATCCTTTTTCTTTATATCCGCCTATTTTATTATGCGAAAGTCTCAGACCTGCATTTGGCGTAAAGAATATATTATCCACCTCGGATAAAGACATTGTGTAACCAAGAGCAGTCTCAAGGGAGAAGGCAGATGTTTTTGCCTTACCGGAGATTTTATCATCACCAATAGTTCTTTTTTTGCTGACACTTCCTGTGCTTACGGAAGCTATATTATTCCATATAAGATTCTCAGCAATATTAGACTGTGAATAAAGTGAAAATGCATAATTTGTAAGGTTAGATTTAGCAGATTTGTCATCTCTGGAATTTACATTACCTTGTGCATATGTTAATGCAGCGCCGATAGTCTTTGTCTCGTTGATTTCAAAATCAGCACCAACAGTTACTCCCTGAGCACCGCCATTGAAGCCTTTAGATTCGAAGCTATTTTGTCCTTTGAACTTTGTCTTACCTTGGTTGCTTGATCCAAACGCACCAGAAATCCATGCTCCTTTAACTATAGGCTTATCATCATCTCCAGCTGAAACTCCAGCAGTAGGGGTAGATGCAACTAGCCTATCTTTTACTGAATCTGTAGCTATATTAACTATTGCCTGGTTAACTTTTAGGCTATGAGCCTGATGAAATGCCGCAGAATGAAGGGAAGATTTTGGTCCATTTGGTGCGATCATAGTAAGATCAGATGGAGATGGGGACGGAGCTCCACCGCCAGATGCTTCTACTGGAGCTGTCCCTACTGGGGCTGTAGCAGCAGGTGTCTCAGTTTTTTTGACTCCTGGCTTTTTCTTTCCCTTGTCCTTGTGGTCTTCATAACAAACTCCGCATGTTTTAACGTGTTCATCATCACTATCAGAAGACTTGCCTTTTGGAGCAGGGCCCGCAGGCTCTTTAAGAGGAGGAATCTCGTCTGTTTCTGAACCTGACTCACCTTCTTCTTGGTTAGCATTTCTGATTTTATCAGCTTCTTCTTGTATTTTATTCTTCCTGAATTCTACTCCTTTTGCGACAAGGCCTTTATAGATATTACCTTCTGGATTTTCCAATCTTGAAAGTAGCTCTTTATTAGCAGCGACTCTAGCCTCGTCAAGAGCTAAAGTTTCTCTATGAGGCTTAGTCTCCTCTTCAGAAGCGCCGTCATTTACGAAAAACTCCACTATTCCTTTAGAATTTTCAAATCTACCTTCCGAGTATCTTGATATTGTTTTTAAATCCTTAATCATATCGGACTTAAGTTTTGCTTGGTAAGCTGGATCACGGAGTTGTTCCAGAGAAAAGCCCTTTTCTATCTCTTTAGACTCAAAATTAGGAATTGCATGCTCTGCTGAATTGCTAAAGATATCCTGAACTTTCCCAATTGGAGGCAAGTTAGGTGCCTCAAAATTTAGTGATTCAGAAGCAATTTGTTTATTACTTGTGTTTTGAGCTGCGAGCGTTGCAATATCACGTGGCGTGCTTGCGCCAGGGTTTGATTCTGAATCTGTGGAATCTAATAGTGTACTAAAAAGTGATTTCTCACTATTAGATCTTGATGCAGTTCTAGCGCTTGCTTCACGCGCCACATCATTAAGTTGCGTTATAGCATTTTTACTCTCAGTAGATGTGGGAGCAGAACCATAATCACTAAACCCATCATCACTAGAATAGTTACTAGACGAATCATAATCGCCAGGTGATAATTTCTTTATTAATTCAGCAACCTTTTTACCTTCTTCTGGTCTTCTTGTATGATTTACTTTCTCCGGACGCTCAGATATTTTGTTTTGTTCAGCTATTTTAGCGTTCCAGAATTCTACTCCTTTTGCGACAAGGCCTTTATAGATATTACCTTCTGGATTTTCCAATCTTGAGATTTGTTCCGTGTTCGGAATATGACTAGATTCATGTTTGTCGCTGTTATTGTGAATTGGTTTATAAACAACTAATTGCATATCTTTCGGGTTAGTGTAATTAGCTTCGTTACTTAAAGATTGCATCAACTTATTGCCCTCTCTTTTCAGAGCCTCGTCAACATCCGAATGTAAAACGTATGTTTTTTGAGTCTCGGTACTATTGCTGCTATTTTGTCTTGGATTATAAACAACTAATTGCATATCCTTCTGGTTAGTGTTTTGGAGCGATTTTTCAACTTTCTTAGGAGGCATATTGTTTGAATTTGTTACTCGAGACGAGATCTCTTTTCTAATATCACAGATTTTTTTGTGTAGATCATGATTAACAATTTTGTGGTGTACGATGTTATATTCATTTTTATGTCTCGATTTTTTATCTCTCAATTTTTCATTGTTTTTTAGAGCTTGTTTAGCTGCGTTTAAAGCATCTTGGAGCTGAGTCAAGCTCATCTCACTTAAATTACTCGAACCGGACGCGCTTGCATTAATTGCGCCTAAAGTAATACTTGTTAAGCATGTTGTTAATGCTATTATTTTTGATAATTTGTTTTTTTGCATTTGTTCCTCTTTATGCTTATGTTGGAAAAAACAAGGCGCATTATGGATATTTTTTCCTTGATAGTCAAGAAATAATGTCTAAATAAGTAAGGAATTTAGTGAATTTATTTATTTTTTATAATAATTAAAGTGTAAACTATGGTTTACTAGTGCAAGTTCATATTATTCTCTGCGGGGTGATTTAATGGTGGTCCTGAGGGTGAATTTTTAACGCTGCTAATGAATTTTTTTAGAATCTATTTTGAGCATAAGTTTAATAATATCTTTACCTGTCAAGAAAAATGATTGTTTTTTGCCATAGTTAATGTTGAAATAAGATATTATATTATTCTAATATGATTATTTTATTATTTTTGCTTGACTATTTGGAAAATATCTATATAATAGCGACTATGTTTAATTTAAGATTTGATGCTTTTTGTTAGTGTTTTTCTTAAATTGAAATTTATTTATAGCAATTATATCAAAGGAAAATTATGAAAAAATTACTACTTACAACTGCAATTCTTGCAATCGCAAATTCAGCAAGTGCAGAAGTTGGCGGGTTTTATGTTCGCGGTGACCTAGGGGCCTCAGCTTTACCAACAAGAAAAATTTCAACACAAGATTACTTTTTCGATTATGACGTGAAGCTTTCAGGCAAACTTAAGTCTTCGACTCAATTTACAGGATCTATTGGTGTTGGAACTTATGTAACTGATATGTTCAGAACTGAGCTTGTTCTATCTGGTCACACGAATGCAACTCAAAAAGCAAATCTTAAAACTACTATTGATGGAGTTGATGTTTCTAAAAACATGCCAATAAGCCAAACAAGAAAAGTGCGAATTCTTGACTTATCTATCAAAGGGATAGCAGATGTTTATGATTTCGGAGCAGGTAAAGTTTTCCTAGGTGCTGGCGTTGGTGTTTCAAGAGTTAGTGGATCAGTAAAAACTAAAGTTTCCTCTCCTTTTATATCTGCTGAGGAGAAATTCAAATATAAAACAAAAAATAACTTCTCTTACCTTCTAACAGCTGGTTCTTCATTTAATGTATCAGAAGGTGTTAATGTTGATGTAGCATATACATACAAAAACCATGGTAAGTTATCAAAAATCAAAGGTCATGATGGGAAACTTAATTATTCAATCTCTACTCATAGCTTAACAGCTGGTGTAAGAGTTGATCTATAATTAATAGTTTTACCCAAACACAAATTAGTATTCGCAAATAAAAACCGGGCAGGCCTCACAATCTGCTTGGTTTTTTTATTTAAATATCCCCCGCCGCACCTTTTTTCTTAAACTGAATATTATTGTAATTTTACATTAATATAATATATTTATTATTTTTTTATATATAATATTATATTTTTCTTTAAATTTGAGTTATACTTGTTTCTACATCCATAAAATTAAAGGAGGCTATAAATGAAAATTAATTATAAAGTTTTAGGATTACTTATTTCTCTCAGCTGTCAGAATTTTTATATTAGCGCATATGCTGCAACCGCTGCTGACTATGGCGCAGCAGCTGCAGTAGGAACCGGTATTGCAGGAGCTGCTATAGAGGGCGCGATCAAAAATAACACCTCATCTATCACAACAACAGAACAAGGTAAAGTTGTTGGTAAAGTAGCGGATGTAGTAGGGACTGGAGTTAAAGTAGGCGGAGCTGTAAATGCCGCTTCTAATTTAATGTCGAATATTCCAAGCTCTGAATAATATCATACCAATCACCAGTTATAATAATACTAGGCACGAGGAGCGAAGCCAACTAAATGTCAGGCTAGAGATGAGCAACAACGTAGGATTGCTATTGATTGGTATCAGACTCTATTTAATTTATAAGTGAGAATCTGCATTACTCTCTTCTGAAAAAGCCTCAGCGCCTAAAGAAGAGAGCGCCATCTCTGCGCGGCTTATATGCTGATCCGAGATATCCATTGGCTCATTATGATATTGATCGCACTCCTCTATCTGCTCCAGGTCTTTTGAGGGAGGGTATTTTTTTGCTACATGCATATCTTCTTGATCTCCTTCCAAATGCTCAGTCCTTTTTTGACCATGCTGCATAGCCCTTCTTGACATGAAAATTTTGATGATACTATCAAAATCCCCTATATACTCTATTATAGAGTCCAAAATTCCGTCACTTAATTTAGCAAAATCCCCACCAGCATCTTTGCAAGAAATAATACCGAACATCTTCTTGAAATGCCTAAATCTATTATTATTTTCCTGGGACATCACAAGAAAATCATTGAAAAATTGATATTTCTGCTCGCTAGAATATGAGTGAGCCTCAAGACTTCTCATCTCCATGAGGCTAAGCTCGCGCAGCAAACTATCTGTGGTTATAATATCTGCGCTCTCAAATTTGCGCAGATCAAGCTTTGTCTCTATAAGAGCTAGCTTCTTCTGAGCCCCGCAAAAAAACTTGATATTTCTTTTTATATAGTAAGAAGAAGTAGAGCGGGAAGCAGAATCAGTTTCTGTTTTAAATAAAGTGGTAATAACATAATTTTGCCGAATTGATTCATTTAGCATGATTCCAGTAGGGCTATTTAATGAGATATTTGTCTCAAATGCAGAAATTTTATTATTATGACTAAGAAGCCTTGCGATATTTTCAATTAGATCTAGGCTTGATATATTATAATTCTGCAAACTAACTCGCTTAATCGATTCATGGCCAGAAAGGGACTTCACAAATGGAATTAAATTCTCATTCCTAAGGTTTAGACTTGATGTAAAACCAATATCTGTGATCGTTTTGTTAACTTGAATCATTTCAGCTATTCCGCTTATATCCCGAATGGTTGCATTATTATCTATGCATAGATATTTTATACTCTTATTAATTTTTAGCATATTAGATAGGCTGGCAATATCCCTATCTACAAGATTTGACATAGTAAAGACTAACTTTTCTATATTTTTATTATATGCAAGTATGTTGATAATGCTAGAATGATCCCCTCCAGATATAGATGTAGACAAGGTTAGGAATTTAATAGTTTTATTATGAGCAAATCCCGCGCTTATTATATAAAGAGATGTATCATCGGACAGAGACTCGATACATAAGTGAAAATGCTCAATAGAGCGATTTTGGATGATAAAATCCCTCAGCTTTTCCGCCTCTAACTGTGAAATCCCTCCATAAAAATACATATGCATGCATCCTATAGATGAAGAGCCTGCTGACATACTCAAAAAATCATTCACCTGAGCAATCGTTGCCTCGGGGCGTATTGAGTTGCTATTATCCGAATCCTCCACGAGCTGGACGCCACGCGCCTCTAAAACCCTTGGCAATAGCTCATAAAAATTTTGACTTGAAGTTCTTATGATAATTGGTCTATTTGATGATTTGCTCATAATGATCCTTCAATTCAATCAATTACACCACGTATCTTGACAAGTAGCTCTATTTAATGGTAGCTCCTTTAACTAGAGGGGATGAGGTAAATTGATTATACCAAAAGACATAGAGTCTGTGGAATTGATAAAACCTCACCCTTGGAGATTAAGGCTGGACAGTATCTTAGATGACACTTTAAGTATCAATCTGTATCATGTAGATAGCCTTATCTTATATGTTCATGTTATATTGCTAGGTATCAAAATGTCAAAACATGTTTTAGGTATTGTACAAGTTCATATCATATGAGACAAATTACGCCGCTAGAATTTGTTCATAATACTCCATTGGGTTTGCCCTTTCAAGCTAAAATGTAGTCTATATGTATTATACCAGATCCCAAATTAAATTGAACAAATGCAATTTAAAGGCAAGCCTGCATAAGCCTATAGATAATAGGTGCGAGAGAGGTGAGTCCTAAAAAATTGCTTTTGTTCAGTTAATTTCGGAACCTGGTATTATACTTCTTTACAGCTTTTTGAAGTTCGTACCGAAACGATCCTATTGATTCTGCAACGATATCATTCCTAGCGTAAAATTCTTCTCTAAATATCCTATTGCCCCTCTCTACACCTCCGTTATATTTTGGGCTCTTGGGTGGTAATACATAAAGCCCTATATTCACAAAGTCTCGCATGTGTTTGAACTTGGACACTCGTGGGTATGAGAATCTGCTATGGACGGGAGATAATAAAATCTATGAATTTTTTCGGTAGAAATCTCGGAATATATCCTCAAGACTACCTTCGTTTATGGATATATCTTTGACCTGCAATCCATTTGCACCAATATCATTAATTATCTCGCCAATAGCTGTTTTATTTTTATTATATTTGATACATAAAACATTAGGAGATGGCTTAATAATCTGATATTTAGCCAGATTATCTGGTATATCCCTCAGATTACTTGTTAAAGTAATTTTCATTTCTTTTTGCGAAAGATTTGAAAGTAACCTTTCTTTTGTGTCGCAAAATGCGAGCTTACCAGCGCTTATGAAGCCTATTTTGTCGCATAATTTTTCTGCTTCTTCAAGATAATGTGTCGTGATAATTATCGTGGTGCCTTTTTTATTCAGCTTCGTTACATAGTCCCAAAGTTGATCCCTAAGCTCAAGATCAACCCCTGCTGTTGGCTCATCTAAAATTAGAAGTGGAGGCGAATGTACCATCGCTTTTGCTACTAAAAATCTTCTCTTCATCCCCCCTGAAAGCGATCTTGGAGTTGATGATGCTTTGTCTATAAGGCCAAGAGCATCTAAAATCTCGTTTGTTTTTCGATTTTCAGGCCTTATGCCAAAATATCCAGCGTAAAATTCTAGCGAATCATAAACTGAGAAAAAAGTATCTAGGTAAATTTCTTGGGGGACAATGCCGATGTGGCTTTTAGCCAGTTTTGGGTTTTGATCTATATCAATTCCCATAATTTTTGCTCTGCCTGAAGTTTTTCTGACCATGCCAGCAAGTATATTGATAAGGGTAGATTTTCCAGCCCCATTTGGGCCCAGTAATCCGAATATAGAACCCTGCTCTACTTCAAGAGAGAAATCTATCAAAGCTTTTTTTGGGGGCTGAATCCCGACTCCTTGATAAGTTTTTGTGAGCTTTTTAATCTCTAAGGCTTTCATTTGGAAAATTTTATATTTTTGTCTTCTAATATTTTTTGTAAATCACCAGATTGATATAGTTCTTTGACTATATCACACCCGCCAATAAACTCACCTTTTAAATATAGCTGAGGAATTGTTGGCCAGTCAGAGTATAATTTTATTCCCTCGCGCAGCTCAGGATCAGATAAAACATTTATATCCACAAATTCGAGCTCAAGCTTTTGTAATATCGAAGAAACCACGCTAGAAAATCCGCATTGCGGGAAGTCTTTCGTACCTTTCATAAAAAGGACAATCTCGTTATTTTTTATCGTTTGATCTATAAGATTTTGTGTATTCATATTCTTAGTTACTGCAATTTATAGTTAAATTATGCCATTTTTAAGGCTCTTTTCCTTTCATTCGGGTCAAGATGTGCTTTTCTTAGTCTTATTGTTTTTGGGGTTACCTCAACCCTCTCGTCATCTTCAATATATGCAATTGCTTGCTCAAGGCTCATAATAACAGGGGGAGTTAGCTTGATTGCTTCATCTTTTCCAGATGCTCTAACGTTTGATAATTGCTTGCCCTTTAGCGGATTCACCTCAAGATCATTATCTCTGTTGTGCTCGCCAATAATCATCCCCTGGTAAACTTTTTCCCCTGGCTTGATGAACATTTTGCCTCTCTCTTCCAGATTCCATAAAGCATATGCTACAGCAGTTCCTTGGTCGGTAGAAATCAGCACCCCGTTTCTTCTACCCTCAACTGAGCCTCTATATTCATCATATTTGCTGAAAACTCTGTTCATAACCCCGGTTCCACGTGTGTCACTCAAAAATTGACCGTGATATCCGATCAATCCTCTTGAAGGCGCGTAAAATATTATACGTGTTTTGCCGCCGCCAGATGGGCGCATATCGCTCATTTCCGCCTTTCTTGTGCTCATAGCTTCAACAACCACGCCAACAAATTCATCATCAACGTCAATCATCACCTCTTCAATAGGCTCTAATCTTTTGCCATTTGAATCGTTTTGAAACAATACTCTTGGCCTGCTTATGGATAATTCAAATCCTTCTCTTCTCATTGTTTCAATAAGAACTCCCAGTTGCAACTCACCCCTTCCTGCGACCTCAAAAGCATCATTATCTTTTGATTCCGAAATTTTGATCGCAACATTCCCTTCTGCCTCTTTATTGAGTCTCTCTCTTAATAGAGGAGAGGTGAGCTTTGTCCCTTCGGTTCCTGCAAGAGGAGAGTCATTGATAGAGAATGTCATGGATAATGTTGGCGGATCAATCGGTAGAGATGGTAGCGGATCTTGCACTTCCGGAGAGCAGATAGTATCTGCGACCGTTGCATTCTGAATGCCTGCTATTGCAATAATGTCACCGGCAGATGCCTCATCTACTGGTACTCTTTCTAGCCCTCTAAAGGTAAGCAATTTGGTAATACGACCATTTTCTAAAACTTTACCATCTCTTGAGAGAACCTTAATTGGCTGATTAATTTTTGCTGTTCCGCTAGAAACTCTCCCGGTTAATATCCTGCCTAGATAAGTATTATATTCTTTTGTAGTTATTAACATAGAAAATGGAGCATCCAAATCACCTTCTGGCTTATGAACATGGGATAGGATCAAGTCAAATAATGGAGCAAGATCTTCTCTTGGATCTTCTAGTGATTTTGCTGCCCAGCCCGACCTTCCAGATGCGTAAATAATCGGAAAGTCAAGCTGCTGATCATTTGCATCAAGGGCCATAAATAGCTCAAATGCCTCATCTACCACTTCAGAAACCCTAGCATCTTGCCTATCAATTTTATTAATTACAACAATCGGCCTGAGGCCTAGTTTCAGCGCCTTAGAAAGTACGAACTTTGTCTGAGGCATCACCCCCTCTGCAGCATCCACAAGCAAAACCACACCATCTACCATACTCAAGATACGCTCAACCTCACCACCAAAATCAGCGTGGCCTGGTGTATCTACTATATTTATTCTTGTATCTTTCCATATGACTGATGTGCATTTTGCAAGGATTGTGATTCCTCTTTCTCTCTCTAGAGCATTTGAGTCCATTGCGCGGTCTGCTACGGCTTGATTATCCCTAAAAGTTCCACTTTGCTTTAACATAGCATCTACTAAGGTTGTTTTTCCATGGTCAACGTGAGCTATGATTGCGATATTCCTGAGTTCTGACATTTATCTGTATATTTTTTCTTTAAGTTTAAGAAAACACTATACTCAAAATTTGTGAAAATAGGAAGGGAATTTATTACAGCGTATAATCAAATCTGTTTTGAAACATGATTTTCTCATATAACTAGCATATTCTCTCAAGTAGGATATAGTTAAAATCTTGATAAATAAGTGCCTAGTATAAAGGCAAATTTATCTCGTTATCCTCCCGCCCTGTGTTTGAACTTGGACACCTCCTGAATTTTTTGAGGCACGATCAATATTTCCATTTGCCTGCGCTGCAGTTGTAGACATTTTAACACCATCGGATCCTTTTCGTATGGTCCTTCCCATAGCATTATATTTTTCTTTGTTGTTACCTATCGCGTTGGAACTTAAGTCAATCAAATCCACACCAGTGCATGAATCTCTCTTAGGACCAACCACCCATCACCCCTCCTACCACCAGTCCTGGCACAGCCCCAAGTGATGCAAAAACTCTCCTGATGTGACCTCCAAGCGTAAGAGCTGATTCTGTAGCAGTTTTGCCCTCAGCAAACATATGCGTTTCGTAATAATCTTTGTGAGTTTTATCAATATCTTTTAGCAAACTGTTAGAAAACTATTGAATAGTGTTGTACTGTTAACCTGATCGTACTCTTTCAATCTTTCTGCATATTTGGTGTTTTCAAGATCATAAGTAATGTCTTTTTTTAATTGATCGTAAAAATCCTTCACCCTTCTGGCATCGTACTATTCTCTGGCTCCGGAGCATACGTCCCAGCTATTTGATTAATTGGATCTCGATAAGTTCCCATAGTATCCATCTCTTGGGCTAATCCATCTCGAAAACCTTGAAGTCTTTTATTCTTCACGCCTTCTGGCAAAGTTTGGTTCAAATGTTTTGCTAGGTTCTGATTAATTCCTATCTAATTAGGTAATTTAGTCGTTATTTTCGCACCTACAATTGCATGTATACCCCATACACCTTGCGTTTCTGCGGGCGAAAATGCCTATAAATTCCTCTATTACATAGAAATGAATCAGAACCTAAGATAATTCCGGAGTTACTTTCTTGATACTTCTTCAAAAGAAAAATGAGGAGGCATTTCAAGTGGATTATTCGTCTCCACAAGCTTCTCATTTGGAGCCGCAGGGTCAAGCCCGAGTAGTTTTTCAGTTTTGCTTGTGCATGAGGAGATAAAAAGGATTGCAAGAATCAATTGAATGTATTTTGTCATTTTGCCTCAGCCTCGTTTTTTTCTTCTTCAGCATATTTCGATAAGATTTTATCTAGCGCCATTTGAGTGCATAGTCCTAAAAATACAGGGTCTCTTGGTCTTATATTTTTGATATTCCAGTGCTCTCTTTCCCTGATTGCTTGAATTGTATTCTTGGTTGTCCCAATTAGTTTTACTATGTAAGAATCCTGAATATTTGGGCAAGTTTTTAGAAGCCAAAAAATCGCATCAGGCTTATCTTGCCTTCTTGCTATTGGGGTATATCTAGATTTTGATTTTTTTACTATGTGATGCGATGCTCCTGTTGATGCTAATTTCAGAGACGCAGAGGAATCTTGCATGCATCTATCAATTTCCTGCTGAGTTAATTGACCGGTTGATATAGGGCTAATCCCCATGATCCCAGTGGCAACCTCCCCATCCGCAATGCCTTTAATCTCAAGAGAATGCATTCCACAAAACTCAGCGATCTGATCAAAAGTCAAAGATGTATTTTCCACTAGCCACACAGCAGTTGCCTTTGGCATTACCGGTAAATTATTATTCATAAACATACTAAATAAATTATTCCTCGCCAGTAAAATAGCAAGTTTAAACTTAAAAGTCAAGATATGATTCTTCAGGATTGAGTGCCAATCTTGATGTCCATTTATACAGCCATGATTTTTATTTTAGGAAGTTTGCAGAACATGCTTGATATGTGATTTGGTGAGCCCGCCGGGATTCGAACCCGGGACAACCTGATTAAAAGTCAAGTGCTCTACCAGCTGAGCTACGGGCTCCCTAAACTAGTTTTTTCGTAAGTTCTAATAGATCGCAGATCGACCAAAAGTTTCTCAGGAAAAGTTTTCAGGAGAGAAATACTTTATGTACCATAAATGTATTAATGTCAAGAAAATACTACATAAATATCTAGATTTAGAAAAAAATAATGGAAAATACCCTGCTCTATCAAATATGATAAGCACAAGTATTAAAAATTTAATCTTGATCCGAATAGCAAATAATATAAAAAGTTTTCATATATCGTGGCAAATAACCTCAAATGGCTTGAAACATTTCACCTACTCTTACTCGATGAAATAGATAGCACAAACGACGAAGCAAAAAGAATAGCGCTAAGCGGGCAATCTCCAGATTACCTTGTCATATGCGCAAAAAAACAAAATAAAGGCAGAGGAAGGTCTGGTAATAACTGGGAGTCTCTGGATGGTAATTTGTTTATGTCCTTAATTGTGCCCTCGTCAAAGGATCTAGACTCTATGTCGCAATTATCTTTTGTTTCTTCTCTTGCCCTTGAAAATCTTCTCTCTAATTTATTCAAAAAATACTCTATCAATAATATGCTTGAGCTTAAATGGCCAAATGATGTTCTTATTAATGATAAGAAAGTAGCGGGGATATTGCTAGAAACCGCAGGGAAGAACAACGAATATTTGGTTATAGGAATAGGGGTGAATATCACCCAGTCCCCAGTGATTGAAGATAGGAAAATTACAAACCTACATGAAGAGGGTCTTTTGAAAATTGATAGAAATGAAATCATGAATAGATTTATGTCTCATTTTTCTGTATTATATAAAAATTGGCAAACTAATGAGTTTTTGTCTATAAGGTCTAAATGGCTAAAAAAAGCAAAAGGACTTGGCAAAATTATCAGTGTAAATACAGGTTCTTCAAGAATATCGGGTAGGTTTATGGATATAGATTTTAAGGGGCAGATAAGATTACATGTCTCTAGCGGACAAATTCACTCAGTAAATACCGGGGAGTTATTTTTTGGCGAATAATAATATAGTTATTATTTTGTCCAGGCCTCAGCTCGGTGAAAATATTGGCGCATGTGCAAGAGCCATGAAAAATTTTGGCATCAGCGAGCTCAGAATTATCGAACCTAGGGATGGGTGGCCAAACTCAAAGGCAATCTCAGCCTCAGCTGGCGCTAGCGACATAATAGAATCTGCGAAAATATATGAAAACATCAGCGATGCACTTGCGGATTTGGAGTTTATATATGCAACTACTAGCAAAAAAAGAGCTATAAATAAGGACTACGTACTTACAAAAGATCTTGGATCTTCATTTGATAAATCCCTTAAAACTGGCATTTTATTTGGAAGGGAAAATTGGGGACTAAGCAATGAGGAAGTATCTTACGCTACCAAAATAATCACGATTGATACTGACCCTGAATTTGCATCACTCAATATTGCTCAAAGCGTTTTGGTGATTTGCTATGAACTATTTAATAAGTGCCAGAGGCCAGATTTGGCAAATACACAAAACCTTGCAACAAAAGAAGAGATGGGGTTTTTTTGCGAGCATTTATTTAGCATTCTTGAAACAAAAAATTTTTTTAAGATACGAGAAAAAGAGGAGCAAATGAAACTCAACATACGAAATATATTCGCAAGGATTGAGAAATTGTCTAAAAATGAAGTCAAGACTTTGCGCGGCATTCTCTCTTCTATGGAATAATAATAGACCTCTTTCGTATAACTCATTATAATTGAGTAAACTTTAGGAAAAGCGAAGGCAAGGACCGTAAGCATATTAAATATATGCGCGGACCGAAGGCAAGCTTTGACGACAAAATTACCAATTAGAATGAGTTATAAAAGGGGTTTGATGAAATACTACCCAAACAACATAGACCAAGTTTTGCAAAAAATTATCTCTGGCGAGATTAAGTCTTTATTACTATATGGACCTGATTCTGGAATGATTTCTTGCTTTGTTTCAAAAATTGCTTCGTCTATTAAGGCGAGGATCTCGGAAGCTGAGAACGAGGGAGAGATTTCTTCGATGCTGAGTAGCATCAATATGTTTGGGGAGAGGTTGCTGATAAAAATAGATTCTAGCATCAAGCTTAGTAGCAAATTGAAGGCTGATTTTACTAATGGAAGCCACCATTTCCCTATTATTATTGGGAGCGAGCTTGGTTCATCTAGTAACGTGAGAAAATTTTATGAGGAGGAGAAGGGGCTTGGTGCAATAGGGTGCTACCCGGACGATTCAAGGGCCATCTCTCTAATTATATCACAAAAATGTATGAGCGCTAAGAGACAAATTAGCAATGATGCTCTAAAATTTCTCTCATCCTCCATCAGCGGAGATAGGCTTATGATTTTGAGCGAAATAGACAAAATTCTTTTATATACTCAAAATGAGCCAAAAATTACACTTGAAGATTGCCAAAAATCTGTCTCTAAATCGCTGGATTATAATCCTGATATGGCTTGTATAGGATATTTTGCAAAAAATCCAAGACTATACCTAAAGGAACTAGATTTATTATTCGAGAATGACATTAACGAGATATGGATCATTAGGGCCCTTGCAAGATATTGCATGAACCTAATTAGAATAAAGCTATATGAGAAAGACGGAAAATCTATAGATGAAGGCATGAAAATGCTCAGACCTCCTATCTTCTTTAAATATGTAAGCCACTTTAAGGATATTGTAGCGCGCTCTTCGCTCTCCTCCCTCTCTGATGCTCTTGATACTTTAACCCAGGCGGAAATTGAAGCGAAAAAGGGCTATGCTAAAGCTGCTCTTGATATGGTTTTTTTAAGAGGATTTGATAAGACTAAAATTTTCCAAAATTAAACCCAAAGAATTAAGGGAGATCAATCGAGACCTAGGGTTAATCATACTATTTCCAATTTTTAAATGAGTATTATGAATTGTCGCGCAGGTAACCGCTTATTCTAATGTATTTATACCAATTCCAATTTAAATAATCCAAACGAATTTTGCGGATCTCGCTCATTCTAAAGGTTTTATACACGCATGCGATGCGCTCGCCCTAAAATTCATTTGTTTAAGTTTAATCTTGGAAATAGTATTATATATATGAGGAGCCGATGCGCCCGGGAGTGAAAATTCAAGCGCGAAGGTTTGATCTTAGAAGTGACATCATAAAAATATAACAGAGGGGTTTTCTGTTATATTTTTAGACGCGAGAATTATTCAATATCGCTCACTAGTTCCATAAATTCTGGAATTGGATATTTTTTTGTAACTAATTTAACGCCATTTTGCAGCATATGTACTACCGCTTTATCCTCAAGCAAGGATCCTGTCAGGGATTTTAGCGCATCTGGACTAG
>JANRMF010000037.1:0-4128 GCA_033761815.1 Rickettsiaceae bacterium
TATGTTCAAATAGCATTAGATCTGAGAAAGAACTCTGCGTTCCTTCAATCTGGCTTGAAAGCAAAGCTTCTTTACGTACATACATGTAGATAAAGAGCGCTGTATTGGGAATAGTCTTATGAATACTATTTAATTCAGCTAGCGCATGCGTTGCTTTTTCAAGGTAAGGATAAAGCACTGTGAGTTCTATTGGTGGTTCAGGCGGTAGTTTTGCAGGAACATATGCTTTATATGACTCACCAGAGATCTTTTGTGTAATATATATTCCTATTCTTTTGTTCATAACCTATCTTTTCTTAAACCTTCCTACTTAAGAAACTATATCAGATTATCTTTTCTTAGTCAAGATGGTAAAGAAAAGATAGGCACTCGAGGATGCCCCTTTTTCAGAGATTCCAAAATGGTTCATTTGACACTCTCCCGGTACGCATCTATAATCAAATCAGAGAGTGAAAACATGACTATACCACCCCAGTTTGGAGTTGGTTAGGCTGGGGTAAACTGATCTCCGCCATATATCATTTTTCCCCTCCTTATACCATCCGTCAATAACTTCATTTGGATCATTTAGAAATGAAGATTGGTATTATTATCTCAAAATCAACGGGGGAATATTATGTCTTGTACAAAAGAACTGCATTTGCTCTGCAGTACTAGTATTTTGAATGACAGAACTATATAGTAATTAAGCAATAAATTTTATCCACAGGCGAATTTAATCTTGTATTACTGAGAATTACCCGCTATTTTAAAGACGTTAGGCTTAGGCAGAAAGATGTATGGATTCGGTCAGGTCCGAAAGGAAGCAGCCGCAATATATTCTACTGGGTTAGGCCTAGCAATCAAATAACTTTAAGCGCCCTCACTTTTAGAATATCAAGTTCTTGTTGTTTTTGCTGTATCTATTATTACTTGCTCTCATAATAACCACATTACCATTATATAATCTGTTACTATGGATGCTAGTATTTGACTATCTCCAGGAATGAAATAGAATATCAATTATGATAACAAGCAATACCAATTAATGTTTAAAAAATTATACCCTTCTGCAGAAGCAGCAATCAAGGACATTATTAAAGATGATATGGTAATTATGTCTGGTGGGTTTGGATTATGCGGAATTCCAGAAAAACTCATAGAGGCTATACTGGAGTCTAAAGCAAAAAATCTTACATTTATAAGTAATAATTGCGGGATAGATGACTTTGGCCTCGGTAAATTACTCCAAACTAAACAAATAAAAAAAATGATATCCTCTTATGTAGGAGAAAATAAAACTTTTGAAAAACAGTATTTAGACAAAGAATTGGAATTAGAACTTACTCCGCAAGGAAGTCTTGCTGAGCGTATCAGAGCAGGCGGAGCTGGTATACCGGCTTTTTACACTAAAACTGGCGTAGGCACAATCGTCGCAGAGGGTAAAGAGATAAGGGAATTTGACGGGCAAAAATATATTATGGAAAAAGCTCTACATGCAGATCTTGCAATCATCAAGGGATACAAAGCAGACAAAGCTGGAAACACCATATATAGAAAAACTGCAAGAAATTTTAATTCCATTATGGCAACGGCAGCGGCTGTAACTATTTGCGAAGTAGAAGAGGTGTTAGAATTAGGGGAATTAGAGCCAGATGCAATTCATACTCCAGGTATATATATAGATAGAATTATACATGGAACAAATTATGTTAAACCAATAGAAAAATTGACGTTACATGTGGACTAAAGAAGAAATATGCAGAATCGCTGCAGAACTAGAATTAAAAGACGGTATGTATGTCAATCTTGGCATAGGCATACCTACTGAAGTTGCAAATTATATACCAGAAGGAATGAATGTGATATTTCATAGCGAAAATGGAATGCTAGGAATGGGGCCTTTTCCGCGCAAAGATCAGGTAGATGCAGACCTAATAAATGCTGGCAAGCAAACTATTACGGAATTAGATTGTAGTAGTTATTTTGGTAGCGCTGAATCATTTGCTATGATTAGGGGAGGTCATGTAAGGCTTAGTATACTTGGGGCGCTGCAGGTTTCAGAAGAAGGTGATTTGGCTAATTGGATGATACCAGGAAAAATGGTAAAGGGAATGGGAGGGGCTATGGATTTAGTGGCAAATGTTAAAAGGGTAGTAATACTAATGGATCATAACACCAAAGATGGTGGGCCAAAATTGTTAAAAAAATGCACATTACCTTTAACTGGTATACATGTAGTAAAGAGAGTGATAACTGATCTTGCGATTTTTGACTTTGAAGATAATAAAATGATTTTAAACAAATTAGCGCCTGGAGTGTCTTTAGATGAATTACGCGCAAAAACCGAAGCTAATTTCAAGATTAATCCTAATTTAAATAATAGCTAACATCTAATATAGCTCGATTAGGCTAGAATAATCTGGTGCAGTAATATATTATACTAGGTTCAAAGTTTGGAAATATAGATAAAACATGATTTCGGAATTAATTTTTAGCTTCTTTATTATTTTAGCAAGAATTTCGGCTCTTTTTACATTAATGCCCGCATTATCAGATGAGAGAATTTCATTGAAAATTCGAGCAATGGCTTCCGTGATGATGAGTTTGTCGGCTATACCTTTTCTTGGCGAGTATCTACCTAAATATACTACATCATCCTCTTTAATATGTTACTATATTATCTCCGAGATATTAGTAGGTTTAATGATAAGCCTATCGGTGCGAATAATATTTTCGTCCATTCCTATTTTGGGTAATATTGTATCATTGCAGTCTGGCTTGAGCGCAGCTACCATATACGACCCGGCCCAAAAAGAACAAATAGCTCTATTTGGTAGTTTTGTTGTGACTATAGCTCTTGTAATGATTTTTGCATCAGATACTCATATATTATTTATAAAAGGATTTTTAGAAAGTTATGACAAATTTCGTCCAGGCGAGATAATAGATATTTCAGATTTCTCTAATCATATTGCCATTAGTGTTTCTAAAAGTTTTTTACTAGCATTTAAAATTGGCTCTCCTTTTATAGTAGTGGGTACTTCTATGCTAGTTGCAAGTGGCGTACTATCTAGATTAATGCCAACATTTCAGGTATTTTTTGTCATTACCCCAGTACAAATTTTAATAATGTTTACGGTCTTGTTGTTGGTTGTAAATCAGATAATTGCCTTAGTTATACAGTCAATGATTGAGGTTTTTTAGCATAAAGTTATATTTTAGATCTTAACGCGAATACAATTCCTTTGCATTAGAGTGATAAATATATAGAATTATATTAAGAATGAAATCAATTGCAAAAAAATGAAGAAATTTGTGGTAAATTGTGACTTCGGAGGGCAACCCTCTCCTTTTTCTCTTTATATAGGCAATCCAGAATCTTCAAAACATCCAATCCAAAGCCAAGCATCTTGGCTTGGTCAAAGTAGAGGAGGCAATGTTCCGAATGAATTTATGGATGCAATTTCAAGGCTTAAAGATATAGCTGATAAAAATAATGTCTTATTAGAAGATTTATGTGTATATGCAATAGGATTCGCTCAACAAGAGGCGAGTGGCGATATGGATGAATCCGAAGAGACTGATGAAGCTGGTGAGTCAGATGAAAGCATGGATCTGGTGCTAGAGGACGAAGACTTTGAATCCTTAGAAGAAGACGAAAAAGACTATACAAATAATTAAAATTGTGTGATTTATATACCTTATTACAACAAAAATATAAGATCAAGTACTAACTTTTATGTTTGATACTCCAGGTGAAACGATTATATTTCTCTGTTTGTTAATTGCCTTAAACTCCTGATCATATTTGTAATTTTGTATAGCAAAAAGTTCTTTTGAAGTATCATATTGATCTTGAATTTCTTTTTTAGCGGGTATAGTATTTTCTAAAGATTGATATTTTTCCCATGGAGTTTTGCCATGCAGAGAAGTATGAGCTCGCTGTTTGTTATAATAACCTCAGTTTGACGTAAGAGTCATATATTCCTGCTGTAATTTATTGCTCATTCTAATCGATGGCTTCCTTGGGCAGAAGGAATACGCAATGAGACCTGCTACAAGATTTGCGAATGCGTTTGCAGGCTTTCTATGCCTTGTATGTTCTATCTGGCATAGATTTTTAAGCTGATCGTTTACCGTCTCTAT
>JANRMF010000038.1:0-3176 GCA_033761815.1 Rickettsiaceae bacterium
CCCTCGACTCCCTCCTCCAAAACCGCTACAACAAATACCGCAAAATCGGCATCTGGGAAGAAAACGGCGCCCTCGCGTAGGGTAGGTTGAGTCCATGTAATTGTGATTAATCAATATTCTTAATAAGCACAATTAGTTGCGAAATTTGTTTGATGTAAGATTTATTGACAAAATAAATAGGATGCTGAAGATGCAATTCTAATGCTTCTAGATTGGCAATATCTCGACAAAATACTCATTTATGAGAGTATCAAGAGATACAATGAAGCTGTGATTGATGGGATATGTGAGATGCCGTTAGAATCAATAGTAAGATTATCGATTAGGGAACAAAAACAGTGCATCAGTAGTATATGGTATAAAGAAATTATTACTAAACTTTCGGTTAAGTTTCCGCTGCTAAAACAAGTTAGGAATTTAAACGGCAGACATTACTTTGACCTTGTGGATAGCAGTATAATTGGGATTTTTCCGTTGCAGTGTGAAGACGACTTTCTGAGTCAGCGATGGATTGATTTTCGGGGAAAGATGGTTAGTGCGCTAAAGAATGCTGGGTGCAAACATAATCTAAGTCATGCCCTTTCTCATGCTATGAGTGAGTTGGCAGATAACATTATTCAGCACAGCGAACCTCATGGCACTTTGGTTTTTAAGGGTATTGCAGCTTTTGCCGTTGTGGATAACTACTTAAGCATTGTGATCTCTGATGCAGGTCGTGGAATTCTGGCGAGTCTTAGAGAAAATTCCAAAAACAAATTACTAAAAACTGATATGGAGGCAATCGTTGCGGCCGCAAAAGATAACTGTTCGCGCCGTGAAGACAACATGGGAACAGGCTTTAGGCAGCTATTCCAATCAATAGCAGACTTACATGGTGAAGTTCATATTGTGTCGGGGTGTGGACGCGTGGTTTTCAAAGGCATCGGGCAGAAGAGCTTAACCGTTATCACAAGTACATCCGAGATTGGCTCTCATGTTTTCATTAAATGCATTTTTAAAAAATAATCGTTGACAATCTCACTGAGATGAGTGAGGATAGTGAAATGATTCGGATTGTTATCTCGAAATTTTTTTCAAACACTTCTCAACTTTGGGGAGCAACACCTGGTGATCGTCTCTGGCGAGAAGTTCTTAGAAACGTAAGTGTCAACGTTGGAACCCCCAATCTCGTACTCTACGATTTTTCAGAAGTTGAGGCTGTCAATGCAAGTTTTCTTAAGGCCAGCGTTTTGCCATGTTATCGAGATATAGGTTTGCTGGATAATAACGTAGTCTTTCCAATTGTTTGTAACTTAAATAATGAAGTAGAAGATGAATTTCTTGAATTACTTACATCAAGAAAACTAGCAATATCTCAACTTGATAATAAAATTACTATTTTGGGGAACATAGAAACTATGCTTATGGATACACTGGAACTATTAAACAGCTTAGATAGCTCTAGTGCTCCAGAGTTATATAAAAATTTTGACAGTAAAATTGGCGTAACTGGTTGGAATAACAGACTAAATGAATTATACAATTTACGCCTAGTTAGTAGAAAAAAATTTGGACGAACTTGGATTTACAAATCAATAGCAAAGGAGGTAGTTTGATATGGGACTAGATTTCATGATGGCTAAAAATAATCGATTCAAAACTTGTGAGCGGAGGAGTTTTCAAGAAGAATTAATTAATGAGAATATATTCTCAAATATTCCTCACTTATTATATCGTCAGTTTTGTGCATATAAGAATGAAAATTGTGACATAAAGCCAAGTTTTAATAATGAAGGGTTCTTAATTCAGACAAATAGAGGTATTGAAGTTATTATAGGACCTGCACCTTCTCAAGCAATTGGGTTTTTAATAGATGATGCAGCTACAGAAATAAAACAAATATTTAAAGAAAATCCTAATACTTCTAATGTCTTGCCCGTTAAAATTTTAAGTTATGATCAGGATGATTTCGTTTTTAATGTTGAAATTATAAATATATATAACAATGAGTAATGCATGTACTAACTGTTGCTTTCTCGAAGAATGCGGTGGGCCAGTCCAAAATGAGCTTTGGGGTTGTCATGAATATTGTATTAATAGATGTGATAAAAATTGCCAATTTGTTTGTTCTGCGAAACTTCGCGAGTTTGTACGTAGACAGCATGAAGTAGCATCTAATAAATTAGAATTATTAGAAAAACTATCTGTTCCTAAAAAAATGGATCTTCCTGTGTATATCCCTAAAATAAGCACTAATGGATATGCTTTAGATAGACGTATGGATACAAACTTTGTGGCTATTTCATTATATGATCTTTTTGTATATGATGGAAATCACCAATACGTTCCAAAGTTTAAGAATCGGTTTGAGATTAGAGAAAAATCAAAAATTAAGGATGAAGCAAAAATATTGATTGTTTCTAATAATAAAGATAGATACTTAGAGCGATTTTGGAAGTACCATGATCAAGCAAATATTTTAAACAGTCTTAATGCCATCGATGTTTGGGGTATAGTAGTACCAAATTATTCGTTTTTCTTAAATGCGCCCAGAACACATGCCATATACAGTAGAAAACGAGCTGAGCGAATTATGAATGTTTTTAGTAAAGCTGGATTACCTATTATTCCTCACATACAAGCATCGGTACTCTATCCAAAAGATTGGAGCTACTGGACAGATGTAATTCGAAGATTTGAGGAAATAAGATATATATCTGTTGAATTTGGGACTGGTTGGAACAATCAAGAATTTGCTACACTTGCTGTTGAGAAGCTTAAAAAGCTAACTATTGATGTTGATCGACCGTTAAGTTTGTTTGCAATAGGTGCAAGGGATGTTATTTATGCACTTAGTTCATATTTCCAAGAGGCTACGCTTGTTAATCATACTCCATATTTTAAATCTATAAAACGCAGACGTTTATGTACAGAAACAAAATGGGTCAGAGTTAATACACCAAAGGGAGCTCCAATTTCGGATTTACTAGACTATAATATTAGCGAGTATTCAAAATATATAAAGGAAAAGAATAACATAACTATATTGGAACAATACCAAGATGCCGACGCTATGGACTGTAATGATGAGGCTCTTCCATTAGCTCAAAATTTCTAATCCAGCTCTAACTTTCCAGTCGTCGGCGTTTGCGCTACGAGCTAGCCAAAGTGGTATCAACTCCTTTTCCCACTTATTT
>JANRMF010000039.1:0-3448 GCA_033761815.1 Rickettsiaceae bacterium
AACCTTATATATTCAATTCCGAATTATAAATAGCCGCTATCAAGTTAAACCTAAGCCCAAATCTTTTACGTCTATTTCTGTATTTGTCAGATATGATTTTAAATCGTTTGAGCATACCGATAACATTTTCATTTGCCACCCATTCGCTTGCAAGCTCTTGGTTTTTCTTCTTTTCCTCCTTTGTTAATGGGTTTTTCTTAGTTTTCTTTTTTGGTAATTCAGATTTGCTGTGCAGCTTCTGTATACCTTGATAACCTGTATCAGTAATAACTTTTGTGCCAGGATTTATCTTTGTTTTTGATTCCTTAAACAGCCTGAAATCATGGCGTTTACCATTTGAAAATGCCGTGCATATTACTTGTTTAGTTTTTTTATCAACCACAATTTGGGTTTTTAGTGTATGCCTTCTCTTTTTTCCTGAATAAAATTGCCTTTGTTTGTTATTACGATTCTTGATACGCTTTTTATTTTTTACTCTTTTTTTGGGTGCTCTATTGGCGTTTCTGTGGCATCTATGAGTACAACCTCGTATTCCATACCACTTTTAAGTAAAGCTCTGTGACCTGGCAAAGCAAAATCTGGATGCTTTATAAGTGTATTTTCTATCCACTTGATATTTCTATAACAACTACTTTCTGATATTCCGTATGAACAAGATACATGGAAGTATGTTCGATACTCTCTTAAGTATTCCAAAGCCATTAATAGCCTTTCTTCCATTGGTAGCGAATTTGGCTTCCCACCTCTTGCTTTTTTCTTCTTCTCAGCCTCTTCAAGTATTTCTATCATCTTTTTAAATGTAGAACGCTTGACTCCGCTTAATCTTCGAAACTCTTCTTCTTTGTATTTTTTTATTTTGTCGTATTTCATACTAACCTCCTTTATAGAGCTTAGTTAATACTTTTTCCTTTGGTTATGCAAGAGGTCTAATACCCAACTTGGATGCCCCATATCTTCCTCCTTACTACGTGACTCACTCTTACCACGTAGTAAGGCTTTTGCAACAAAAAAAACTCCCTAAGCCTCTTTTTCTCTCATATCTTCTCCCTCTGTTACCTATTTATCACTTGATGTTTGGGTTTTAAGTAATAATAAGGCTGATAGCAATAATCTGATGGAAAGCTTGATTTCTTGGATATCAGAGCCTGAAGAATTGGTCTCACTTAACATGCATCAAGAAAAGCTAACCTGGTCTTGGAGCAAAAAGCTTATAGAAGACAATGAGTCGCTGAAGTTTGCGGCTAGCTATAACGAAGACCACCCAGATGCAGAAGCAGAGGGCTATGGCCCGTTTGCCTTAACGCCTTATGATCCAGATCATCAAGGTTTAGTTGGGCACAACACATCCAGCTTGGAGTTTGAATTTTGAAACGCTGGATATAAATCAAGTGGTCTGGCGTCATTCCATTTTTCATAAGCATGCGCTAGCATTTGCTCAGCTGACTGACGTAAATGCGGAAGCATATTATGTTCTTTTGACACCTTTATAAATGCTTGCAATCTTGAGATAAACCGTGGCCTAGCCAAGTTTTCTTCTTGCTTCCATAATGAATCATCAGGTACAGGGCCAGATGACCAGCACTCATCTTTATCCATGACGCGTAGCGCAAACGGCATGGAGCTGAGTAGCCAAAAACCACAAGCTGCAACATAGCTTTCATTGTATTTGCTGTCATCAAGGCTTGCCCTAATTTTGCTTGCAATTGTTTCTCGGTAAAGAGATTCTAGTTCGTCAACAATTGATTCAGGCAAAGCTTTGGCGCACCAGCAGGTGGGGAAATTCATCCTAAAATAAGTTGCATCTAGTAAACTACTTCCAGGCCTAACCCACTCAAAATCAATCAGCTGAAGTTCGTCTTTATCTTCATGGTCAAATACGTTGTCAGGACAAATATCGCCATGGGTTAGCACATAGAAATCTCCTGGACTTAAGCTGATTTTAATAACATCTATAGCTTCTTGTTTTATTTCATTTGTAAACGGAATATCAAAGCGATTACAAACAAGCTCTAATTTAGGGATCAAATCTTCTTCATTCCATTTGATGCGCTCTTCTAGCGTTTCTCTCTTCGGATGAGTGGATACCAATAATTCATCATATTCCGGTAGGCGGCCATAGCTTGCCATATGAAAATGTGCAAGAGATTTGGTAAAGCGCTTAAGAGAGGCTATTGCTTTATCAGGATCAGATTTAGTCAAGCTATCAACAAGGCTGATATGCGTGTCACCTAGATCTTCGAGAAGTATGAATCTAAAACTTTGGCTTGCGCCTAAAAATTTAGGAATGCTGTGATTAATGTCAGATCGACCTAAGAATTTGAGCCCGGCAAAATCTCTGGCGAACCGTGCTAGAATATCTTCATCGTTAGTCTCCTGAGTTTTATCAGAGAGTGAATGTTTGAAGATAACGGATTGCATTTCATTATTGCCTGAGGATAAAAACAGACGTGCAATCCGATTCCGTCTATCAGCTTCGCTTAAAATTTGGACATCGTTGATTGTAACTTCTACGCCAAAATAATCTTCCAAAGCTTTAGTAACAGCCTCGAGTACATCCGGTTCCATGATCATGTTACACTCCCTAAAAACCAGTCGAGTGCCGAGAAAATTTTCTTCTTAAGCGGCTCAGTGACTTCGCCATCTATATAACTTGCGTGAAGAGCACCGCTTGGTTTGATAACAGTTAAATCAAGATTCGTGCGCATAGCATTATTTTCTTGGACTGGTTCAGCGATAACGCCCACATCGGTTGTAGTGTCATCTGCTTCAAACATTAGTACGTGGAGAGGCGATGCAGGCCTTAGCCTTGCTCTTCTTGCATCAAATAAAATCACACTGCGGACTAAATCTGGATGTTGATTCGCAAAATATTTGGCAATATCACCGCCATTTGAATGACCGCTGAGTATCAAATTATCCAAGCGAAGAGGTAAATTTTGTTGCTCTAATTGTGCTAATGCAAACAAAATATTGGCTTCTCCGCGAATGTATAAATGACGACGAGCTTCATCTTGAATCGCATTTGGATCAACCTTTTCAAGACCATCAACATCACCAAAAACGTCATGCTGTATGCTCACAAAAGCATATCCTTTGGCGGTAAAATATTCTGCCAAATAAGTGTATTGCTTGCATTTATAGCTCTTGAGCAACTCTTCTTCTGTTAAACCTTCCAGCCCTTGATAGCCTGGACCAAAAACTATTGTTTGCAGTAGGCCGTCTGCTTTTTCAGGAAGATAAAGACTAACAGGAACTTGCCTTTGGCGCGATTCATCGTAAAAATCAAAATAGAGTGTTTTCATAAATTACCATTAATTTTATTATCTAGCCACCTCATCAACTCCTCATCAAAATTATCAGACTCTTCGAGTTGAGGGGTATGGGCACTTTTTTCAAAAATACGTACTGTGAGATCTGATGCATGCTCGCGATATTTTTCCCATAAATG
>JANRMF010000040.1:0-4169 GCA_033761815.1 Rickettsiaceae bacterium
GCCTTTAGTACGAGAGGACCGAGGTGGACATACCTCTGGTGGACCAGTTGTCGCGCCAGCGGCACGGCTGGGTAGCTAAGTATGGACGGGATAACCGCTGAATGCATCTAAGCGGGAAACCCACCTCAAAACTAGATTTCCCAATTAGGGTCGTGATAGACCATCACGTTGATAGGCCAGGTGTGGAAGTGCGGTAACGCATGAAGCTAACTGGTACTAATAACCCGATTGATTTATTCTATAAATAAGCTGAGCAATCTGCATACAGTATTAATTCTACCCCTTATGGGGTTAGCAAGACATGCACTTGTAAGTAACAAAAAATAAATAAATCTATAAATTTTATCTTCAATAACTGTAAAATTGCATTATATTCAATTTTAAGGTATTTATCTTAAGTTGTATTTTGAAATAAGAAAATAAATTATTTAATTATATTTTCTACGTTAAGAGCTTGAATATCAAGCTTGGTGGTTATAGCGTAGGTGAAACACTCGATCCCATACCGAATTCGAACGTGAAACCCTATAGCGCTAATGGTACTATGCCATAAGACATGGGAGAGTAAGACGCCGCCAAGCTCGATATTCAGGTTTTTTTAGAATATTTCCTGATACAAAGATACCTCCTTTAATCAATAAAACCTAGTTTATTGTGATAAATTACTAAGCCAAAAAAACTCCGAAGACTAATTTCCCGACATTTATATTTTTAAGTAACGAGATTAGATAGAGAAATCAAGATGTTCAAGATATATTATAAAATATTTTATATAAAATTATAGGTTCTAGAATATGGCAAAACAGAGAATAACTTTTCTTTTAAATGCAAGATTCCTTGCTATCTCTTTCTTTGCCCTAATTGCTCTTGTAATTATCTTAGGTTTTATTACAAAAAAGCAGATAAAATCAGCGATAAAATTCAAAAAAGAAGTCCAAAAAGTGAATTACCAAACCCTGCAAGATTCACAGAGGGCAGATATATCGCTGCACTATCCTAGTTGTTTAGTCCCAGCAAGAAGTGGTTAGGATTTATGATAAAATATTCCGGATGAATTGTCCACAAATAGTTTTGCCAACTTAACTCTTGACAAAATAGTATCATTTATTAAAATAATAAATATTTAAAAATTACGGAGGTATTTATGTCAAAAAAGCCAATCAAAAAATTTGACAGCAGAGATCAGTCAGAGCTTCCTCAAGCCTATGAAATACCTTCTGCAAGTCTAGTTATAGAGCGGGAGGATCAATTTTCAAATTTTCCGATAGTTGAGGCTTCTTGTCAAGTATCAGCAGAATATTTATCCCCATTAGCAATCGTAATTTCAGAGGACTGTCTTTGCAACCCCGTATTAGCAGAGACTACTATAATAGACGCGACTTCGGAACCCGAGCATGGTAGGGGGAGCTATAGCTGCAGCGATGGGATTGGGGGCGCTAGCCTCACCGGCAAAGTTTTTTTGATATGAATAATTCTATTATAGCTAAAACCTATCAAATGTTTTGCATCAAGAGAGTTTGCAGAAAAGCCTATACATCAAGCTTGGTGGTTATAGCATAGGTGAAACACTCGATCCCATACCGAACGAACGTGAAACCCTATAGCGCTAATGGTACTATGCCATAAGACATGGGAGAGCAAGACGCCGCCAAGCTCGATATTCAAGTTTATAATTTCCTAACTATCAAGATTATCTTTTAACCCTATTCTTATAGGTTAAAAAATATAATTGACTTCATAATAATTTAATAGTATATTTAATAGTATTATGCATATGAGAGATATACTAAATAAGAATTTATATCTTCATTTATATCAACACAAAAAGTGAATTTTATGAGTCATATTCTTCCTACCTTAAAAAAACACTTACTTAGAGTAGTTTTAAATATATTTTTTGCGGCTGTATTTTTGGGCCTTCAATCTTGTGCGAATATGCCAAGATATCAAGGTATGCCTAAATATTCACCAGAGACCTTTAAGTCTTCTAATAAAGCAATCCTTTTCTTTGAGGCTCTAGAGGAGCGGTATGATAAGCAAATACTTCCCTTTGATTTGGGTTTAAATTCCAACTATTCAAGGGGATATAACCAGTCATTCACCCCCTTATCATTCACGTTAAAGTCTTACTACTCAGGCAAGGAATATAATATTAATAACTATAGTAGTATGATCATACTAGATCCTGGTATATATTATATAAATCGAATAAATTTGGCGAGTCTAAGTGATGGCGCAGGTACTTTGAAGAGGTGGCTTCCAGGCCCAGGATTAAAGAAGGTTGGAAATGAAGAATTATTTTTTGGCACTATATTATATGGGGCTTTTGAGCTTAAAGTCGGAGAAGTAGTGACCTGCGGTTTGTTGGTAGTTAAGGAAAAAGACAATCTTTTTGATTTGCGCGTTGTTAGGAATATAGATAGATTAAAAGCTCAACTATCCAAAAGCAAAACACCAGAATTGATAGATCAGTTACAAGAAAAACACATATATAAGCATGGATCATTCATTCTAAAGGCAAAAGGTAAAGTAACCTTGATTGATTCAAGTATTATAGCGCAATATAGAAACAAAGTTAACATGGAAATAGCGCAAAAAATAAAAGAGGCCCAACAAAAATAGCAATTTATGGCAAAAGTGATAATACGATCTAGCTATATCACTTTTGCCGCCCTACCCTACATGCGCTGGGTAAGCTCAATATAGACAAGACCCACAAACATAGTATATATTTCATAGCATAAGCATCCATCATTTTCATAAAACAAGAACTGACTATGAATTTTATATATAAAAACACCCTCCTTCTTATGTCCATAATAATTTTTTCTGTAAATTCTTTTGCGAAATCAAGTAGTAATTTAGAGAATAGAAGTGAAAAATTAGCAGTGATAATACTTGCTGCCGGCAACAGCACGCGAATGAAATCATCCACCTCAAAAATATTTCACCAGATCAGTGCAAAACCCATCATCAAATACGTTCTTGATCTTGCCAAAAGCCTGAATCCTGAAAAAATTATTATCGTAACAAAATCTGATTTAGCTTCGGCTTTAAGAGTGATTGACTCTACTTGTGAGATAGCAATTCAGGAAAAGCCACAAGGTACAGGAGATGCGGCTAGAGAAGCTATGAATAAATTGAAAAAATTTGAGGGGAGAATTTTAGTATTATATGGTGATACACCGCTCATTACTAAAGATACTATAGAAAATATGTTATCCCACCTTTCAAAATCGCAGCTTGTGGTTCTTGGTTTTGAAGGCGAAGAAGGGGCGGAATATGGGAGATTAATTGTGAATCAGGGCGGTTATCTGGAGCGAATAGTGGAGCATAAAGATGCAACAAAAGAAGAGCGTAAAATTAGGCTATATAATTCTGGTGTAATTGCTGCTACAAGCTCTGTTTTTCATAATTTACTTGATAAAATCACTAATAATAATGCAAAGGGCGAATATTATCTCACTGATTTAATAGAATTATCGAATAAAAACGGTTTCAAAGTCTTATTTGTACCCGGCTTAAGCGAAGAAGTTCTTGGTGTTAATAACAGAGAGGAGCTTGCGCGGGTGGAATTAATTTCGCAGCAAAGAATGAGGCGCAAGTTTATGTTAGAAGGTGTAACTTTGGTTGACCCAGATACTACTTTCTTTAGTTTTGACACAAAAATTGGTAAAGATGTTACCATACATCCATTCGTAATCCTGGGTCCTTGTGTCACTATAGAGGATAATGCCGAGATAAAATCATTTTCCCATATTGAAAACACTCATGTAAAATCAGGATCCGTTATTCCGCATTTTTCTATAATTAAAAACTGAGCCTATATTTAGGTTATAATTATATCAAATAGCGACGTATTTTCTTAGCTCCAGCGCAAGAGGAAATGCGGGATGAATAGCCCATTAAAAAAGAATCAAAATTCCTTATAGTTATGTTGCATTAGCTACGTTGCCCACTCCTTGCTCACCTAATACTCATCATATCTTTACCCATAAGTTTTGCAAGAGTTAAGAGTTTCAAAAGCCAAAGTGAAATCCTTGAGTCGTTGTAGGCCTATCCACATAGCCTTTATACCTGGTTCTCCATCTCCCTTGCGACCTAAGAATCCTCCAAAGGAAGCAACAACTTTATTCATTGCACTTATTGACGGTGGAGTATCTGGTGGA
>JANRMF010000041.1:0-7967 GCA_033761815.1 Rickettsiaceae bacterium
ATTTTTGCTGCATTTTGGCTAGTGATCTGCGCAATTTCATCAATGCCTAAATTAAGCATATTTGCCAAAAATTCTGCAGTATATTTTACATAAGAAGGCTCATTTGGTTTCCCCCTCATTGGCATAGGTGCAAGATAAGGCGCATCAGTTTCAATGAGGAGTTTATCAAGTGGAATATGTCTTACTACGCCTTGTAGTTCCGAGGCATTTTTAAAAGTAACTATACCCGCTATTGAAATGTAAAAACCGAGATCGAGCGCTTTCTTTGCGAACTCCAAATTTTCAGTAAAACAATGAATAATGCCCGTAAATTCTCCATTTTTCATCTCAGACGATAAAACTTCCAGAGTATCCTCAGATGCTCTTCTTGTATGCACTATTATTGGGAGATTAGTTAGCCTTGCTGCATTTATGTGATTTATGAAAGACTTTTTTTGCAAATCCGCATCAAAAGGAGTATGGTAATAGTCTAGCCCAGTTTCTCCGTAACTTATAACTTTTGGGTGAGAAGATAGGTGGCATAACTCTTCTTCTGAAAGAATAGTTTCTTCGCTTACGTTACACGGATGAATTCCAACTGAACAATAAACATTCTGGTGTTTATCGCTAATAGAGAGAATCTCATCAAAATCCTCAATCCGGGTGCAAATTGTATGAAGATATTTAACCCCCGCCTTATTGGACTTATCGATATATACCTCAGGATTATCTTTGAGGTGACCAAGGTTTAAATGGCAATGGGTATCTATAAAAAAATGCGACATTTTTTACTTTTAGTTTTTGGTGTATAAAAAAGCATAGATTTGGTATTTAATCAATCTCTAAAATGGTAATTTGAGATATCAAGGCGCACATCTCTTGATTCACATTAGTATAATAAATATTTGCTTATATCGGATGCGGGGTATATAATCAGAAATTGTGCCAATTTTGATCAGAAAAAAATTTGATTAGGTAAAAACCCCATTCTCATATTGTTTGTGTTATACGCTAAAGTGTTATGTATCTGAAATTTATCATCTCTTTTTTTGGTTTTGTTAGCGGGTTTTTGCTCCTCATAACGGGAAATACTCTAAATTTTTGGATAGCTCGAGAGGGGGTTTCAACACAAACAATTGGGCTTTTTAGCTTGGTTTCAGCCCCTTATGCACTTAATTTTTTGTGGGCGCCTATTTTTGATAGAGTGACTCTTGAATTTATGCCAATTAAAGTTCATTTCCGAATAAAATGGGTTTTGGTTTTGTATGTTGCTGGTTTTTTCGCATGTATGCTGATCAGTATCTCTGCTACAAAAAACCTGCTCCTAAGCGGGGTATTGAGTCTTGTGATCTCTTTCATCAATTCCTCTCAGGATGTGGTGCTAAATGCCTATCGCGCTGAGTATACTCCAGAGAGCCAGAAAGCAAGTTCATCTGGGTTTTATATAATCGGATATAGGATGGGGATGATTTTAAGCGGCCCAGCCGCGATTTATGCATCAGACTATATTTCTTTTGAGACAGAATATAGAATTTTCGCTCTAATATACCTGATATTCTTTGGCATTATTATTGGAATCGACCAAGCTAGTTCTGTTGTTAATGATAAATCACATTCAAGGCTAGTCTATATAGTCAGGGATATTTTTGCAAGTATTGGCAAAACCACGACTGTGATTATGTTGCTGAGTTTTTTGATATTATACAGGGTAGGGGATAATTTTATCGGAGTTATGCTTAATCCCTATCTACTATCTCTTGGGTTTGAAGTGGACCAGATAGCGATTTCTGGGAAATTTTGCGGAATAGTAGGCTCTTCAATAGGTGGTATCTGGGCTTCTGGTATTTTAAACGGGGGCAATATATCCATCTGCCTTGCAAAGTTTGGGATTCTTCACGCTGTAGCTCATATTGGGTATATTCTCCTCTCTTTGTATAAAGGGTCTTCATCTGCGCTCTTTATTGCAACTATTTTTGATAGTGTTACCGGAGGGATGACAATGACGTGCTACATAGCTTTGATAACAAGTTTGTGTAAGGGTAAATATAAAACTACCCAATATGCAATTTTTAGCTCAATGATGGGTATATCTCGTACTATTTTGCCTAGTATTTCCGGGTATATTGTTGCTTTTGCGAATTGGGAGATGTTTTTTATATTATCCACTATAATGGTGATTCCTTCTTTGATGATATTAAAGAAGCTAGAGCCAGTAATTAAAAATAGGGTATAATGATAGATCTTTACATAATCGGCCTTTATTTGAGCCTTGTTTTGTTTGCAGGGCTATATAATAGCAGCAGAGCAACAACTTTATCTGGGTATGGAAAGCTAGGCAATGATTTGAATAATAACATCTTCATCCTCACTGCCACAATTTTTGCATCAGCAGTAGGAGGGGGGACGACCTTTGGTATTACCGAAAAAACTTTTAGCAATAATCTATCCTTTTCTTATGCCTTGATAATGACCATCCCTATTGATATTCTTATCGCAAGATATTTGGTGCCAAGACTTGCGGAATATAGGGAGGCGACGAGTATTGGCGAGATTGTGAGAAAACATTATGGCGCCCCTCTTCAGATTATAACAGGTTTTGCAGCAGCACTAATATCTATCGGCTATTTATCTGCACAAATAAGTGTAAGCGGCATAATTTTTAGCTTCATCCTAAAAATAGACTATATTTACGGAGTCTTAGTAAGTTATCTAGTCGTGATTATTTACGCAAGCTTTGGCGGGTTTAGATCAATCGTGATAAATAACACAATTCAATTTATGGCAATGATTCTTGCTATACCAGTTTTATCTGTAGTAGGAATTTACCATGTAGGGTTCGATAATTTTATATACTCAATACCTCAAAATAAATACGATTTCACAGAATTTTCCGAAGACATGCTTTACGCATTCATCAGCTTCTCAGTGATGGGATTTTACCCAACATTAGTACAAAGAATTCTAGCCGGCAGAAATTCGGAGCAAATTACAAAAGCAATTTACCTCAAAACCGGAATATATTTCCTCTTTATCATCAGCCTTAGCATAAATGGACTTCTTGCTAGTATAATCCTTCCGGGGTCGGAAGCAAAATATTCCCTCACAATGCTCATCAACACAATTATACCAGAAGGATTCAGGGGGCTAATCTTGATCGGGTTCCTGGCATCTGTAATGTCAACAGCAGATTCAGACCTAAATGTTGCATCTATTTCAATAGTAAATGACGTGATCAAGCCATTATCAGAAAGATGGCACGCAAAGCTTAATAGCAAAAAACTAATATTAATTACAAAAATACTCAGCCTTATGATCGGCAGCTCCGCTATTTTACTGGTAATGAAATTCAAAGGCGTTGTCGATATCGTCATTTTCGCAGCAGGACTCTGGGCCCCAATAGCTCTTGTGCCATTGATTGGGATATTATACGGTATAGTTCTTACGGATCTAGGTTTCTTTCTTTCTAGCCTTTGCGGCACATTAGGCTTTATTTTATTTGAGCATTTCTATGTTGATGCAAAATTAAGCGGGGTTTTCGTCGGAACATTATCCTCTGCATTGGTATTTTTATCTATAGCAAATACTCGCTTCTTAAGTAAAAACCACAAAAATTAAAGAATGAGCATCTTAGTAAAATCAGACAAAATTTTCGAAATATTCAAAGAAGAAAACCCAGACCCAAAAACGGAGCTAGAATATGCGAATCTATACACCTTGCTCGTTGCTGTGAGTCTATCGGCTCAAACGACAGATGCGGCCGTCAACAAAGCGACACAAGCCTTATTTGAAAAAGCAAGCTCGGCCCGGAAAATGATAGAGCTTGGGCATGATGAATTGCTGGAGCACATCAGGTCCCTAAATTTTTGCTACACAAAAGCAAAAAACATTATAGCAATGTCAGAAATTTTGATGAATAAACATAACGAAGAAGTGCCTTTGGAATTTGAGGAGCTCGTCAAACTCCCAGGGGTAGGGCGCAAAACTGCAAATGTTGTTATCAATTGCTGGCTTGGGGCGAGTGTTATGCCAGTTGATACACATGTTTATAGGGTTGGAAGAAGGCTTGGCCTTGCAAAATCAGAGGATTTAGGTCGTGTTGAGCAGGAATTGCTTGGAAATATCAGCTCGCAATATCTTCCAAAAGCCCATCACTGGCTTATCCTTCACGGTAGATATATATGCAAAGCCCGGAAGCCTTTATGCGGCGAGTGCAAAGTTAGGAATTATTGTGACTATTTTGGGGGTATTTGAGTGGGGGAGGGGGCAAACTGGAGGATATTCATAATCAGTGCAAATATGCAACAAAAAAAATGAAAGATTTTTAGATTTTTGTAGATATTTTTAAAAAAGCAAAATGATTTGATAAAATATACATATCGATAGATTGTGTGAGGTTGATTTTATGTCGAGTGAAGAAGAAGTCTCAAAAAAACCAAGAGACTACCAAGAAGATCCCGCCGAGAATTTCGGCCCACAAATGCATCTAGACTTAAAGGTTTTAGATGAAGAAGTTATAAAAGACTCCCTACAATCAATGAGTGGCCAAGGTATAATTACGGCTTATAACCGCACTTGTGCGAATTTTTACCATTATCTAATATTTCAAAATCCTCAAAATTCTGATCAATATTCTCCCGAATTTAATGAGTGGAACAAATTAAAAACAATAATAGAGGAAGAAATATATAAGGATTTTATTGCTCACACACATGAAATCCAAAAAAATAAGAACACCCCCACCCCAACGATTAAATATTTTGCAAATCTATATGCCACAAATATACATTTTCAGAGTTTGTTAAAAGCAAAATTAAATCCAGAAAAAGATTCACCTATATTAGTAGCTCTAGAAGAAATACATTTCAAAAACATAAAAAAGGAAAGTCCAGAGACAACAGAGTCGATACAATATCCAAATCAGAAGATTCAACAGCAGCAATCTCTCCAAAACTCTGGTATCTCAGATACACCTAGAAGAACAAAAACAATAGTAGATTCTATGAGACTGATTTTTGGAGGTTCCTTATTTAGTAGAGCGCACAAAGCCACAGAGACAACTTCTAGTCATACAACAGGTGAGACTAATGTTTCTGAGGCCTGGACTCATAATGGGAATGGTGGCTTTCAGCCCTCATCTACGAAGAGTAAAGGCAAGGGGCCCAGATAGTCTAAATCTCATTGTTGATTATTTAATTAGGTATATAAAGACCTCTGCATAAGTTATGAGTCATTCGCCTAGGTCCCTTTTTGTCATTCTCGCACCCCCTTCCTTGTCATTCCGGCGTGGGCGGGAATCTAGCCATACTCCCTTCTGGATCCACGTTTTCATGGGGATGAAGGATGAGGACGAACTCACCTTTTCACTGGGGCGACAGGCGAAGTCACGGGGATGAGGGGGAAATGACAGGGATGGTAATAATTCTCAGGTATATTGATACTTCCTATTTACAAGAGCTGTTTTTGATTATACTGGATATTTCGGATCTTAAAAACCCAATATCAAGCTGATTCTTAGAGTCTGAAAAATCTATCTGTAATTTCGGATCTTTTTGAATAGGCATCACGTTGCTGAGTAGAGCAAAAGATAAATCGCATGAAGGGGAATATCCATTCTCGCTTCTAACTCCTATTGCCATCCCTGAGTGGTAATAAATCTTTTTGCCGCCTCCAATATCTGCGATTTTAATACCATAACCTACTTGTGTTTTTCCGAATAAAACATCACCATCATCTTCGATATAAGGGGTAATCATTTGCTTGTAGGAAATATCGGAAAGAACTTTTCCGTTATGAAGAGCCTTGTTCCATTTCACAAGATCTTGAGCGGTCGAAACAACACCGCCATCTGCATATGAAACTACATAAAAATCAAGTTTTGCATCCATGTAACTGGGATTATCTCCCCCCGGTATAACAAAATATCTTTTTGGATAGTCGGGCATTTTGCCATCTTGATAGTCAATCGCTTCTTGAAAGGTTGCAAGTCTTGAGTCTTTCATCTCAAGTGGCTGGAAAATTTCCTGTTGAAACACATCAGCAAGATCATGCCCTGTGATTTTTTCAATAACCAAGCCAAGGAAAAAGTAATTTGTATTTGAATAATGATATTTTTCACCAACTTTTGCTGCAAGAGGAGTTTTTGCTGCAAATTCCACTACAAGCTCCTTAATTTTTGCAAACCCTATAGCTGGGTCAAATTTTAAGTTGGGTACATAGTTTTCTATACCACTTGTGTGGTTTAAAAGGTGATGAATAGTAACTTCATTTGCCCATTCAGGAGCTTTATTTTCAGGCCACCATCCTGAACTTTCATCGAAATATTTGATTAATTTGTCATGTACCGAAATCATTCCTTTTTCTTGAAGTTTTAAGATAATTGCAGCTGTCATTGTTTTTGTCGCAGAAGCAAGAGCCATTTTTTGATTTTCTTCTAACTTGACTGAATTTTCTCTGTCAAAAAAGCCTTGAGAGCCATGAGCAATCACCTCATTGCCTTGATCTATTTGATAAGCAACTGTCATATCTTTATGCGAGTCAAGAAATGATGATATTTTTCCTGATGCAAACTTTATAAATGATTCCGAGCCGCACGAAATAGCTAATATTGATATTATACCGACTAATGGATATTTGAATTTCATTCCTTATCTCCTTGATTTTTTTTAATTAATTTCTCCCTCACTGATGGGGTATGCATGATATTCAGCTCACGCATTTGCCTCTCTTCCGCGTAGGAAGGAGCATTCATGAGTAAATCTTCAGCTTGTTGATTTAGCGGAAATGCTATAACTTCTCTGATATTCGGAGCATCTGCAAGTAACATAACCATTCTATCAATTCCTGGGGCTATTCCGCCATGAGGAGGAGCGCCAAATTTGAAGGCTCGAATCATTCCGCCGAATTTTTCATCCACCTGTTCTTCGCTATATCCTGCAAGCTCAAATGCTTTGTACATGAGCTCTGGCTTATGGTTTCTTATAGCGCCACTCGAAAGCTCAATTCCATTACAAACAATATCATACTGATATGCTGTTATAGCGAGTAGATCTTCGTTTGATTTAGCTGATAGTAAAGCATCCATCCCGCCGCGCGGCATAGAAAATGGATTATGACTGAAATCAATTTTTTTATCTTCTTCATTCCATTCAAAAAATGGGAAATCGACAATCCAGCAAAATTTAAAGCAATTTTTTTCAATTAAATCGAGTAGCTCTGCTAATTTTGTTCTAATTTTACCGGAAAGTTTTGCTGCAAAATCTTCTTTTGCGCACACAAAAAATACGGCATCAGAAGGTCCGCATCCAGCAAGATTTTTTATATTTTCAATCTTCTCTTGGGATAGGAATTTAACTATTGGGCCTTTTATAGAGCCCGACTCTTCAAATTGAATATAACCCAGCCCACTAGCCCCTTCTGAGGTTGCAAAATCGGTCAATTGATCAAAGAATTTTCTGGATTGAAGGGAAGCTCTTGGAGCAGGAATTGCTCTTACGACACATCCTTTTGCTATCTGGTCTCTGAATATTGCAAAATCTGAATCTGCGAAAATGGAGGTAACATCACAAATTTCGATAGGGTTTCTTAAATCTGGCTTGTCTGAGCCATATTTGAGCATTGAGTCAGCATATTTTATTCTTGGAAATGGAGTGTTTGTGACTATTTTTCCTTTGGAGAATTTTGTAAATAAATGGTGCATTAGAGGCTCTATAGCCCCAAATACATCATCCTGAGTTACAAAGGACATTTCAACATCCAGCTGATAAAACTCACCAGGGGAGCGATCAGCCCTTGCATCTTCATCTCTAAAGCACGGAGCTATTTGGAAATATTTATCAAATCCCGAGACCATTAGAAGTTGCTTAAATTGCTGGGGAGCTTGAGGAAGAGCATAAAATTTACCAGGATGGAGCCTGCTTGGCACAAGGAAATCCCTAGCGCCTTCCGGGGAGCTTGCAGTTAAAATCGGGGTTTGGAACTCACAGAAGCCA
>JANRMF010000042.1:0-3440 GCA_033761815.1 Rickettsiaceae bacterium
TATGAAAAATATTATATTTACTAAAAATACTAAGAAAAGTAGGGCATTGACTGAAGTCGAGCTATCTTATATATTAGTTAAATAAAATTGAGGATTAACGTGAAAGTTTTAGTTAAAAAAAAATATATGATACTTGTCGCAACGGTATTTTCTCTAGAGGCAAGCGCCATAAGCTTACTAGATGCAATGTCTATGGCTTATCGACAGAATCCCAAAATTAAAGCAAGTCAGGAGGAATATATTGCCTCTATTCAGAAATTCCCAGAAACATTATCCGAAAATTTTTTACCTGATGTACGCTATTATAATCAGGATCAGAGAAATAGTACTAAAATCAAAGATGATCCTACAGGTTATCCGGTAACTAAAAAGTCTATGAGTAGGGGTATCCAGATGAAGCAAAGCTTATTTGCCGGAGGATCTGGGATTACATCCTTGAATGCTGCAAGATATCAAGTGGATGCCGCAAAAATAAAATATATTTCATCTGAGCAAGAATTTTTACTTGAAGGCATAAAAACATATGTAGCATATATTGCTGCTCAAGAAAAATTTGACTCATCTAAAGCATATGTCATTTCGACTCAAAGACAATATGAAGCTGAATTAGAAAAAATGAAAGTAGGACAGTCTACATCTACAGATGTTGCATCCACAAAGGCACAATATTCAAGAGCGCTATATGAAAATGCAAAAAATATGGCGAGCCTTTCTACCACTCAAAGTGCATTCAAAGCATTTTTTAGCACTGAACCTGCAGACTTAAAACTACCTAACTTACCAGAAAATTTACCTTCTAGTTTTGATATATTTAAAACAGAAGCTTTAGCGGCTAATTTGAATATAAAATCATATAGCGCGCAAATGAAAGCTCAAAAAAATGCTGTAAGGGCAAATCAAGGGAAATTACTTCCCAGTATAGACCTTACTTTATCTACCACAGAAAATCTTTCATCTCAATTTAATAATGCGGGCGCGAGCTTCCCATTGAAGACTCGTAGCAATAGTGCTACGGTTGCAATTGACATACCAATACTAAGCCGGGGTGGAGCTGAGCACTCTAGGATTAGAGCAGAGAAAGCAAAGCTCAGAACTATTGCATATAATTTAGATAATATTAATAATGTTATTGAAGCTCAGCTTATTTCCCACTGGGAAGATCTGGAATCAACAAAGCTAGCTTTAAAATTTGCAGAAGAAGAGTTATCTGCTAGAAAGCTTGCATACGAAGGGCTTAAAAGCAGTTTTGAGGTAGGGCTCAGTACCCTATTAGAAGTGTTAGAAGCAGAGAAAAACCTCTATCAATCCAAATCTAATATGGTAGAAACAAATCAAGCCCTAATAATTGCAGCTTATACAATTAAGTCAGATTTAGCACAGCTGACTGCAAAATCACTAGGACTGGGCGCAAAACTATTTGACCCAGACTTAGAATTCCGTAAAACTAAGATAAGAATAATAGGTTTTTAATATGAAAATATTGGATAATTTCGTACATCAGGGCAATTCTCAAGCAAGTAGTATACTTGATAAAGTAACAAAAGCTTTGGATGCAAAGAAACACCCACAAAGTTTGGAAGATGATGTACTAGAGTTAACAGAAGCAATTTCAAATGATGAAAAAATGATAGATACAATATCCGATTCAATAGAAGAGGCCGGTATTGTGTCGGACGAATATAATATTTCTAATGTAATAAAAATGAAGGAAAAAATGGTTTCAGAAGCAACGGCAGAAAAAACATCTGCATTATTTAATCAACTTAAATCTACAGTAAAAACTAAAATCGAATCGGAATCTCTTAAATTTAGAGCAGGTACAACAATGGAAGATGTTGTGTCTGAACTAATAAGGCCCCATCTCATAGAGTGGCTTAATCAAAATTTACATTCGATAGTACGTAACTGCGTAGAAAAAGAAGTACAAAAATTACTACCATCGGAAGAATGAAAAAAATAATATCTGTTTTTTTAATTTCTTGTTTAGCAGCTTACGGAGCTACTGCGCAGAATTCAAATGCAGATACAGGTAAAAGCGAGGAGAAAAAACTCTCTTATACTGAAAAATTCAATAATTTGCTCTATGAAATTATAACTTGGAACCCCTTCAAGGATCCAGCTTTCTTAAATTATATTTTAGGTATAAAAGAGGAAAAAAAAGAGCAGGAAGTAAAGCAAGATACATCTAAAATGGAAGCTATAATGTCTAAAGCAGGCACTATAGAGCCAAACGTCATGCCTAAAGAATTAGATAAAGAAAATTTTTCTTGGGAATTACTTCAAGAAGGTAATTCTGCAAATCCTACAAAAGGACCAACAAGCGCCCTTAACCCGATTGACCATACAACTTCTCTTGCTGTAGAAAAAAATCTTAATAATAATATTAAGGACTATGCACGCCAAAATATTATGAATTCCGATTTATTAACTCCAGATAATAATGATTCTGATTTTGATAGCTTAAGCGATAGTATTTCTAGCTACCTCGCTAAGGAAAAACTATCAGACCATTTTGCTAGTGAGTCTGATATATACAAGCCATCTACAAACCTAGATAAAGATAATCAAAATAACATGGCTCATACAAAAAAAGTTGCCGATGAAATTGGCGAGCTTGCAAGCGCCGCAGAAAAAGAGGCGGAACTAAGTAATCAAATCCTAAAGGATAGTGCAACAGCCGAAAGTAAAGATATCGCCCCTCATAAAAGCGAGGCTAAAAATCAATCAATAGAAAGCACAGATAGAGTTGTGCTATCTAGTGAATCCCCAAAAGAAACTTTGCCAAATAATGACAATACTCACAGCTCTGCGATCATCAACAAAGACCAAGCGCATTCACCTAGCAGCGCTATTAGCCCTCCTAACCTAGACAAAGTAAATAATCAAAATCATCATGCAAAAGATGATATAGCAAATAAATTTAAACATGGCGCTTTAAAACTTCTAGATAAAGAACAAGTGCGTAAAAATAACAAAGCAGATAAAGAACTATCAGCTTTTATAGAAGATGAAATTCAAGATCTATTGCTACCCGAAGATGATGTAGTTTTAGGCAAGACTTCGTCAGTTGGAGCATTAGAAATTACAGATTCCTATGCTTATCTTAAATTATTTTGGAAAAATTTTTATAAATTTTATTCAGAAGATGCAAGAAATGGTATAAATAAATATATAGCCGCGCTCTCAAAAGAACATGAAAAATTTGATTTTGAAGAGGCTAAGATTTTAGCTGAGGAATATGTACTTGCAGGAGATATCGAAAAATTAAGGGTAGTGGTTGATAACTCAGAGCCAAATATTATAAAATATTCTGAATGCGATTTCTGTTTTTTATGCTTTACAATTGATGTAGACCAGTATAATCCTGCTTATTATATTGTTATGAGAGGGGCGAGTATAAGAGATATATTATTTGACGCATCTCGCGGCAATATTGCAGC
>JANRMF010000043.1:0-11857 GCA_033761815.1 Rickettsiaceae bacterium
CCTTCTCTATAGCTATATCAAGCTCTTTAATAGCGCCATAGAAATCCTTGAGTGCATACAGCGCTTTTCCTTTATGATAGTGATACGATGCATTTTTCGAATTTAACCCTATAGCTTGATTAAACTCTGAAATAGCGCCATAGAAATCCTTGAGTGCATACAGCGCGTTGCCTTTGCAGTTGTGAAATGATGCATTTTTCGAATTTAACCCTATAGCTTGATTAAACTCTGAAATAGCGCGATAGAAATCCTTGAGTGCATACAGCGCCTTTCCTTTATGATAGTGATATGATGCATTTTTCGAATCTAACCCTATAGCTTGATTAAACTCTGAAATAGCGCCATCGAAATCCTCGAGTTCAAACAGCGCGCTCCCTCTGTTGAAGTGATACGATGCATTATCCGGATCCTTCTCTATAGCTATATCAAGCTCTTTAATAGCGCCATCGAAATCCTTTAGTGCATACAGCGCGCTCCCTCTGTTGCAGTGATATGATCGATTATCCGAATCTAACCGTATAGCTTCATTATAAGATAAAATAGCATCTCCGAAACGTTTGAGTGGATACAGCACGTTGCCTTTGTAGTTGTGAAATGATGCATTATTCGGATCCTTCTCTATAGCTTGATTAAACTCTGAAATAGCGCCATCGAAATCCTTGAGTGCATACAGCGCGTGCCCTTTGTTGCAGTGATATGATGCATTTTTCGAATTTAACCCTATAGCTTGATTAAACTCTGAAATAGCGCCATAGAAATCCTTGAGTACATACAGCGCGTTGCCTTTGCAGTTGTGAAATGATGCATTATTCGGATCTAACCTTATAGCTTCATTATAAGATATAATAGCAGATGGTAAATCCCTGAGTGCATACAGCGCGTTCCCTCTGTTGAAGTGATATGATGCATTTTTCGGCGCATAAGAAATCAAGATATCAAGAACCTCGATCTGTTTATCAAATTGTTTTAAAGTTTTATAGTTGCTTGCAATATTTTCATAACGCATGATAAGAGACTCAAACGAATTAGCTTGGTCCGCTTGAGCGATATTATTTGATCTAGTATTTTGACTGAAAGCTTCTATATAATTTCTTTTCATATTTTCCCCATTTATTGTTTAATTTATTTTAAGTATTTAATCCAGCAGACTCATTTTCGCCGATCATTTTTAGACCCTTGGAAACGCTGTCAGATTCATCTCCCCCCGTCAGACTCGCTATACGATCTTTTGCCATCACTTGATGACTCTGAGCTTTTGAGGTTTAGCAAGGAGTACATAAGATCTATCTTTATATTATTGACTACCCCCTCCTCCCTGACGGAAGGCCTAATTTGCACATTGACAGGATTACAATCTTTTGATCGTTTATTTCTGCCAATAATTTAGTACTCAAATCATCTATTTTTACAGATGGATTGATGAGGGACGCAATTCGCAAAACATCAGAGGCAGATTCATGATTTTGGTTTTTTGTGTATATTATAGACTTCAACTTACTATCTCTTGCGTCGTAGCTACTCATTACTAGGTGAGATAATTTTGACGAATCTGAAACTACCCTGCTAAAGGTTGTATCCAGAGAGATGATCTCGCTTTGTTTGTTGATTTCTTCTGAAGTAGCGGGGGGGCTAGATATATTCATTACGGATGTAGGGATGAAATTAGCTCTTTTCATGAGAAGTTTTCCTTATTACTTGCTTATCTAATTATTAAAATTTAGGAAATCATACAAAAATAAAAATATTAGTCAATAATATTTCCTAGTAAACTTGGAAACTAAAGAAGGATTTTGCTTAGAAGTTTGCTAAATTCATCTTCAGAGCTATATTCTAAGATTGTTCTTCCCCAAGAAATTTGATTATTAAACCAAGTATACTGGCGCTTTGCGTAATTTCTTGTATCTTGCTTTGCAAGATTTACTGCATGTTGTCTTGAGGCTTTTCCATATAAATATGATTTTATGCGGCTAAATCCCAGTGAATTTACAGCCCCGCGCGCTAGGTCTGGATATTTCTTGCAAAAAATTTCCACCTCCTCGATAGCGCCATTATTGATCATATCATCAAACCTCTTTTCGCAAAGGGAGTATAAAAAACCCCTTTCTGGTCTTAGATATAAAGTCTGTAACGCATAACTAGATAAAACAGGCTCAGATTTATTTTTCTGAAAATCTGAAATAGATTTTCCGGTTTCAATGAATACCCCAAGGCTTCTTGAAATCCTTTGCGTATCATTTTCACTTAGTTTTGCTGCCATCTCTGGGTCAAGCTTTCTAAGCTCCCTGCTTAAGGCAGAAGTCCCTCCATTTGCAAGTATCTCATTCACCATATTTTTTGAGTTCTGAGAAATCTCTGGAATTTCTGATATACCCTCTACAAGACCCTTTATGTATAATCCGGTTCCCCCAGTAATAATGGGAACAAGCCCCTTATCCTTACAGAAATTTAAGGCACTTTGTACATCTTTTGTATAAGCTGCAACGCTATATCTAAAGGACGGCTCTAGAAAATTATACAAAAGGTGGGTAGATGCATTATTTTGGCTTGGGCTAGAAGTGATGATCTCCAAATCCTTGTAGATTTGCATAGAGTCAGCATTAATAATTGCACCATTAATTTTGGAGGCAATCAAATTTGCTGCTGCGGTTTTTCCAGACGCAGTAGGTCCGCATATGATTATAGCGCTATTGTTCACCCCTAAAAGCCTTCCAACTTAAGGTCATAATCAATTAAATATGAATTTAGGTTTGCAATTATTGCAGCAAGATCATCATCGCTCGAAGCCTCGCATCGGACAATAATCGCCCCTTGAGTGTTCGAAGCTCTGACAAGCCACCACCCCTTTTCTTTATCTACTCGAACGCCATCTATATCACTAAATTTTACATTTTCTTTCATAAGCCTATCTTTAATTTGATCTACTATAGCAAATTTTTTCTCATCACTAATATCTAATCTTATTTCTGGCGTATTAATTGCAGAAGGAATCATAGAAAGCATCTCGTCAAGATCTCTACCGGACTTTGAAACTACATCAATAAGCCTAAGTGCTGCATAAATTGCATCATCAAAACCAAGATAAGAGTCGGAGAAAAAAATATGACCACTCATTTCCCCGGCAATCTCTGCCTCGGTCTCCTTCATCTTCGCTTTAATCAAGGAATGCCCAGTTTTCCACATTATCGCCTTTCCGCCCAAAGATCCTACAAAATCAAAAAAACTCTTACTAGACTTAACATCAGCAATTACAGCGCTACCAGGCTTTCTTGCAAGAAGCTCGGTGCAATAAATGCACATAAGCTGATCGCCGTAAATAATTTTCCCAGATTTAGTTACAACGCCAATTCTATCTGCATCTCCGTCAAAACCTATTCCAAAATCAGCCCCGGAATCTTCCACCGCTACTTTGAGCTGTTCCAAATTTTCAGGTATAGTTGGGTCCGGATGATGATTAGGGAAGGATCCATCAACTTCACCATTAATAACTATATTTTGGTTTTTCATCTTAGAAAGCACCTCTTTTAAGATAATACAGGAAGAGCCATTGCCAGGGTCCCATACTATCTTCAGCTCAGGGTTAATTTCTATATTCTTCAAAACCCTATCAACATAAAAAGGGCGCACATTAACGCTATAGAACTTTTTCAAAAAAGTCGCTTCAGGAACATATTTTTGCTCATCGGATTTAATGATAGCAAGAAGTTTTTGAATATTTTCTCCGTAAAATGACTCACTACCTGCAAGTAACTTAAAGCCATTATCAGATTTTGGATTGTGAGACCCAGTAATCATTATGCTGCAAGCGGGAGAGAGTTTATAGTCTGCAAAATAAAGCAAAGGAGAGGTGGAGAGACCGATAGATGTAACCTCGGCTCCTGCTTTTGCTATCCCCGCGATTAGCGCTTCATAAAGCCAAGGAGAGCTTAGCCTTCCATCATACCCCACTACAACTCTATTATTAGATGGGCTAGTATGCATTTTGGCAAAATGGTAGCCGATATTGTAACTTACATGATTATTGAGGTTTTTTTCAGTATTACCCCTTATGTCATAGGCCCTAAAAATAGAATTTTCTATCATATTACTCTTTTTATTAAATTGCTTATATTTAGAGTCGATAATAGCGCATTATTTCTCTAAGGTAAATTTTAATCTTCACAAAAATTCAGCAACAGAGTAATTTTTTACTGCAAATTATAATATATATTTAATATAGATGATATGCTTTAATCAGATCTTCTCATATATTAGAGCTAAAACCGAAGGAGTAATACCAGGTTCCAAAATTAACTGAACAAAAGCAATTTTTTAGGACTCACCTCTCTCGCACCTATTATCTATGGGCTTACGCAGGCTCGCCTTTAAATTGCATTTGTTAAATTTAATTTGGGATCTGGTATAATATAAGTCAGTAGATATTGTGACGAAAAATATAATTTCCATCAGAATTCTTGTTTAATACCAAGTTTCATTCTTAAATTATCTATTAGAATTTATCCTATCGCTGATATTACCACTTTTAACTTTCCGTAATTCACGCGTCCAATTTATAAAGAAACCTCAATCCTGATCTTGATATAAGACATCATAATTTCTGCCGCTTCTTTTTATGATAGAATATTTTCGCTCTGCCATTGCACCCTGGAATCTGAAATTTCCAGATAAGCCCTTATACCAAGCAGGGCTTTTTAGGCGGCTTTTAAAAGAATGAGGATCGTAACTTAAATTAACCGCAACTGATGATATAGAGCCAAGGTCATAGGCTAAATTTTCGAGATAATTTAGATGTTTGGAGCCAAAATTCTCATAGAATCTTGAAGTCACGCTTGCACTTGGTCTATTTGGACTTCCAACAAATGTAAGATCAATTCCTTCTGAATAATCTATATCTATTCTGGAGTCTCCTGCGATTATGGCTTTTTTATCCAAATTATGTTTCTTTATTTCATCAAAAATGATCTTTAAAGAGCTAGGATTTTCCTCTTGCACAATAATGACTGGCTTTGTGTATTTATCCTCATCTTCAAGAATATTATCCACTTTTGCGGATAATTTTTGAATCGAATCCTGAATCGCATCTTGAGAGGGTTCGTAAAATTCCGAGGTAAAAATATGCCCGCCTGAGGAGTGCGCCATATCATGAATTGCTCTTTGTAAATTGGAGGATGTTTTGGATTTTTGAGATAAAAGGGCAAATTCTTTATATCCTTTTCTTGAGTAATATTTTATCAGCATATTTACTTGCTTTAGCGGAGTGTGGCCGAATACGTAAATTTGCTCATCTTTTGCAAGAAGGGGGTTGTTAGAGAGGGTCAAAATTATAATTTGGTTTGTGGCTGCAAAATTTTCGATAGATTTTACACTCGGGGAGAATAGGGGGCCTAAAATTATCTGAGTCCTTTTATTTTTCATTTTAGGAATAGCTTGGTTTATGTAGTCTTCCGTTGCAACATCATAAGTCGTTGTTGAAATTTGCCCGTTTAAATTATCCTCAAGGCCATATTTAATTAGGCTTGCTAGTTTTTCTCCTTGTTCTTTGTGCGGGCCTGATAGAGGCATTAAAATGGCTATCTCCGCTTTTTCTTGTTTTCTATTAGTGTCTGTTGTACAACTAGCAACCGAAAAAGTGAATAATATTAGCAAGGACTTGGTAATGAAATTAAAAACAGGTTTATACATCGTTTCTACTCCTATTGGCAATTTGGATGATATAACTCTAAGAGCTTTATATGTGTTAAAAAATTCAAATATCATCTTGTGCGAGGATAGCAGAGTTACTCAAAAATTACTACTAAAACATAATATATTCGACAAAAAACTTATTGTTTATAACGATCATTCCGGCGAAGAGACAAGAAATAAAGTAATTGATATGATTCAAGACGGGATGGTCATATCTCTTGTAAGCGACGCTGGAACCCCGATGATTTCAGACCCTGGCTATAAACTAGCAAGATCCGTAGGGGATGCTGGTCTTCTTGTTGATGTTATGCCTGGTCCGTGCGCTGCTATTGCAGCTTTGTCACTATCCCTACTTCCTGTTGATAAATTTTATTTTGCAGGATTTGCTCCAAGGACGAGGCTGGCCAAAGATAAATTTTTCAGCCAAAATAAATTATTAGATGCAAGTATTATATTATATGATACTGGGAATAGGATATTCTCCACTTTGGAGTCTTGTTATGAGATTTTGGGGGATAGGCAAGTTGCAATCGCAAGAGAGATAACAAAAATTCATCAGGAAGTAATAAGGGGTCATCTCAGTCGGGTGATTCCAGATTTCGGTAAAGTAGTTCTAAAGGGTGAATTTGTTTTGATTGTAGAAAAATCCATTAGCGATGAAAATGGGTTATCGGAAGAATCTATAGCTGAGTTAGTGAAATATTATCTTGATAAGAACATAAGTAGTAGGGATATTAGCTCCATATTAAAAACCCATCACGATAAAAAAATCTCAAGAAACCAAGTTTATAATATAGTCTCGCAAATAAGGAGCAGGAGTATTATCTAACTAACTATTCGCCGAATTTAATATAAGCTAATAATACCAATCAATAGCTATAATCCTACGTTGTTGCTTGTCTCTAACCTAGCATTTAGTAGACCTTGCTCCTCGCGCCTAGTATCTAATCCAACCTAAAAGACTATGATCAATTTACCTCATCCACTCTAATTAAACGAGCTACCATTAAATAGAGCTACTTGTCAAGAGAGGTGGTGTAAGTATGATCGTGGGATTGAGCATATACACGGACTAGGTCCAAATTTATTTCCTGAAGAGTGTTATTACTCATTAACTTGATTAATACTGCCAGATAAGCTAGTCTCTAAAATAGGCTCGTTAATATCATAAGATTCTGCGCGGGCACTATTAACATCGCTTTCAGGCAAATTATTTTCTATCGCCAAAATCTGACTTCTTTCTTGGGCAATCATAGCCCTGAGACTATCAGCCTCTATGATGGAGTGAGCACTGAGGAGAAGATGATGTACAACAAGATCTGTATTTTTCTTTATTTCTTTGTCATCAATTTGAATTTTTGTAGCGTAAATAGATCTAACTGAGTCATATAAATTCATAGCATCCACTTCACATTGCAGCGCTTCTAAGTCAAGAGCTGCAAGCTTCTCTGCGTTAGGTAAGGATCGATTCTGGCTATCGAATATTGCTATATTTGTGCCATAGTAAGATGCAGCCGTTAATTCTAATGATTTTGCTTTGAGTTCATTGATTTTAGAGGACGCAATTACATCTATCCCCTTTGTCAAATAATCCTCCGGATCAGAAGTGTAATATGAGAGAGATTTATAAATATTACCCCATCCAGCTTTCTTATATTGCTCGGCAGTGAGTTTAATGGTTTTAATATTTTCTAATAATGTTGCCTCTGAAACGGAGCTACCCCCCTCTGACCGGTTACCTGAAGTGTTTGGTCCTATCTTATGCTCGAAATAGCTTTTTCTTTGTATATTTTTTTGCTTGTTTATGGATTCTCTAACTTTCATTTCTTTGCTCTTTAAATCATTTAGACTCAAATTTAGCTTACTTTCTCTTCTGTTGCAAGCAATTTTACTGGACGCCGCAAGTGCTCCGCAGGTCGCCAAAGCCTCAGGAAGCGCCACTTTAAAGACAAATAAGTGCATATCTTGATTGGTAATTATATCAAGCGATGGAATTATTATGCATTTTTTCTATAATTCTGCGCTCGGGCAAAATGATTGTGATTTCGGTACCAATGCCAATTTCACTATCAATATGAAGTGTTGCATCATGGGCTTTAGTAAGGATTGCAACAATTGGAAGGCCAAGACCGTAGGATTCTATGAAATTATCAGATCTATTATTATGAACAGTCCCATATTTTGTTAGGGCAATTTTCATTTCTTCATTGGTCATTCCTATACCTTGGTCTCTGACTATGATTTTTATCCTCTTCCCACTTCTTTTTGCTTCTATAGTGATGGTAGTATTATCAAGAGAATATTTGTATGAGTTAGATATAATATTATTCATGGTTTGCAGCAATTTGCGTTTATCACCCAGAATAAAAGGCAAATCCTCGCATATCTTAAGTTCTACATTAATTTTTCTTGAGTGAAACCTGGTCTGATTCGTTTTGGCAGCTATTTTGATTATCGCCTCCAGATCACAAACCTCTTCGATTAGCCTAAAATTCCCATTAGCAACATTTTTTTCATCAAGTATGTCATTGATAAAATCAAGTATTAGTTTTGCATTGTGATAAATTCCAGAAACATATTCCTCGTATTGCTCAGATATAGGGCCAAAGAGTTTTTTCTTCATCATTTCGGAGCCTGTTAATATAAAGCCAAGAGGAGATCTAATTTCGTGAGCTGTATATGAAAGGAAATCAGATTTTGCAACCATGGCCTTTGTTGCCATAGTTGATGCGCGCTCGGCTTTTGCTCTGAGCCAGGTTTCTCTTTTATAAATAATTGCGATAATAGCAAGAAATGAAACCGCAAGAACAGAGATTTCGATGAATTTAATAGCAACTTTTTTGGTATAAGTTGACTTAATGTAGACAGGGTCTAGGCTCACAACAAGTAGATAGGGTTTTTTTTTGATTTTTCGCGCAAGAAAATTTGATCCATTAAATACTTGTATATCTGATATTTCTTTTTGTTTATCAGAGAAGAAATTAATATGCTTAAATTGCTGCAAAAGAGATTCGCTGGAGATGGTTTTTCCATCTTTTGTTAGCCTACTTGCATTCATCGGATATACCGTAATCACGTTCATCCTATTATCTAAAATAAGAAACTCGGTCAGGTTATTTCTCCTATACATTTCTATATCTTCTAATATGGTGGAAGTTTCAAGCTCAAGAAATAAAGTGCCTATATACTCATCTTCTGCATTTGTAACGCCAAGAGCGAGATCCAGATAAGGCGTGTAATCTCTTTTGATGAGAGGATTTTGACAGAAAAATACTCTACCAGGATTAATTTTTGATAATCTAACATTTGATAGGTGAGATAGGCCTGTTCCTATAGGAATTTGACAATCTTGGTTAGTGTTTTTGACTACCCCCTTTTTATCTAACCAGTAGAAACCGCGCCATCCAAAGAAATTTTTATCATTTATATTTAGACTATAATGAGATAATATACTCTCTATTCTTGTTGGTGATTGGTAATTAATCCTAATTAAATCAGCCATTTGGTTCATTACATAAGACGAATATTCTATCTCATCTAAGAAAATTTTTTCCAAAATTTGAACCTCATCTCTCATTCTATCTAGTGTACTATGTTTTCTGTCTATGTACATTTTGACAAAGGACATACAGACTAAAATAATCACCTCAATGGCGATTAAAATAATTATAACCTTTAGGTTAAAGTTATAATCGCTAGCTGCAAGTTGTTTTTTTGGTTGTTCTATGTGCATTTGATTGATATAAAGTCAGAAAAAAGATTGATGGCAACACGCTTAAATTTTAATAATAAATACAATAGAGAAATTAGATGCGTATTAAATTAACTAACACTTTATCTGGTAAGTTAGAGATTTTTGAGCCGTTAGGCAATAAAAAAATTACAATGTATGTGTGCGGCCCTACTGTTTATGACGATCCTCACATTGGGAATGCTAGAGCTATTGTAGTTTACGACTTGCTTTATAGATTACTTAAGGCGGTTTATGAGGATTATGAGGTTATTTATGTAAGAAATATTACTGATATTGATGATAAAATCATTCAAAGAGCCGCCAAGGAAAATATTTCTATTCAAGATCTTACAGAGAGAGTGACTGCAAGATTTCACAAGGATTGTGAATTTTTAGAGTGCATTTCGCCAACGCATGAGCCAAAAGCTTCTGAGCATCTAAGCGCAATGCATGAGATAATAGATTTGCTAATCGAAAAGGGTCATGCTTATGAGTCTTTTAATCATGTATATTTTTCAGTTTCTTCTTTTGCCGATTATGGAAAGCTTGCAAATAGGGAAATATCTCAGTTAATAGCAGGCGCGAGGATCGATGTTGATGCTAGCAAAAAAAATGCGGGAGATTTTGTTCTATGGAAACCAGCTGAAGAGGGCGAGCCTTTTTACGACTCAAAGTGGTGCAGAGGAAGGCCTGGGTGGCATATTGAATGTTCAGCCATGAGTTATAAATTTCTCGGATCAGAGTTTGATATTCACGGAGGCGGGAGTGATCTTATGTTTCCTCATCATACAAACGAAATTGCACAGAGCTGCTGCGCCTTTCCAGGGTCTTCCTACGCAAAAACCTGGGTTCATAATGGCTTCGTGACTGTTAGCGGAGAAAAAATGAGTAAGTCTTTGGGCAATTTTATAACAATCAAAAATATCGCAGATATGAATATTAGCGGGCAGGTTTTGCGGATGCTGCTATTGAGCGCGAATTATAGGACTCCTCTTGATTATAGCCCTAAACTTCTTCGTGATATCACCTCTAATATACACTATTTATATCGCGCACTAAGGGATTTTTCGAATTTTTCTATCATTAATTTCAAAAACTTACCAAGCGAATTTACAGAGCCTCTTTTAAATGACTTAAATACAAGTGGCGCGATTGCATACTTATACGAACTTGCAACCAATCTCAACAAAACAAAAGACCAGAACCTTGCTAATATATTATATTCATGCGGTAAATTTCTAGGTTTATTTTCGGTCTCTCCGGAGCAATGGCTAAAAGACGGAATAGATGCAGAGCTTGTGGAGCAATTGCTACAAGATCGAGCAGAGGCAAAAAAGCAAAAAAACTGGCTAGAAGCCGATAGGATAAGGCTGCATCTTAATGAAATGGGAGTTGAGATTGAGGATAAAAAGGACGGGTATACTCAATGGTCCATGAAAAAATCAATCACTTAATCTAATCTGTTTATATTAAAATAATTGATTATTGAAGTAAGTATATTATTCTTATATTTAACACCGCTACAATACGATTCATATGTCAATCAAGAATATTTTACTGAACGCTCTATGTTTATATCAATTACCTATCATAGCTTCTTTTTATCAAAACTCTCTTCTTACAAGGTTTGATGCGAATAATGCAAATAATCTTAAAATGCAGAAGGAAAGTCTTGAATATTTGCTACCCAAAATCAGAGAGACTAATGGACATTCTATATTTCTAAAAAAAATGGGAATTGATAAGGCGGAATATGATTCCTGGAGCCCAAAAGCAAAAGAGGAGGCAGATCTTCATGGGGCGGTGCTGGGGTTCATAGATATAAATTATGAAAACTTGACTCTAAGTTCAAAGGCAAAAATTCTAGAGGCGAATATCTGGATCTCCTTCGTAAAACTCTTTGATTATGATATAAGATCTTTTGGCATTCCGAGGAATTATTATATGAAATTTTTTGAAAGCTTGGCTTATGAGCCGGCAGAACAAACGCAATATATAGAGTGGCACCCTCAATTTCAAATGCACAACATGAGTAACTCTAGTAGCGCAAATCTCAGCGGTCAAAATAATGATATCGCCTAAATGAAAATACCCCCCATCTTTTGAGAAATATTTTTTTAGTTTGGGTCAAAGCAAAATTTGAGCGGTGCAATAGATAATACATACTATAATTGCGATTGCGCAAAGAATCGACATACTCCATTATTTTTACACGAGATAAAGTTTCTATTACAAGAAACATTCCTCAGAAATAATTTAAACAATTTTTAGTAGGAGTATGTCTTATGGAATATTATACCAATCCTCACTTATAACTGGACAAATAATTCACACTACAAATACTTGATATAATCTCTGTAGTTAGATTGTTTATAAATTCGCATACTATGTCTTCAAGGTCGCATAAAGTCTTGTAAATTTTATTCCTAATATAGTCTTTTA
>JANRMF010000044.1:0-4215 GCA_033761815.1 Rickettsiaceae bacterium
CTATCTTAGACCAAATTTTATTGCTAATATCATGTCTTCTGTGAGCTTTACTCATAATTACTATACCTAATTTTAGTTGATATAGTAATAGTAAACACATTAATTAGTTATGCAAGTAAAATCTCGTGACGACATACCCTAAGATGAATCGGACTTAAGAACCTCGGGATGATTGTTTCTCTTGAGATTCATTTGCTGAAAAATAGAAAAACCCGGATATATAGCTCCAAAGAGGGAGATATAACCGGGTTCTTATGATGTATATTATTTTGAGTAAAACTCAACTACCAAGCTCACTTCTGGCTCAAACGGATATGGGATATCTGAAGTAACTGGCATTCTCAAAAATTTTGCCTCAAGGCTTGATGCTTCAAAAGAAAAATAATCTGGCACTTTTCTGTCGCCTTTTGCTATAGCAAGCTGGATGACAGGTAATTGCTTAGATGACTCTCTAACTTCAACAACATCTCCAACTTTTAATTGATAACTTGGAATATTGACCTTTTTTCCATTAACAAGAACGTGACAATGAGTGACGAGTTGTCTTGCTGCAAAAATAGAAGGGGCAAGAGTAAGTCTGTAAACAGCTGTATCTAACCTTGACTCTAGGATACCAAGGAAATTTTCCCCTGTATTACCCTTTCTTCTAGAAGCTTCCTTGAAGATATTTCTAAACTGACGCTCGTTTATTCTTCCATAATGAGCTTTGAGTCTCTGTTTTGCGCGCAAATGGAGCCCATAATCGGATAGCTTGCCCATAGCGTTCGGGCCTTGTTGGCCAGGTTTATAATTTCTTTTGTGGAATGGGTCATTACCATCTCCCCAAATTGTAACGCCAAGCCTTCTGCTTGCCTTGAATTTTGCATTAACTATTTTTGTCACTTGCTGATCTCTTATAAATAGATTTGTAAATAATCGGTGAATTATATCCTTGCTAGTAATTTAGTCAATCTTTTTTTTCATCCTCTTTTTTACCTTGTTGCATGTTTAGCTCTTTCTGAATAGATTCAATAATGACATCAGAACCCCCTGGCATAAGTTTTTTCATTTCAAAAGCATCTTTTAGAAGGTCGCTATCCTCTTTTTTTTCCCCATCTTTCTTATTCTTATCATCAGATTCTTCTTTATCTTGAGTGGATTTCGCGGGAAGCTTGATATTAGTCAAAGTTGTTTCTATACAAGACCCCTGTGCAAAATCGGTTGAAGATTTAAGAGAATATTGCAAAATGCCATAAAGCGAGCTTTTCTTAAGCCAATTAGGGTACTCCTTCTCGTTGATATGGTTTAAAACCTGCCATATATTTTTTGCGCCAGTATAGCTACTTGAGAAAAAAGATCCTAGTATAGCAAAAATACAAAAGCAAATCATAGCACCCCTAAACGCTCCAATCCATAGTCCAAATGCGATATCGAGTATTCCGGGTTTGCCTATAATAAATTCCTTGAGCCTCTTTGACACAAAGCCAAGTCCGAAATAAGAAAGAATGTAAGATGTAATGATGGATGAGATTTCGATCATCACTTCACTATGAACATGCTCCTGGATAATTTCTTTCGCCATAGGGGAAAGTGTAAAGGTGAGGAGAATGGTACATATGAATCTGCATAAATTCAAGAGGGTTACAGAAGCTCCCCTTATTGCCCCGATAAGAGACGAGGCGGAAAATATAGATACAAGCACCAAGTCGAATAGGGTCATTTATGGCTCATGATACTTACATTAATTATTAAGATAATCTACTTTAGGTGAAAATCTGTGTCTTTTTTTAAGGCTTTTTTGCCTGCTATTATGGAGATATTTCCAAAGCGCTAGGCACAACCCATCTGTACTTACTGCGACTGCTTCCTTTCGGACCTGACCGGATTCATAAGGCATAATGCCTGCACCTAGCGGGGTTAAAAATATCAGTTTTTGATATTAGCGCAAGAATAATGTGATATAAAGTGGAGATCTGATGTTTGATGTTTTTTACAAAATGGGTGGTAAGATAAGATATAAGCTGAATTTATGCGTATTATTATTAAGCAGATACCAAAATTAAGCCCTATTCGCATCCGATAAATTTGGATTTGTAATATTTATGCACAAAATTGTGTGAGAAAATGACCCTTCCCCAATTTTACTGTAGAAAAAAAACTTCTTGTAGTTAGAATGGGTGAAATTATACAAATATGCAAGTTTATGGACGGACACTCTAATTCAATTGACATTATAGCAAAAAAAGCAGCAGCACTAAGAGCTGACGCTGAAAATTTAAGCAATAAAATTATGGAATATATCGAAATACAATCAGAAGCTACTGCTTATGATGATAGTTTTATACAGCTTCTTACTATATTTATTCTCTCATCTATCGTTGGATATTTTGTTGTTTGGAAAGTTACCCCCGCTCTTCACACCCCACTTATGTCTATAACTAATGCAATATCTGGGATCATTATTATTGGGGCCTTGCTGACAATTGGAGTAGAAGATCTGGGATTTTCTTCGTTCTTTAGTATAATTGCGATTTTCCTTGCGAGCGTGAATATTTTCGGCGGTTTTTTGGTTACCTATAGAATAATTTCAATGTTTGATAGGAGATAAGTCATGCAAAACTATTCTGAATATGCTTATTTAATATCTGCTCTATGCTTCATTTACAGTCTAAAAGGCCTCTCCTCTCACAAAGAATCCAAGCTTGGAACTTTTGCGGGTATCGCGGGTATGGGTATAGCCTTAATAACCTGCATTTTTGCCGGCTCTTTTCATCATAAATTCCTTGCTCTAACTGCCATCGGCCTGGGCGCTGCAGTAGGGGGCGTGATATCCGCTCGAATAAAGATGACCTCTATGCCACAACTTGTGGCAGCGTTCCACTCTCTTGTTGGAGCAAGCGCCGTGCTTGTTGCATATAGCGCTTATCTTTCGCCGGAGTCAATAGGAATCGGTACATATGGAGCAATAGCATTCTCAAGCCTAATAGAAATGTCTCTTGGTGCATCAATAGGTGCAATAACTTTCACGGGGTCGGTAATAGCATTTGCAAAACTTCAGGGACTTATGTCATCTGGTGTGATAAAATTTTGGGGACAGAGATTTCTTAGCCTCTTTTTAACTGCGACCACTGTTTTTGCGATAATATTATTTTCCCAAAATCAATCCTTTATATTGCTAAATTTTATTGTATTCGCATCTCTTACCATAGGCGTATTACTAATTATACCAGTTGGCGGAGCTGATATGCCTGTTGTTATCTCTATGCTAAATTCATACTCAGGGTGGGCCGCAGCTGGCATAGGCTTTACTTTAAGTAGTAAACTTTTGGTTATAACTGGGGCATTGGTTGGTGCAAGTGGTGCGATTTTGAGCTACATAATGTGCTCTGCGATGAATAGATCATTATATAGCGTAATATTTGGGGCATTTATGGATTCTGTCAAACCAGAATCTTCTGGGTCAAATGATGGAAGGGTTGCAAATATAAGTAGCCCAGAGGATGCGGCCTTTATGATGCAAAATTCCCAAAAAATTATTATAGTTCCGGGGTATGGAATGGCAGTAGCTCAGGCTCAGCACACAATTAAAGAACTACTCGAAAAACTAACGAGCTTTGGAGCTGAGGTTAAATTTGCAATTCACCCTGTTGCAGGGAGGATGCCTGGTCACATGAATGTCTTACTTGCTGAGGCGAATATTCCATATGAAATTGTGTTTGAGCTTGAAGATATTAACAGGGAATTCCAAGAAACTGATGTAGTAATTGTTATAGGCGCAAATGATGTTACGAATCCCGCTGCTAAAAACGACAAAACAAGCCCGATTTACGGTATGCCGATTTTGGAAGTAGAAAATGCCAAAACGGTCTATTTTATCAAAAGATCCATGGCAGCTGGGTATGCCGGAATTGAAAATGAACTTTTCTTCAACCCCAATACTTATATGCTTTTTGGGGATGCAAGAAAAGTGGTGGATGAGATTGTAAAGGCCCTGAAGGAATAAGTTTTGATGCAGGAAGGCAAGTAAACTATTACGAACCCCGCCTACCTCAACTATAGTCTTTTATGTGGAATTAGCTACGTTGCCCACTACTTGCTCACCTAATACTCATCATATCTTTACCCACAAATTGTGTTTAGAAGAAAAAGCTAGTACAAGAATCAACTGATTCAATAGTATAAGAGGTTGAAATTTATAAGATGAATAATTGGATAGAGAAAGGCTATGTGGATAGG
>JANRMF010000045.1:0-24276 GCA_033761815.1 Rickettsiaceae bacterium
GTGGATAGGCCTACAACGACTCAAGGATTTCACTTTGGCTTTTGAAACTTTTAACTCTTGCAAAACTTATGGGTAAAGATATGATGAGTATTAGGTGAGCGACGAGTGGGCAACGTAGCTAATTCAACATAAAAGACTATAATCAATTTACCTCATCCCCTCTAATTAAAGGAGCTACCATTAAATAGAGCTACTTGTCAAGATACGTGGTGTAACAAAGTTAGAATATTTAGAATAGTGGCGCGCCCTAAAGGATTCGAACCTCTGACCCACAGATTAGAAATCTGTTGCTCTATCCAGCTGAGCTAAGGGCGCATTGCTTTATCATAACAAACTTTTAAACTAGGCTATTTATAACGAAGTCGCCATAAAAACTCGTGTAAATATAATTATGAACGTTGAAATGGGACTATATAGATATATCCAAGAAAAAGCAAGTCAAATTTAACTCATGCACAAAAATCCCCATATCATTCTTCATCGCACAAACTCTGATGGATTATAGATATCATTATCTTGTAAGCCGAATACATCTCCGCCAATCTCTAGGTCGAATTGTTCATTTGATGCCATATAATACCAATCACCAGTTATAATAATACTAGGCGCGAGGAGCGAAGCGTACTAAATGTTAGGTTAGAGACGAGCAACAACCTAGAATTATAGCTATTGATTGGTATAATGCATATTTTGTATGATGAGGGATTTTGCTTGAGGCTTGATCTCTAGACATAGTTTACAATGGTTAATTTATAATTAAGCATTATATAATATTTATATATAAATAAGAAGAAACACATTACGTAGACGCTTCAAACCTTCCCTTGCCGGCCTGAGCGCGTTGCTCATATATATACATTAAGCTTGCCAAAGATAGAATAATACTTTATTTTTAGAGGCTCTGTGGGGTCATAGCTCAGTTGGTAGAGCGTTTGAATGGCATTCAAAAGGTCCGGGGTTCGATTCCCCGTGGCTCCACCATTATTTTGCTTCTAATGCATCCAAGAATAATAATATGCTAGGTAATATAAAAATTTCTCCCTCGATTTTATCTGCAGATTTTGGGAATCTTGAGAGTGAAATCAAAAAAATTTGCTCATCTCAGTCCGATTTTATACATATTGATGTGATGGATGGAAACTTCGTTCCAAATCTCACAATAGGGCCAGATGTTATAAAACAAATCAGGAAACATTCGGAACTCAAGTTTGATGTTCATTTGATGATACAAAATCCCGATCTATATTACTTAGATTATATAGAATCTGGCGCAGACATACTGACTTTCCATGTAGAAGCATCAAAAGATCCTGCGGGTCTTATAGACAAAATTCATCAAAAGGGCTCTCTTGCAGGAATCTCAATTAAGCCAAATACAGAAATAGGAGAAATCCTACCTTACTTAGAAAAATTAGATTTAATTTTAATTATGTCAGTTGAGCCTGGGTTTGGGGGGCAAAAATTTCTGGATTCAATCCTTGAGAAAGTCTCAGAAATTTCAAAATTAGTAGCAAATTTGCCACGGAAGCCAATTATCTCAGTAGATGGCGGGATCAACAAAGAAACAGGGGCAAAAGCCATTAAAGCTGGGGCAAATATGTTAGTGTCTGGCACATATTTATTCAATAGCGATAATTTTAGCAAAGCAGTTCTAGACTTAAAAAATTCTCTATGTTAGACCTTAATAATCTAATCAACAGAGAATATTTATGGCAAAAAAACTCGCCCTCCACCAAGAAAAAGATATAGTTTCAGTATTAGAGCATTATCTTGACTACCCCTACCCAGCAAGAGACCCAGAAGATGAGAGAAAAAGACTTCTAATTGTTCACGGCGAGCACTTAGGAGAGCTTAATCATTGGCTTTTCAAGGGCAAGCAAAATTTTGACAAAAAATTTAGAGTATTGGTAGCTGGAGGCGGAACAGGAGATTGCTCGACTTTTATGGGCGAACAGCTTAGAAATAAGAATGCAGAGGTAGTTTACTTAGACTTCAGTAAAAACTCTTTGGAAATAGCTAAAAAAAGAGCTGAGGTACGCGGGATGAATAATATCCGATTCGTCCATGATTCTATATTTAATATCCCATCTCTTAATTTGGGTAAATTTGACTATATAAATTGCTCCGGAGTCCTTCATCACTTATCCTCGCCTGATGAGGGGCTAAAAATACTCCAGCAAAGCCTCAAGCCTGATGGGGGTATGTGCCTTATGGTATATGCAAAATATGGCAGAACAGCTGTATATCAAATCCAAGATATAATGCGCATGGTGAATAAGGGAATCACAAATATGCAAGAGGAGGTTGTTAATGCAAAAAAAATTCTAGCATCCCTACCTCAAACTAATTGGTATTCAAGATCGCAGGATCTTATATCAGATGTCCAGAATTATGGGGATATCGGAATATATGATCTATTTTTGCATAAGCAAGATAGGTGTTACTCAATACCTGAATTATACGACTATATAGATAGAGCTGGACTGAATTTTGTGCAATTCTCGGAAGTTAGACCTAGATTATTGATTAAACTAGAAAATTATATAAAAGACCCAGAGCTTCTTAAGACCCTGAAGGAGAGACCTATAAGGGAACAGCATGCAATAGCAGAAATTATCTCAGGCAGCATAATTAAGCATACGGTCTTTCTATCAAACTCTAAGGATACAATTGCATCTTTTGATGATATGGATAACGTGCCATTTTTCTTCGGAATAGATAGCGCTGCACAAAGCATAACAAATTATCTCAAGAGCTCAAACCTCACAATAGGAGCGCTAGTAAATTTTGAAGTTAAAAATGGGTGGTTTCCAGAGGGAATTACAATGACTATCCCGGTTAGAAAATTTACCAAAGCAATTTTTGAATCTTTCGGTGGGGGCTCCGGAAGCAAAACCATAAGAGAACTGATAAATGATGTGAAAAAATCATTCCCAGAAAGCTCCGGGGAGGAAATTAAACAAGAAATGAAGGATGCGTTTAATCTATTTATCGAGGGCGGAATTATGTTGCTTAGAGACAAGAAGTTATTATGAGTCGTTTGGTAATACCAGGTTCCGAAATTAAGTGAACTAAAGCAATTTTTTAGGACTCGCCTCTCTCGCACCTATTATCTATAGGCTTACGCAGGCTCGCCTTTAAATTGCATTTGTTCAATTTAATTTGGGGTCTGGTATAAGATAGGGCTTTATGCTGTGGTTTTTCTTTGAGAAAAATCACAGCATATTTTGACCGCCATTTATCGAAATTGTCTCACCTGTTATGAAACCAGCATCACGGGACGCCAAAAACACAACAGCTCTTGCTATTTCTTCTGGGGAGCCCAGTCTTTTTACTGGGATATTATGTATTATCTGATCTAAAACTTCTTTCGGAACTTTTGCCACCATTTCTGTTTCTATATATCCTGGGGCTATTACATTTACCGTTATTCCTTTGGCCGCAGATTCACGAGCAAGGGCCTTAGAAAAGCCAATAACACCAGCCTTTGCCGCTGAATAATTAGTTTGCCCAACTTGACCGGAAAGGCCATTAATTGAGCTAATATTGATAATTCTTCCAAAGTTCTTTTGTCTCATCTGTGTGATGACTGAATAACTCATGTTAAAACAAGAAGTCAGATTGGTTGAGATCACATCGTCCCAGTCTTTTATAGTCATTTTGTGAAACATAGAATCTCTGGTGATACCAGCATTATTTACTAAAATATCAACCGTTCTATCATATTCTTTCTCAATCTCCTCAACGGCCTTGATGCAAGCGTCATAATCACTCACATCCCACTTTTTTGTCAATACGTCATTTTCTTTTTCAAAGTTTTTTGCAGAAGTATCATTGTTATTGTAACTAGAAACTACAATATACCCTTCTGATTTAAGTGTTTTAGCTATTGAAGCGCCTATACCTCTGGTACCTCCGGTTACTATTGCAAGTTTTGACATATATATCTCCTTGTTGTTCACATTAAAAAAGTCTATCCTTGGTGCTTAATAAATCAATTAATTCGTCAAAAAATTTCAAACTCTTTTTGCTAGTATGTTAGTTTTGTCGCAATTTTATATTTATATATATTGAAATTTTTTTAAGTATTAGGGTGTTAAATTTTTTTAATGTTAGTTTATTTTTTCAGGAACATCAGAACCAATAAGGCATACAGGTTAAATTTTAGAAATAGAGCTTGAGGATGAGGTTGGATCAGATAATAAATTTCTGATCCATGTGCTAGGTTCTGATTCGTTTCTATGTAATAGAGGAACGAATCAGAACCTAGCACATGTATTATTAAACCTAGGCTGATTTTATTTACTTATGAAGCTTCGACCAAATACGCTTTTTAGCAAAATAGAAGAATACTGTAAATATCAAGAAGTAAATCATCACCCTAAGCCCAAGTGATTTTCTCTTCTCCATTTCAGGCTCTGCGGCCCATTGAAGAAAATTTACAAGATCATACGCCATTTGGTCTATTGTTGCAGGAGTGCCATCCTGGTACGTAACCTGAGAGTCGCTAAGAGGTTTTGACATAGCGATTTGATGACCTGGAAAATATGCATTATAGTGCAAACCTTCCATCATTTTGAAATTTTCAGGGGGTTCTTTATATCCAGTGAGTAGGGAAAACACATAATTCGCTCCATCATGACGAGCTTTAATAATCAGGGACAGATCCGGTGGATAAGCGCCTCCATTTGCTGCTCTTGCTGCTTGTTCATTTGCAAATGACATGACGAATCTATCCGATGGCAAACCCGGCCTTTCAAACATCTCGCCAGAATCATTTGGTCCGTCTTTTACGGTATATTGCTTTGCGATTTCTTTGATCTCAGCTTCGCTAAAACCAAGGTCCCTGAGGTTTCTGTAAGATAACCTAGAAAGCGAGTGGCAAGCAGAGCATACTTCTTTATATACCTGAAACCCTCTTTGTGCAGCCTGTCTATCCACAGACCCGAGGGGCCCATCAAAAGGCCATATCATCTTTTTAAGCTCTATGTGCTCAGATGCTAGGGAAACAGAGCTAATTATCATAGTAAATAGAAACAAAATTACTTTCATATAAGTTACTCTATAAAGAAGTTGGCGGTTGGCTTGGTTTTTCATATTTCGCAATCAAGGGAATAAGTACTAAAAAATGAAAGAAATAATAAGAAGCAGCAAAGCGGCTTATAGTTATATAAGGCTCTTCAGCCGGCATTCCGCCAACGTAACCAAGCAAAATACAATCTAGAACTAAAAACACAAACGCAATTCTAAATAATGGCCTGTAATATCCGCTTCTCACTGGCGACCTGTCAAGCCAAGGAAGGAGGAATAATATCCCGATTGCAGAAAACATAAAAACCACTCCTCCAAGCTTAGATGGCACCGCCCTCAATATAGCATAAAATGGTAAGAAATACCATTCTGGCACAATGTGAGCAGGTGTAACCATAGGGTTTGCGGGGATGTAATTATCGGGATGGCCCAGATAATTTGGGGCATAAAATATAAAAAAGGAAAAAATTAGAAAATACACGCCAAACCCAAAAAAATCCTTAACTGTATAATATGGGTGGAATGGAATAGTATCTACCCCAGGCTTTGCATCGATTCCCTTTGGGTTATTTGAGCCATGAGTATGAAGGGCTGTGATATGTAGAAGTACAAGCCCTACTATTATAAAAGGAAGTAGATAATGGAGGGCAAAAAACCTATTTAGGGTCGGATTATCCACTGAAAAACCACCCCAAAGCCAGATCACAACATCCTCTCCAACAAAAGGTATCGCTGAAAATAAATTGGTTATCACGGTCGCGCCCCAATAACTCATTTGACCCCATGGCAGGACGTAACCCATAAAGGCGGTTGCCATCATGGCCACAAAAATAACAAGGCCTATCATCCACAAAAGCTCTCTTGGCTCCTTGTAAGATCCGTAAAATAATCCTCGGATTATATGGAGATATACCGCAATAAAAAACATAGATGCTCCAACTGCGTGCATATATCTCATAAGCCAGCCGTAATTTACGTTCCTCATGATATTTTCAACGCTTTCAAACGCGTGCTCAATATGAGGAGTATAATGCATTGCAAGAAATATTCCTGAAATAATCTGTATCACAAGAGCGATTCCGGCGATTGAGCCAAAATTCCACATATAATTTAGGTTTTTTGGTGTTTGATAATGACGAAAATGTTCAAGGAAGCTAATAATAGGCAGTCTATGATCAATCCACCCAAGAATCCCACCCCTTGCTGTTGCTTTGCCTTTTTTTGTAGCTTTTTCCATTTTAACCAATCCTGATTTTTGTATCTGTTAGAAATTCATAAGGGGGTACTGCCAAATTTAACGGAGCAGGTCCTTTTCTTATTCTCCCTGATGAATCATAGTGAGACCCGTGACAAGGGCAAAACCACCCGTCAAAATCACCCTGCTTATTTATCGGGACGCATCCTAAATGGGTGCATATTCCAATTGTGATAAGCCATTCTTCCTTACCTTTTTTAACCCTATTAGAATCATCTTCTGGGTCAATTAGCGTTTTAATATCCACATTCTTTGCTTCTGCTATTTCTTCTGGAGTTCTGTGCTTAATGAATACAGGTTTTCCTCGCCATTTGACCGTGATTGTCTGGCCAACTTGCACAGAGGATAGGTCCACCTCGAGTGATGACAATGCAAGAACTTCTGCTGATGGATTCATTGAGTCTACGAAAGGCCAGAGGGCGCATGCAGCACCAACGGCAGCAACGCTACTTGAGGTAACTACTACAAAATCTCTTTTTGTTGGGTCTTTTAGTTTATCTTCTGGATTTGACATATTACGATTTTAAACATTTCTTCATAACTACGATGATAACATAAAAGCCAGCGCTGTAAATATTATTGATATTTTTTTTGCTAACTTACTGAGCAATGTGCCTGTGTTGCAAGTATCAGCAGCAAACATAGTTTTTTTATTATATACTATTTTTTTGCAGCACTAAGCGTTCTACTTACTTTTTTTATGCTCATTCGCCAAATTAATATAGTGGGGAGATGTATCTGCAACTAAAAATCTCTCATCTTCTGATATTAACCTAACAAATTTTGCAGGCCTTCCCGCCCAAAGTTCATTTTCCTTAACTATTTTTCCTGGTGTAACCAATGAACCTGCGGCTACAAATCCAAATGGCTCCACTACTACTTTATCCATTATAATAGAGCCCATGCCAATAAAAGCATCGTCATTTAAATTACAGGCATGTAGGAGGCATATATGACCAATAGTTACTCTGTCGCCAATTCTGCAAGGCCCATGAAATCTGGAAGTGTGAATTACTGACCCGTCTTGAATATTAACTTTCTTTCCTATGTAAACTGGGGCAACGTCTCCCCTTATTACGCTGTTGTACCAAATATTTGACTCTTCCTCTATATGGACATCTCCTATTATGTGAACTCCAGGAGCTACAAAAACAGAGTTATGTATTTGAGGGTATTTATCTTTATAACTTAATATCATATTTTTAATAGAATTCTTTCATATTATATTTTTCCAAGAGTTTTTGTAGCTCTAGGTTTGATCTCATTGAAACAGTTTCATCAGTTAAAATTTTTGCATATTTCTGGCTTGCTGGGTTAAATTTGCAAAATGCAATATATAATTTTGTAGGAATAGGGCTAACATAACCCACATTTTTCACATTTTTTATATTACTTATTGCAGTATAGTGATTAACCACATTCTCATCTTCGATATATACCGCGATTTCTCCCGATTGGAGTTTGTCTATATTTTGTTCTACAGCATTTTCTGCAGCAGAAAAAACAAAATTTTGCGGCTTTGTTAGATAATTTGAATATATATACGATCTAAGCTCTAGTGGATAAGAATAACCTTCGACAAGACCGACAACCTTGTCTCTTAATGATACAGCGCCATCGTAAAACCAATCAGAATCATCTTTAACAAAAGCGCCCGTTTGAGATGTGGCCTGACTTACAGATGGAAATGTTGCTTTAATTTCTTCTATCTTTGCAGCAAGTATACCGTCCACCGTCCCAACATGAACTGCTTTTAGTGCTAAATCCCATTTCATGACTTTATACTCCACTTCAATTCCATGTTTAGCAAAAGCTTTTCTCGCAAGCTCAACAAGCATACCCTCTCTATCAGTTCCTGGAGTGCATGCATAAGGACAATAATAATCAGAAACAAGTGTGATTTTTTTCTTTTCTTCTGGAGCTGGTGCTTCTTTTGGTTTTGCTTCTTGATCTTTCTGAGCTTCGTGTGCAGAATAGGAGGATATTGAGCTTGATAAAATGAAAAATATCAATATTAAATACTTTATGCACAGACTAAAGATAGTATTTGTATTTTTCATAAATTCCTACATTCAATATAATAATTTTGTAATTATAGCATAAAAAATATGAAAATTGAGGATCAAGGTATAATTTTGTCCCAAAAACATATACAAGAAAATATGTTGTTGCTAAAAATCCTATCTAAAAATAACGGAATTTGCACAGGAATGGCTCGGAAAGTCAGGGGAAAAAAGGCTTACGACTATCAGGTGGGAAATTTGGTAAAATTTGAAAGATTCGCAAGATTAGATAATCAACTTGGTGTTATAAATTGTGAAAGAATAGAATCTTTTTGTGGAAAAATAATAGAGTCTAAGATAAATTTATATAGCTTCAAAAATCTAGCAAATATCATTACCTCCTCTTTTAAAGAGTTTGATACTCATATAAATATATATTATTTTTTGGCAGAGTTTCTTGAGTTAATCGATAAAATCTCTTGGCTAAAATATATAAATTTTGAGCTTGAGATATTAAAAAACGCCGGTTACTCACTCCAAATAAGCAAATGCGCAGTGCATGGAGCCGAAACAGAAGTTCTTTCTTACGTATCCCCAAAATCAGGAAGGGCGGTATGCCTAAATGCTGCAATTGGGCTTGAATCACAACTTCTTGCTTTGCCTCATTTTGTCTTTGCTCAAACCGAACCAGAATCCGCCGCAGAGGTTAATAAAGCCCTGGATTTAACTGAATATTTTTTAAAAAGATACATATGGAGCAAAAATTTCTCAAACTCTATATTAGAAGATAGGCTGATTCTGCGAAATCTTATACCAAACCCCTAAAATTTGAAGATCTACTCCTTATGCTCTTTTTAATATCTCATCTATAACTTTTTTGTAAAACGCATCAATTCCATCTTCGTTATTTTCTAAAACTATTGCATCTTGTGCGATTTTTAAGGGTCCAGCCTCCCTGTTTTTGTCTCGCTCATCCCTTTCTTTGATTTGACTTATCATCTCTTTTTCGTCCGCGTATTTTCCTTCTGCCAAATATTGCGCACATCTTCTCTTTGCCCTTACTTCTACCGACGCTGTGAAATATAACTTTATATCTGCATCTGGAGCTATTACGGTACCTATATCTCTCCCCTCCATTATTATCCTATCATATTTCAGAAATATATTTCTTTGGACCTTCCCCAAATTCTCCCTGACCTCTTTAATGGTTGCTATTTGGGATGTTTTTTGCGCCACTTTCTCACTATAAATCAAAGAATCGTCTACACCCTCAATTTCCGAATCCTCTTTCGATGCATCTATAATACCTTCTAGGGTTTCTATATTTCTATCCATAATAATATATGCGAGCTTTCTATAAAAAATGCCACTTGAGTAATAAAAAAGCCCATAATCATTTGAGACTTTTTTGCATATCACCCCCTTTCCAGTACCCGCCTCGCCATCAACCGCTATTTTTAATTTGCTATTTTTATCTTCTAATTTGTTAGTTTTCATGCGCCCTTTTTTCAACGAATTCTCTATTTTGCCCAAGCCAGATATCAAATTTCTTAATGATCTCAGAGCGGTTTATCGTAGATAAGTAAAAATAACCATCAATAACAGGTAAATCTGGATTAAAAACAACTTTATCCGAAAGGGCGTTTCTTTTAAGTAAATACATAGCAACATCATAATTGCAAAATATCGCATCCACTTCTTTGTTTTTTAACAGAACAAGTAGATCGGCACAGCTTTCTTTTTTTGTGATTTTCACAGAGCCTGTTTTTGTTTTTTTGTCAATATCTCTTAGTATCAAATCATTCACTATACCAAATTTTGTAATATGGCTTTTATGGTTATTTATGTCCTCAATATTTACAAATATCCCATCAATACTGTGAGTAACTGGCTCTGAATATACTATGCTATACTGCATTTTTTTATGAACTTTCCATGTTGGGTTGTCCGGAAACTTAAAATCAATTCCCCCGTTATACAGTTCTTCGTATAAAGAATCTGAATCTAGTATCTTATATTTAAATTTTATTTTTTGGGTTTTGCCAAAGGTATCAAACACATCCCTCAGCCTCCCCTTAAATTCACCGTTTACAACATACTGAAAAGGATATTGCTGCGCATATTCAACGCCTATAATATATTCGTCACAAGCTCTGGTTGGGCTTGAGTGTAACGCAAAACTCATGAATATAAACCCTATTGATGCGAGTTTTTTCAGATTATCTAAGGGTATTATCATATTTTTCTGATTAACTTTGGTCTTGTTTTATACGATATTTAATCTTCATCTCGCTCATAAATAATGCAAACTCACCCATGGATTTGTGTAAATTTATAGTATCTTTAGACTTAAAAACAATATTTGTGTGATACTGCCCATCAACCTTAAATGGGTAGCTACCTATCTCAACTTCTGGATATTGATTTTGAAGATTGGTTAGTATTTCCGCTATCATACTCTCTCCCGCCTCAACATTATATGATTTTATGAGTATAGGGCTTGATTTTATGAGTCTTTTTTCAACGTCCAAAAACATATTCTGCATAATATGTGGAATTCCCGCCATTACAAATACATTTTCAAGAAAAAAGCCCGGGGCTTTACTAATGTCATTTGAAATAAGAGTTGACCCTTCGGGAATTATTGCCATTTTTTTTCTAGCCTCATTTAGATCTAGCCCCACATCTTCATAATATCTACTTATCTCTTTATATGAATTTGGCTCTAAATATAGAGTCACCCCAAATGCTGAAGCTATCGAGCTTGTGGTTATGTCATCATGGGTAGGACCGATTCCGCCTGTCGTAAAGACGTAATCATATTTTTTTCGTAAGTAGTTTACATTCTGGACTATATCATCTTCTATATCAGGAATTATCCTAACTTCCTTTAGCTCTATTCCCATATGGATCAACCTACTTGCGATGAACTGAATATTTTGATCATCTACCATACCTGATAAAATTTCATTCCCTATGATCAGTATAGAAGCTGTTATATCTTTTTGCTCACTCATAATCACACCCTCCTTTAATATCAATCAAACGGTTTTATTATTACCATGATTATGATGATTATCATTAATATAGTCGGAACTTCATTCACCACTCTAAAAAATGTTTCGCTTTTTTTATTTAAACCCCTTTCAAAATCTTTCCTCCACCTTGCAAGCAAAGCATGAAAAATTGCAAGAAATGTAACGCATAGCATCTTTATATGAAACCATGGCCCCATGGCCTCTAGACCATATAGGTACGATAATAAAAGTCCAAAAATAAAGCTAGATATCATAGCTGGGTTCATGATATATCTGAGTAACCTTCGCTCCATGACCTTAAATATCTCATCTACATCAGAGTCTACCTTTACAGAAGAGTGATAAACATATATTCGGGGCAGATATAACAAACCTGCCATCCAGGCTATCACCGAAATAACGTGAACTACTTTAAACCAATTATAATATTCAGCCATACTACACTCTACATAAACAATTTTTAAATTCTCTTGGACATAAGTCAGAACCAAGGCCAAGTACTTTTTTATCAGAAAAATTCGCTTGGCTAATATATTTCGCCAAACTTTTTATAAATTTTTTATTCACCCCAAGAGCATCTACTCTCTCGTAACATACATCATACTTTGTTGCAATTTGTTTATATTCTATATCAAGCTCTACTAGGGTTTCTATATGTTCTGAAACAAAGGCGATAGGGATAACTAAAATATCATACCCAAGCTTTGCAGATTCTTCGACTACATGCTCAGTGCTTGGGGATAGCCATTCTATTGGCCCAACCTTACTCTGGTAGCATAAAATAGTTTCATATTTCGATATTTTAGGGCTTTCTGCGATAGATTTATAGGTTTTATTGATCTGCCACTCATACGGATCCCCCTGAGTTACAAATTTTTTTGGTATACTGTGAGCTGAAAACAAAATTCTAAGCTTCTTTGTATTTTCAAATAATTTCAATTTTTCCTCTATCAACTCAATATGAGAGGATATGAAGTCATTATCATCAAAATAACAGCCTATCTTCTTTATATCTTGAACCGGGTAAGTTTTTGCAAGCTCTTTATCAAAATCCTCAAACGAAGAGAGGGTTGTCGAACTGGAGCAATGAGGATATAAGGGTAGATAAATTATAGACTCAGCGCCAAATTCTTTTATTTGAGATACGGCCTCTTTGGAAAATGGGTGCCAATATCTCATGGAAATAAAAACTTTAAAATTTCCCATCCCCATATTCTCAAGCTCATTCTCTAGAGCTTCTTTTTGTTTGGTTGTTTCATGTAATAAAGGGGATTTCCCGCCCATGAGACTATAATTTGATTTAGCCAGTCTATTTCTTGTTGCTGAAATAAAAAAAGCTATCAATTTTCTAATTATATTGGGGGCCCTGATAATCCATTTATCAGAAAATAGATTATATAAAAACGGCCTAACGGAAGATAGTTTATCCGGCCCCCCCAAGTTAAATAAAACTATAGCGAGTTTTTTTTCTTGATTAATTACTTTTCCAGTTTCTAACATAATCTACTAAAAATGATACATTCTCTATCGGTGTTTCTTTGAGTATTCCGTGCCCTAGGTTAAACACAAAATCACCACTCGACAAACTCTCCATTATAGAATCAACTTTTTTTGCTATTATGTCTTTATTCATTAGAAGAACCACAGGGTCTAGATTACCCTGGACAACAACTCTACTCTTCAGTTTAGCTGCTGTTCCTAATGGGAGTAAATAGTCCACTCCCAGCCCATTAACCTGAACACTAGCCAGATATTCTTCATACAAAATACCAGATCCTCTTGGAAAACCTATCACAGGAACGTCAGGATAGTATTTTTTTATCGCATTTACTATCTTTTTATTCGGCTCTATAACAAATTCTCTATACTCATCCTCAGAAAGTACCCCGGCCCAGGAATCAAAAAGCTGGACAACCTCGGCTCCAGCCTCTATTTGCGCAGATAAATAAATTATCGTCTGCTCTATTATAATCTCTATCAATCTCCTAAGTAGATGTTTCTGAGAAATCGCAAACCTCCTCAAATAATCAGAATCATTCTTTCTGCCGGAGATAATATAAGTAGCTACTGTCCACGGAGCTCCAGCAAAACCTATCAGAGCTTTACTTCTATCAAGATCTGCCCTTGTCCTTAAAAGAGCTTCGCAAACTTTCTTCATTTTATCCGAAGAGTCTAATTCTTTTACTGAAAGTAAGGCTAGATCCCTATCTTCTGATACTTTTTGCACAATTGGCCCCTCAGACTCTACGAATTCGACATTAAGACCGAGTATATGAGGTACCACGAGTATATCGGAAAATATTATAGCGGCGTCAAAATCAAATCTTTCTATTGGCTGAAGGGTAACTTTTGAGGCAAGAATCGGGTTATAGCACAAATCCAAAAACGAACCCGCATTTTTCCTTACCTCCCTATATTCTGGCAAATATCTCCCTGCTTGCCTCATTAACCAAATGGGAGGGGTGAGATTTCCACTCTTTTTGGCAAGTACATCTATAAATAATTTCATATATATATTTATTTGGTTATTGTAGGTCTGCTTTTGGATGTTTATAAAATTTTATCCACAATTATATCCACATGTATAGTCCGTCTATTAGACTATAGAGATAGTGGGCATAATGACCTTATACACAAAGAAAATATTGTCAATTAAAAGAAATCCACATGTGGATAATTGGTCATAAAAAGAGTAAGTAAATTGTGGATAAAGAAAATCCCAAAACTTATCCGCAAACTTATCCACAGAGTTATTCGGTATTTTTAGAGGCTATTATTTTTTTGAAATAATCCGCCCTTAAGGGCGCGCAGAAAGCGAGTAGATAGAAATTACTCAAAACCCAGTGCAATTAAACTCTACCAGAATAGAGGAAATAATATTACAAAAGCTGTAGCGAATGAAATGACTATCACAAGACAAGAAGATTCATGAAGTCTTATCTGAGGGATTGTTGGGGCCGAGAAATATATTAGTCTTACTATGTTTATGTAGTAAAAAGCGGCTACAACGCTCAGGAGAACTGATATTGTGGAAGATACGAAGTATTCGGCAGTAAGTGCGCACCAAATCACAAGAGCCTTTCCAAAAAAGCCAGCAAGTGGAGGTATTCCTGCTAGCGAGAAAATAAAAACACTAATAGAAAAAGCGGCAAGTTTTTTCACCGCCCCAAACCCAGAGAGATTTTGGACAGGATAGTCATCGGCTTCGGGAACTATTGTGATCGCAAGAACCGCAAGCAGTCCTATTGCTGATACAGAATATATTATCTGATAGATAAGAGACTCAGATAGACCATGGGTCTCAAGCGCTGACATACCAAGTAAAACAAATCCAGAATTTAGTATAGCACTATATCCGATCAGCCTTTTTAGGGATGTTTGGGCAATAGCGCCAAACGCCCCGATAAACATACTTACAAGAGCAACACCAATCCACATTGGAGCGAATACCGCAGTCAGATCAGGGAGAACGTACCCCCTTATATTCAAAAGAGAAACGAGTGTTACAAATTTTGGGATAGAAGAGAAATAGGCTACAGAAATCAGGGGAGATCCCTGGTAAACATCTTGAGTCCAGAAATGAAGTGGGGCAAGAGACAGTTTAAATAATATTCCAAACAAGAATATCATTAGCCCCGCTATTAGTCCCGGGTTAGATGGGTTATTTGCTATAAAGGCCCTTATATCTGCAAAACTGAGAGAGCCAGAAAACCCATAAATATAAGACATTCCAAATAACATGATGCAAGAAACTAGAGATCCTAATATGAAATATTTCATGCCAGCTTCAGATGATAAAACGGAATCCCTATCGTAAGATGCAAATACATACCCAACCAAAGACATAAGCTCAAGAGAGGCGTATAAAACTAAAAAATCTCTGGCTGATATTGCAATCATCCCCGAGATGGTAGAAAGAAGTAAAAGCACAATATATTCATGATGTCCATGAGTCCAGTATCTAATCCTGCCAAGACCTCCGTAAAATAGTAGCAGCAATAGTGCAAAAAATAACAATATACCTTTTTCAAATTGAGTATGCAAGTTTATGACAAGAGAGCCAAGAGTTACATTTCCCGATATGTTCTCGCCGCCAAATCCAAATAAAAATATAATAAAGGGGATAATTAAAATGCCAGCAATCCACCATATTGCTTTTGCCATAGAGCCATAAAGGCCGAGTATCATGCAAAAAAGAGCTATTAGTGTTAGCGAAATTTCTGGTATAATTGGGGCGAGATCACTTGCGAAATATATCATAGACTACCTCCAGTGCTAATTAATATCTGAGCAACATCATGCTCAAAATATTGAGTAATAAGACCTGGAAAAATTCCAAGGATAATTACACAAGCGGCAAGTGGAACGAGTGACCAAATCTCTCTCGCAGACAAATCTCTGCACTCCAAAATATGGTGATTTTTCACCTCCCCATACATTACATCCCTGTATAATCTCAGCATATAAACAGCGCTCAAAATCATCCCAAGACCCCCAAAAATCGAATAATAAATTGAGGCATCATACATTCCAACAAGGCTATAAAACTCCCCGATAAATCCACTAGTACCCGGAAGGCCTACTGCCGCAAGGGTAAAAATCAAAAAAAACACCGCAAGAATTGGCATAGATTGACTCATCCCCCCATAAGCAGAGATTTCTTTTGTGTGCATTCTTTCATACAAAAAGCCAATAACAATAAAGAGACCAGAAGAGACTACCCCGTGACTTATCATTTGAAATATGGCCCCAATCATCCCTTCTGAGCTAAAGCTAAAAATACCACCCGTGACATATCCCATATGAGCTACAGAAGAATAGGCTATCATTTTTTTCATATCGGTTTGACCTATAGCAACTACAGATCCGTAAATAATTGCAATAACACTAAGCCAAATCACAAAGGGGGCAAAATAATGAGAAGCTTCTGGAAACATCATAAGCAAAACTCTAATAAAACCATAAGTGCCAACCTTTAGCAATATTCCAGCAAGAATTACGGACCCCGAAGTCGGAGCTTGAACATGCGCGTCAGGGAGCCAGGTATGAAATGGAAACATCGGCACTTTTATACCAAAGGCAATAAAGGCTGGTATCCATAATATACATTGGTGCAAAAGGGGGAGAGAGGCTGATAATTTCGTGATCTCAGGTATACTCAGAGTGCCAAACATAATATATAAATAAATTATATCCAGCAAAAACAAGATAGAGCCAAATAGAGTATACAAAAATAGTTTGAAGCTAGAGTATATTCTATCAACACCGCCCCAGATACCGATAATAATAAAAATAGGAATGAGTAAAGCCTCAAAACATATATAAAATAGCATGAGATTATTAGCGCAAAAAGCCCCAAGTACAAACGACTCTAGCATCAAAAAGGATACCAGAAATTCTTTCACATGTTTTGTGATGGAGATAAGACTAATAGAGATGCAAATTAGGGTGAGGGTGGTAGTTAGGAATGTAAATAGGATAGATATACCATCCACTCCAAGCTCTATATTGAGGCCAATAAAAGGAATGATATTATAAGTTTCTTGATATTGATATCCACCCTTAAGATCATAATTTATCATCATAAAACATGAGCTTATAAATGTCAGGACAGTAGCTAGTAAAGTAACATATTTCGCATATAAAACTTTAGCTGGATTTCTAGACTGCTTGACGAACCCCGCAATAAAAAAGGCGCTAAACAGAGGCAGGGTAATCATGAGCAACAATATTGGGAACTTTTCCATAATTATAACGCAAACCTATATACAATTAACAATAGACTAAGAATCAAGCTCAAAGCAAAAGCGGATGCATAAGAATTTACAGTCCCTTTGTGCAGATTTGCAACTTGATTCGCAAAAATAGAGCTTATGTATATAGCAAGGCCAGGTCCTGCAAAATCTATCACGATTTTATCAAAACTTTTCATAATTTTGGCAAGGTAGTCGCTTGTTCCAACAATAGCAGAATCATATATCTCATCGAAGTAGAATTTGTTCTTTGTGATACAATACAAAAACATAAAAATACTATTTTTGTTTTTGGTGGATTTGTGAGGTACTCCATAAGCAAAATACCCAGCAACCGCTCCAAGTAAGGCCATAATCATCGGAGCTAGTTCGATTATTAGGCTTGGGTGAGCGTGATTGTGTTTATGATTATGGAGGTAAATTGCTTTTTCAAAAAAAGCAGGCTCGCTTATTGGCAATTTTAGACAATATTGTCCAAAAATACCCACAAAGACTGATCCTAGGGCTAAAAATATCATAGGTACATTCATAACCATAGGAGCTTCTGATGGGCTTGAATGATGATGGTCGTGTTTGCGTGTGTGGGGTGTATGAGACTTTCCTTCAAAAACGAGAAATATAATTTTCATAGAATAAATACTTGTGCATAAAGCTGCTATCATCCCGCAGATATATGATATACTTCCTGCCTCATATGCAGCTACTAAAATGAAATCTTTGGAAAAATAACCTGCAAAAGGATAAACCCCCATAATCGCAAGAGATCCTATCCAAAAAAATGCGTAAGTAAGTTTCATATACTTTTTGAGTCCGCCCATTTTATATATATCTTGCTCGTGGTGCATAGCAAGTATGACAGACCCAGCCCCAAGAAAAAGCATTGCTTTAAAGAAAGCGTGTGTAAATAGATGAAATATTCCAAGTTGATACTGAGACAAACCGCACGCTATAAACATATATCCGAGCTGACTACAGGTTGAATATGCGATAATTTTTTTGATATCAGTCTGAGCAATTGCAATAAGAGCTGCCATTAAGCAAGTTAGAGATCCAGTTACAACAATAAAATCCCGAGTTATAGGAGCAAATTCAAAAATATATGAACATCTAGCCAGAAGAAAAACCCCGGCTGTAACCATTGTTGCTGCGTGAATAAGACCTGAAACTGGGGTAGGACCCTCCATCGCATCCGGTAGCCATACGTGAAGCCCTATCTGAGCTGATTTCCCCATACACCCAATAAACAAGAAAAAAGAAACAAGTTCGATCATGTTTGTGCTAAAAGAAAAGAACTTTATTTGATGTGACTCAAGCTGTGAAACTGAAGCAAAGATTTTGCTAAACTCAACGCTGTAGAAATTATCGTAAATAATTATTATAGCAGTTATAAGGGCGAGATCACCAACTCTATTTACAACAAATGCTTTAACCGCAGCATTATTTGCCGAGTCTTTTTTGTGCCAAAATCCTATCAGCAAGTAAGAACATACCCCAACCCCCTCCCAGCCAAGAAAAAGCTGAAGAAAATTATCGCTTACCACTAATATAAGCATACTGGCGGTGAAAACCGAGATATAACTCATAAATCTTTGCGTATTTTCATCATCTCTCATATACCCTGCAGAGTATATATGCACAGCGCTTGATACAAAAGTGATGACGATTAGCATTATGGCGGTTAGCTTATCTATGTAAATTGCCCAATTAGCAGATAGGTTTCCCGCTTTAAGCCAAGTCCACAATGTTATATGAATAATTTCGTTATTATAGGCTACTTTGTAAAAAACATAAGAAGATATTAGGGCGGATAAAATTACACCGGAAGATGCTATTATAACGCTTTGATTTTTGGATATTGTTTTACTAAGAAGTCCGACTATTATCCCGGCAAATAATGGTAAAGCTATAATCAGTTCTATCATATTAGCCCCTCAATCTCTTTAAGTCTTTGATATTAATTGACCCTATATTTCTGTAAAATACCACAACAATAGCAAGTCCAATTGCAGCCTCGCTTGCTGCTATACTCAGGACTATGATACTTACAATTTGACCCAAAAGACCAGACATATAAGAAGAAAAGGCGATAAAATTAATATTTGCAGCAAGAAGCATAAGCTCGATGGACATAAGAACATTGATAATGTTTTTATAATTAGAGATAATCCCGAAAACCCCAATAGCAAAAATAATACTTGCCAATATCAGATAATGTTCAAGGGAGATTGTGCTAATACTTAATTCCACGGATACCCTCTCTGAATTTGACTTTTTTTACCTTAACTGAATCTACGCTAGTTGCTAGTTGATCTCCTTTTACTTGTTTTTTTACCCCATCTCTGCTGCGAAGAGTAAGAACGATAGAGCCAATCATAGCAGTTAGAAGTATAAGGCCGCATAATTGAAATTCAATTATGTAATCTGTGTATAAGATTTCGCCTATTGCATGGGTATTTGTAATATTTACTTTATTAAGGTGAGTAGAATATAGACCAGAGCTTCCAGCAAGACCTTTGCGAATAATCAGGCAAAGCTCATAAATCATAGTAAGCATAAGTAGACTATTAAATCCAAGTCTAACTAGAGAAGCTTTGCCTGTCTCTTCCTCTCCGCCCCCGAGCATCATAACAACAAACAAAAATAGAACAGCAACGGCCCCAACATAAACGACTACTATACTGATTGCAATAAATTCAGCTCCAAGGAGGATGAATAAACCAGAGGAGGTGAGGAAAGTGCAAATCAACCATAACACAGAGTGAACAGGATTGCGTGAGGCAACGACTGCAATACTACTCGCTACAATACAAAAACTAAATAGATAAAAGAATAATGCCATAAAATTACTTGTATTTATAATCCTTTTTGAGTTTTAGCTCTATTTCCTTCTCCCATATTTCCCCGTTTTTTAGGAGTTTTTCTTTAGTATATAATAACTCCAAATGAGTTCCAGTTGCAAACTCAAAATTGGGCCCCTCAACTATTGCATCTACGGGACAAGCTTCTTGGCATAGGCCGCAATAGATACATTTTGTCATGTCTATATCGTATTTTGTAGTTCTTCTGCTCCCATCTTCCCGCTCTTCCGCTTCAATTACGATAGCTTGAGCTGGGCAAATTGCCTCGCATAATTTACATGCAATGCAGCGTTCCTCTCCGTTTGCATATCTCCTTAGCGCATGCTCTCCTTTAAATCTTGGGCCGATTTTGCTTTTTTCGTAAGGATAGTTTATGGTCACCTTAGACTTGAAAAAATATTTCAAAGTAAGAAACATTCCCCTTGCGATCTCAAATAAGCCAAGTAATTTTAATTTCTTAAGCATGAAGAGCCTCAAACATATTATTATACACAACTATCGCTGATATTAAGACGACCCAAAATAGAGAAACTGGAAGGAAGAATTTCCATCCAAGATTCATCAGTTGATCATATCTATATCTTGGTACTGTAGCTCTAATCCACAAGAAAACAAAAAGCAAAAAGGATACTTTTGCAAGAAACCATATTATGCCCGGAACAATCATTAGAGCCTTGACCCCAAAAGGGGGATAATACCCACCCAAAAATAAGGTAACACACATTGAAGAGACAAGAATCATATTCGCATATTCTCCAAGGAAAAATAGCGCAAATGCCATAGATGAATATTCCACGTTATATCCCGCAACTAGCTCACCCTCTGCTTCTGGTAGGTCAAACGGGTGTCTATTAGTTTCAGCAAGAATGGATATAAAAAACACCACCGACATAGGCATCATAAGAATCTGAAGCCACCAAGGCATATTTTGGGAACGTTCAACTATTTCGGTCAAATTTAGAGAGCCCGTAATTAAAAGCATAGTGACGATGACAAGACCCATAGAAACTTCGTATGAAATCATTTGAGCAGAAGAGCGAATAGCGCCCAAAAAAGCATATTTAGAATTACTTGCCCACCCCGCTATTACGATTCCATAAACGCTAAGAGAGGAGATAGCCATTACATATAACGCTCCAACATTAATATCTGCAAGAACAAGACCTTTGTCAAAAGGTATTACAGCCCAACCAACTAACGCAAGAACAAAGGTAATAACAGGAGCAAGGACAAAAAGAGCCTTACTTGATGCGGAGGGAATTATGGTTTCCTTAAAGAGCAGTTTTAATGCATCTGCTATAGGCTGAAGAAGGCCAAATGGGCCAACCACATTAGGACCTCTTCTTCTCTGCATTAGTCCGATTACCCTTCTTTCTGCTAGTGTAAGATACGCAACAGCAACAAGAAGAGGTACGATGATGCATAGAATTTTTACTACTATAAATATGATATCGAACAAATATAGAGAAATAAAATTATGAATGAATTCCATCTTTACGCCTCCGCTTCAATAAGCTCTCTTGCACAACTTGCCATGGTTTTAGATGCGCGAGATATTGAGTTTGATAGATAAAAATTTACATATGGTAGGTCTATGTCGCCTTTTGAGATTTTTGCCTTAGAAGAAAATGATATCTTATCTGGGTTATGTTTTTTTTCCAATTCTTTCGAAATTTCCTTTCTGAGTTCAGACAAGTTTCTAAACCCTAAGTCTAAATTTAGTTTGGAAGCAAGATCTAAGATTATCTGATAATCTGCAATTGCTTTATTGGGTCCTGGTACGGCCGTATAGGTTTTTTGTATAATACCTTCATTGTTAATATAGGTCGCATCTTTTTCTGTAAAGGCGCATCCAGGGAGTACTATATCAGCCTTGCCTGCATTAATATCGCCATGATGACCAATATAAACAATTATGCCCAAATTTTTTTCGCCTTTTATATTACCTGGAATTTCTATCTCATCTGAGCCTAGTAGTATTAAGAGATCCAACTCTCCTTTGTAGAAGTTTTTGACCATAGTTTTGGCGTCAAGACTCCTAGAGCTCTTGCTAAATCCTATATCAAGCGCCCCTACTGTGGATGCATGATTATGAAGTATATTAAATCCATTCCACCCATCTTTTACTACCCCAAGCTTTGCAGAAACTTGCTCTAGAATAGATAAAATAGCTAGAGAGTCAGAGCGGGAATATACACCGTCTCCAATTATGATTACTGGTTTGCTGGCATTTTTGATTACCTTATATAAGGGGCCCGATCCAGATTCTAAATTTGTTATTACATCTAAATTAGAACCAAGATCCTTCGATTTAAATGCTTCTTGCTCGTCTAGCCCTATGGAGTAGATTTTTGTATTCCCCGATTTTTCTAGTCTTGAAAGTCTTGCCCCGAGCACAGGAGCATTTTTTCTTATGTTGCACCCAACCAATAGAATAAGATCAGCTGCTTCTAGACCTGAATATTTGGTGTTAAAAAGATAATTCGCTCTGTAGGATGAGTCAAAATTATAACCGAACTGGTTAAAATCAACATTATTTGAGCCCAGAATTTTCAATAGTTTTTTGGTAGAATACATGGTTTCAAGATCTGTCATACTCCCGGAAATAGCCCCTATAGAAATATCAGTTTTGGACGAAATATACGAAGCGAGTTTCTCTATTGCCTCTTCTAATGTTGAGGGGGTAAGTTTGCCTTTTTGTTTAGTAAAAGCCTTGTCTATCCTCTGAAGCTTAAGTCCATCATAAGAAAACCTGATCCTGTCGGAAATCCATTCCTCGTTTATGTCTTCATTTAAACGCGGGAGAATACGCATTACCTCAAAACCCCTTGAATCTATTTTTATATTAGATCCCATAGCGTCAAATACATCTACTGAATTTGTAGATTTCAGCTCCCATTTTCGCGCTGTGTAGGCATAGGGTTTGGAGTTTAGGGCGCCAACTGGGCATAAATCTATGATATTGCCAGATAATTCAGATTTGATTGATTTTTCGAGATAAGAAGTTATTTCCATATGCTCACCCCTGCCCGTTGCCCCAAGTTCGCATGTTCCTGCAACATCCTCCATAAACCGAACGCACCTTGTGCAATGTATGCACCTTGTCATATGGGTTTGAATTAACGGACCCATATCTTTATCCTTCACCCCGCGCTTGTGCTCTAAATATCTTGAGGTGGATTTTCCGTATTTATATGATTGATCCTGAAGATCGCATTCACCGCCTTTGTCGCATATTGGGCAATCTAAAGGATGATTGATTAGCAAAAATTCCATAACCCCTTCCCGCGCTTTCTTTACGTTTGGAGTATTTGTGCGAACTATCATCCCCTCCGAGACTGGCATTGCGCATGATGCGACAGGTTTTGGGGATTTTTCTACTTCTACCACGCACATTCTGCAATTGCCGGCTATTTTTAATTTGTCGTGATAGCAGAAACGAGGTATCTCGATACCTGCAATTTCGCATGCTTGAATTAGAGTTAATCCATTTTCTACTTCTATCTCTTTGCCATCTATCGTAATTTTTGCCATTATATAACAGGATTGATTCTGATATGATAGTATAAAAAGCCAAAAAATTTATAGCAACTTAATAGTTCATGAATCTGAATCTTTCGGTTACAGGTGTGCTAGATGTGCATTAAAATATACTTCTTGGGTCGGTCTCAGATAAATCAAGAAGTCTAATGACCCAAGAGCCTGTTTGTCCGCGCCCTCCCCAGACAATTGCTCCTGGTTTGATTCCTCAGAATATCCTAGTATATCCTTATTATAACGGGATTTTGGATTAGCCAGGTCTAAAGTAATTGCTTTATCAAGCTCTGCAATATCACCCTGGAAATCCTTTTTCACCCATTTATTGTTTAATTTATTTTTAAGTATCTAATCCAGCAGACTCATTTTCGCCGATCATAGTTAAATCTACGGTATTGTGAGCAGATGAACCCAGCGCTACATTTTCTTCCTCGCTTCCGCCGGATGAACTGGAATTGCTAAATTCTACAAGCCGCTTATCTGCTTCAAGACCTCTATGTTCCGCTGCAATTTTTGCAGATGAACTTGATGCATTATTTTCAGACAAAGAAGATTCTTGAGTCACTTTATCAAAATAAGCAGAGCTGCTTGTAGTTTGAGCTTTGTCTATGAAGGAAATAGCCTCACTTTTGCTTGTTTTGAAAAGTTCATTATCCGGATCCTTCTCTATAGCTATATCAAGCTCTTTAATAGCGCCATAGAAATCCTTGAGTGCATACAGCGCTTTTCCTTTATGATAGTGATACGATGCATTTTTCGAATTTAACCCTATAGCTTGATTAAACTCTGAAATAGCGCCAT
>JANRMF010000046.1:0-16888 GCA_033761815.1 Rickettsiaceae bacterium
TTGACCTGAAGTTGTAAGTGTCTTCGCGTAGACTGCTCCGCTTATTGCTGTTGTGTAAGTTCCAGCAGTAGTAAAGGTTAGTGCGTCAAGCTTTTTATCACTTGCTCCGAATTGGCCATAAGCTGTATTACTTGCAGCAGAACCAATACCAGTTACTGATAATACTCCATCGGTAGATGATGTAACTTTAGCAGCAAAAACATTATTACTATTTAATCCTAAAGTTGCTGCGCTGGCTCCAACGTAACCAAGCTCTGAAAGAGGAAGGTCTGATGTTCCAAAATCACCGCCTAATGTTGTAGACTCAGTGTAATATACTGTTCCTAAGCCACTTGCTGCTGTGGTAAAGCCACCAACATGAGCAAGTGATGCTGCTTTAAAGGTGCCAGTTGCAGCTGAGTCAAAAGATAGTGTTCCGATATATGCAACACCAGATCCTATAACATTTTTACCTTTAAGGGTTAATTTTCCAAGTTTTTTAGGACCTGTGCTTGAGCCTATATCCCCAAGAGTCAGATCGGAAGTATTAGCCGCAATGAGCTCTCCATATGCATCTGTAGTTGCTGTTATTTTTAATCCACTATTTGCAGATGTAACGGAAGCTTTAGCGTCAGTAGTAACAAAATTAAGTGTAACGACTGATTCTAAGCTATTACCCAAATCTATTGTTCCAGTACCTGATACAGATACTTGTTTTAGGCTCACTCCGTTTGATGCCTTAAATGATCCGGCTACTGATTCAAGTGTTGCAGCAGGTAAAATTACTGTTCCTTGCGCAGAAGCTCCACTTGCCGCACCTGAATATATATAAGCATCAAGTGTATCTCCAGATAATGTGAGAGTAGTATCTGCTCCGAAGGTTATCTTACCCTTAGATGACGAAGATGTTGATGTGACTGATGTTGCGGCTGCTGCATCATTGACTGTTAGCGCTCCGCTTGAGCCAAGCTCAACAGAAATTGCTTCATTAGCTCCGATTGTTCCTGTAACATTCACAGCTCCAGTTACTTTTAGAGAAGTGATGGAAGTAGAAGCAGTACCTGCGCCACCATCTATAGATGCGATTGTTACATTGTCTCCAGCTGAAATAACAAATTTACCAGTGTTAGCAGCTGTTGTATTATTAGTGTATGCATCTATAGCTGCAATCGTAGTATTATCACCAAGTGAAATTGTGGCAACTGAGTCTGCAACTAAAGTAATAGAACCAAATGCTAATTTATTTGTAGAAGTGGATCCACTTAATAGCAAAGATGAACCATTTGCAATTGTTGATGCAGAGCTAGTTACAAGAGAAGCTGATGCTGCTACTGCTTTTGCAGTTAGGCTTGCACTTGCTCCGATTGCAAATAGTTTTAATTGATCAGTTCCATCAACAGATGTATCAGAAATTGTCATTGTTTGAGCTATGCTTAATGTCCCAGTATCTCCTCCTGTAGAAATTATTCCGCCTGAAGCATTTAATGTACCAAGGTTTGTTGCTGCGCTATTTGCATCCCCAAGTGTTAGAGTTACAGCTTTATTGCCAAAATCGATTGATTTGATATATTCAATTCCACTTGTAATAGAATGTGTCGCAGCAGCACTATACACAAGTTTTGCTTGGGCTGTAGAAGATGTACCTGCAGTAATAGCAGATCCTGTTGCGGTTTTAACCGCGTCTGTATCTGCAGTTTCTGCTGAGCTTTTTAATGTTAGATTATATGGTGCTGTAACTCCTGCAGTAATCGTAAATCCATCATTTTTATATAAGTTAATTGTTCCCCCTAAGCCACTAGCAGCCACATCTAATGTGAGACTGTCATTTAGGTAATATATATCACCTGCAGCTGTAGCAATGGTATTTCCCGATGAACCTCCGGTAAATACATTAGCACCAGAACTAAGTAAGCCAGTACCACCATCAACAGCATGAGTTGCAGCGTGAACATTTGCAGCTCCTAGAGATAGAAAAGCAGCAGCTGAAGTAGCTGCAAGTAGTTTTTTTGTTATTTTTTTATTTGTCATAAACAAACCCTTTTAATTATTAGTTAGTATTCGCAAAAAAATATCATTTTTACAGCTGGCGTACCAAAGCAAGATAAGTCCACAGGAGCATCTGCGCCAATGAACAACCTATATCTTTATGTAGTGGGTGAATGATTCCATCAAAAAGCACAGAACAAACTGATATGTTTCAGTGCCAACCAAAAAAATTCTCACACCCTGATTCCGCTACTTATGCAATGATAATTTGGTATGGAATCAAAGTTATCACCAAAATGCTAAATTGCAAATAATAAATTATATCCTATGCAATAAGGTTTAGAGAGGTGCTTTTATGTCGCTATTAATGTGATTTTTTTACCACATGCATATTTACGAAAATCAATAATTATAATGTGAGGGGGGATTAAATGCCCAAAATAATCTCAGAGTTCAAAACTTAAGACGCGCACAATCCCGGCAAGATCTTTTATGCATTTGATAATTTTGAAGTTTCTTTTCTGAAAAATTGGGATTATGGCCTCATCCTGCCCCGCCCCGCATTCTAATATTATACTCGCATGATTTGCTAAATATTCAGGAGCTTTGCTAGAGATTGCCTCATAGGCCTCAAGGCCGCTATCGCCTGAATATAATGCAAGATGGGGTTCTTGCTTTTTTGTCTGTGGCGATATTCTATCATCCCCATATGCAATATATGGGGGGTTGCAGGTGATTATATCAAATTTTTGTTTTGGAATATTTGCAAACCAGCTTGATTGTAAAATCTGCACCTGATTTTCCACTTTGTGGATTTTGACATTTTTTCTGGCAACTATGCATGCTTTATCTGAAATATCAGACCCTATTACATTAGCACCACTTTCTTTTGCGATTGTAATTGCGATACAGCCACTTCCTGTGCATAAATCAAGGATTTTTGAATTAGGGCGCGCAAGCCTTAGGGCCTCTTCTACTATATGTTCAGATTCTGGTCTGGGGATTAGGACGGAAGGGTTTACAAAAAATTCATAGCCGAAAAATTCCTTTTTTTTGATTATATACGAAAAAAACTCACCGCTCAGCCTTCTTTTGCACATTTTTTCCACCGCAAAAAAAATCTCATCCCCAGCTTCATCCATCAAAAGCACTTCCTCAAGGCTTTGCTTTGTTGCTGAGCATATAAAAGCCCTTATTTCAGATGGAGGGATTTTGCCTCTATATTCTTCTATTATTTTTCTGATACTCTGCATTTTATCCCCAAATCAGCTATTGCAAAATTATTAAAGAATATATATTCTGCGCATCATATTTAAAAGATAAAAACATGCATTTACTTCAGATAATTCACGGATATAAAGCCATATACAAACAAAAGGCGGAAAGCTTTGAGACAATAGACCAAAAAGCCAGAGAAATCGGGGATAGTATGGTTAAAACTATGCATCACGAAGGTGCGATTGGCCTCGGGGCTAATATGGTTGGAATTCTGAAGAGGGTTATAGTGGTTGATATGGCCGATAGCGGGCAAAAGGATCCCATAATTGCATTTAACCCAGAAATCATAAATAAATCAGATGAGCTTCAAACTATCGAAGAAGCTTCAATTGCATTTCCTGGCATCAGCGTTCCTATATCTCGCCCAAAAGAAATTGAAGTTAGTTATCTTGACTATGAAGGAAAAAAGACCTCTCTCAAGCTAGAAGGTTTTTTTGCAAGCGTATTTCAGCATGAGATTGACTATCTAGATGGTATCACAATTTTTGATCATGTATCAAAAATGAAGAAGGAGTTGCTACTGAAAAAACTAGAGAAAAATCTCAAATTCAACCCTCCCCATATTCACGGCACTCATTGCCATCATTAGACTTACATCAATTCCAATTTTTATAAGAGCTTACCTACATCAAATGAAATAAATCTAGAATACTCATTAAGAAGGCGCGGTATATATCCATATAAAATATGGTCTGGATTTATGTATTTTTCAACAATTTCTTGCGCATTCTGAGAAATTTGCTGCGCCTTATCTTGATTAGATTGGAGCCAGTAATACTTCTCCGGCAGATCGCTCAGATCTTTTTTAACTTGAACATAGTGCTCTCCGGGTTTTAATATAGGGTAAAACCATTGAATTTCATCAGATTCTTGCTTTAACGTTACCGAGTTGGAATATAGCCTTGTGAGAAATCCTGGATAAGTACATGTTACACCATCCATAGTCATTAGGTATTTATAATGCGTTTGATCATTGATATTAACAAAATTTACCCAATATCGACCAAGTCCCATTGATTTGTATTCTTCTATATCTGATTTTATGAGAGATGCAAACTTAGCAAAAATAAAGTCGTATTTATCCCCCATCTGCACGAGATTCAATCTCGGAGAATTCTGGCAATCTGGCCAACTGCAGTCTGATAATTTGCCTTGCCATATAATTTTATCCTCTTTTGATTCCCATGGATATTTAGCTTTGCTTTTCTTAATTTCATTGTAAAAATTTCGCCAACCGCTCCAATATCCTGAAGAATGCTTGCCTAATGTATAGTCATCTGGGAATAATATGAATTTTCCTGGCATTTCTTTTTTTAATGCATCGTTAATAGCAAAACAAAAGACGGGGATGGATTGATACTTTGAGGTTAAAATTTTGTAATCTGGGTCTGACTTTTTTAAAGTATCATGATATACAAACAAAAATACATTGTCTTTTAGGATGGAGTTAATCTCCTTCAGATTCGCAACAATTGTTTGTAATCTAAATCGCTGTTCTTCAACCCCTGAAAATGCATAAATTTTGTGATTTTTTATTATTATTAGAGCAGCAGATGTTATTTTTCTGGTCATAATGTCATCTTTTAGAGCCTGAAATTCTGAAAGATCGACATTAGCTTTGCAATCAGTCAGATTTATTTTGACTAATTCTTCTGCTAATTTGTAATTCTCTGTTAGTTGCAAACTCGCAATCGCTTTACTCGTGTTGTAAATTTGATTAATTTTATGACGATATAATTTCGCTAACAAAAAAATATTGAGAGCAATTGATGTTATACATACTAATAATATCAAATTTATATTTTTTGTAATTTTCATAATCTAATTTAACTTGCCCCTTTTTATTTATTTTTATAAATAATGTGAATTCTATCAAAAAACAACACAAAGATAGGGATTTTTACATAATATCAATTTAGCTCAGATCTAGGTCATTCCGAACCTTCATATAATCTTCCCACTTCTTAAACTCATTCATCATCACTTATGTCACGCTTTATATAAGTAGCTAATTACCATAATAGTAGTTATATGAATCACGTAAAATGGTAGAGCAAACCTTGCAAGTAAAAAGACTCTATATTTTACTTTCCTGGTGAAATCTACATAGATAAGGCAATAACATATCCCCAAAAATATGTAGAAAATTATGAAAATTTGAAATGGGGAAAAATCCATCATCACATATTCAAAAATTAGGAGGCACATGAGTGAATAATATAATAGACCGCTATACCACAAATCTGATCTGTCAGATTTTGCTCTCAAACCAAGAAGCATTATTGATGCTGGAAATGTTCCGTAATCCCATATTCTACAAGTCACGAATGACAATGCGGCGCATAATACAATTCCTACTACATCTGGTATTTTGTAGTTTTTGATTAAATCTAGGAGGCAAAGATTAATAATTAGTGATACAAGAATATTCACATCAAGATAGTAAGGGGATGTGCATACCTGAACGATGTGAACAAAAATACCCCACAGTAATATAGATCTAAATCTTTTTTGATAAAGGCAAAAATATTGCTGATCTTCTGGTCTTTTGTAATTATACCCAACAAAAAAGCAAAAAACCACCGCAGCATATCTGCCCACAACACGCATAATCCAGCTATCTTCAAAGAAAAATAATCCTAAATGATCTATGAGCATCGAAAAAAGGGCAAAAAACTTCAGAACATCCTGCATATTGGGCTTGATCTTCTGGGATTGACTTGGTTTTTTCTGAGCAAACCTGAAACTTTTTTTTGCATAAGAAGGATCCACCTTTGCATGACCAAAATTTTTTTCAGAAAAATTGAGTATATTTTTCTGAAAATTATCCTGACTCATAATTGCCCTCGCCCTTACTATTAACTAAAATTTTGCCGTCATGCCACTGTAGCTCAAAACTATTTTCCTTTTGAGCATCGAAAACGGAATGTATAATACCTACCTTCTTAGACCTTGCAAGCACAAATCCTCTTGAAAGTATTTTTCCTACACTCATACTGCTCAGTAATTGCCCATTTAGGTCAAGCTTCATTGAGTATGTTTTTAAAATATTACCTATTAGTGATGAGATTTTTTCGTGTATATTAAGGAGCGATGCGCTTTTGGAATTGATCATGGAATGAATCTGGTTATATGGCAAAATTGCAGATGCGAGCTTTGCTTGCTTTATTTTTAGGTTATTTGGAAGGCTATTTTGCAATCTAAATGAAAGATCATCTAATTTTTGATATCTAGAAAATAAACCCCCCTTTGCTGATTCAAATGATCTAAAAAGAAGGGCTAACTTATTTTTATAACGCTCTAAAATCTTCACTAAAGCATTTTTGAGTCTAAAATCAAACTCACTCATCTTGAGCATAATCTCAGATAGAACGGGTAAGGCCATCTCCGCCGCTGCAGTTGGGGTTGGAGCGCGTACAGAGCTTGCAAAATCAAGCAATGTTATGTCTGTTTCATGTCCTATTGCTGAAATAATAGGTATCCTTGAACTTGCTGCTGCTCTGCAAACAATTTCCTCATTAAAGCCCCATAAATCTTCTATTGAGCCGCCACCTCTTGCAACAATTATAACATCTGGCCTCATTGAATCATTCATGGAATTAAAGCCATTTATTGCACTCGAAACTTCAAAAGAGCATTGCTCACCCTGAACTGCGACTGGCCATAATATTACATGAGTAGGGCACCGGTCTCTGACCCTATGTAATATATCCTGGATAACTGCGCCAACTGGTGAGGTAATCACCCCTATTCTTGAGGGGAAGAATGGTAATTTGAGTTTTTTTGCCTGATCAAATAAACCTTCCTTTGCGAGAGCTTCTTTTCTCTTAAGAAGCATTGCCATAAGAGCACCAGCGCCACTAGATTCTATCTTTTCTACAGAAAGTTGATATTTAGACTGCCCCGCATATGTAGTTAGTTTGCCTGTTGCAATAACCTCCATGCCGTCTTCAAGCTTAAAGCTGAGTCTAGACATCGCATTTTTCCAGCAAGTGCAGGCTAGAATTGCATCATTATCCTTGAGGTTAAAATATCCATGACCTGAAGATGCTATTTTAAGGCCAGAAATCTCCCCTCTAACTCTGATATATCCAAAATTATCCTCGATGCATCTTTTAATATATGAGGAAAGTTCACTGACTCTATATTCTTGTGCCTGGTTTTGATGCTGGGCTTCCGCCTGATTCATTCGCATATTCATTTCATTCATTTTCTTGTTTTTGACATACTATACTATTTGCTTAGAATAAAATGAACAAATGAATTTTGAAACCACCAAGTTTAACTCAAAATCTACTTAATTTTTGGAAGCAGGGTACATTAATTTAACATTCGCTCCATCAACGCTTGAGATGGGGGTAGATTCTGAAAAAGCAGCATTTAATGATGCTTCATCCGCCCTTTCTCGTTCAGATAAATATTTCAATCTTAGCTTACGTACATCCTCTTTTGTAAGGTCTGATGTTGACTTAAATGTGAGATTTTCTAATGATGATGCTAAAGCACTTTCTGTATCTTGCGGGGATTTGGTATTAGTTGCAGTTGCAGCCTCCTTTATCTCACCGCCTTGAACTTGATCTGTTTCATCTTCAATATTAGTTTTGACATCAGGGTGATTGATGATGAGATGGGTCATTTTTTCTTCTTCATAATTTTGAATCAGCTGATTATCATTCGCTTCTATCTTAAGATCGGCGGATAGTTTGGAATTTGCCGGAATATTAAAGTCATTTGTCGTTCCATTTGACACCTTAGCCTTGCACTCGTCAAAAAAACTAGCCAAGGACATATCAAGCGCTCTCTTGAGCTCGGCATCTTCTTCTGGTAAGTATTGGTCATCTTCATTTGCATCTTGCTGGTTAAAATCTGAAGAATCTTCTTTATCTTCTGCTGACTCTTGTCTTGATGCAGAAGCTAGATTTTGATTTTTTAAAGTATATTCCTTCAATTTTTTAAATAATTCAGGATCTGCCATTATATTTAAAATACTTTCTCGGGTTTCTATCTGATCTATCCTTAGCTGCTCCACTTTTTGAAAATAATCTTCAAACACAGCATCCAGCCCACCAACATCATCAAGTAGTAGCTTGGCCCATGCCCATGCTTCATTATAAGATGTAACAAAATCTAAATCGTTTTGCATAAAAACCTTTATATTATTTATTAGTATTTGTCATGGTATCAAAAAAATTTATTAGTGCTTATTGATAATAAATCGGTATTTGCTGAATTCAGCGCTGTAGCAGTTTGCATAACTTAAATCTCGTCTAGGTTTGACATTTTTTTATTTTTTTTGAGCTTCAAAAAAAATGAGGACTCTTTTTTTTAATAGCACATAATTGTCCTAGACACAACTATTCATATAGCCCTGGGAATCCAGGAGAAAACGCTGGGCGCCATTCTTCGAAGGCATGACACAGGGAATGACCCCATTTGCACGTTGCTAAGAATGCGCAGTAACGAGAGGGCCAGACCCTCAAGCTTCCTGCGATCAATATTTATTCACTTTAAGTTTAATCTGAAGGTTGAGACTATTTATTACTTCAGTGGACTTATACCTATATTCTGTTTTGAAAATTCTTCGAGCTTTGCTAGCGCGCCTTTAATTAACCCAAACCCAAAACCATTAGCATTTATCTCCCCCGCTAATCTCTCAAAATTAATATATCCACCATTTTGAACCATAGCCAAGGTAACTCTAGCATGAAATGTAAGATTTGCTTCAGTTGCAAGCTCGTATAAATCTCTATTTATAAACGCTTCTAGCTCAGCTTGCTGGCATTTGGTAAGTAAATTATATATACGAGAGTGCCCCCAACAATCTATATTTAAATCAACTCCTACATTAATAAGAAACTCAGCTATGTCCAATCTGTAATTCCTGCAAGCGCTTTCAAAGATTGGTATCCCTCTGACTTGAGCTTCAATATCTGCGCCAGAGGCTACCAGAAAATTAGCTATTTGGGTGTGACCTCCCCACAAAGCTAGTGTAAGTGGGGTCTCGTCATAGCGATCTCTAGCTTCAATATTAGCCCTCTTTTCTATGAGAAACTGAGCAATTTCAATGTGATTTTGCCCGCTAGCGCTGTGCAGAGGAGTCCAGCCATAGCGATCTCTAGCTTCAATATTAGCCCTTTGATCTACAAGAAAGCGAACTATCTCAAAATTTCCCTCATAAGCTGCATGATTAAGTGGTGTAGTACCTAGATGACATTTAGCTTCTATATCAGCACCGCGCTCTACTAGAAACCGCACTATTTCAAGGTCACCCCCAAGTATAGCATCAACTATCACAGACTGATAATCCGATTTAGCTGTTATGTCAGCGCCCAGTCCCACTAGAAACCGCACCACTCCAAGATGTCCTTTGGCACATGCGTAGCTTAAAGGCGTGCTATTATGAATTGCTTTTGCCTCTATATCAGCACCATGTTCTAGTAGAAGGAATCGGGTTATTTCAATATGACCACGAGCAGAGGCTATATGAAGAGCGGTGCAATTATCAAAAGTTGTTGTCTCTAAATCATATCCTTCCCTTACTAAAAGCCTTAAACCATCAAGGTCCCCTCTCCATGCAGCTAGATGAAAAGGTGGCAAGAGTTGTTCTACATCTGGTCTTTCCTGAGCCTGTTGAGCGGTCTCTTGCTCAAGATCCTCGTCAACTAAATCAGTATTTTCTTGAGGTTCATTTACCTCCTCATCCTCATCTTGTTGGTGGAGCGGCTCTTGATTTAATGTTAGGTTTACCACTTGATTCTCAAGTGGCAAGGTGCCTGTAATTTCACTATTATCCTGTTGATTAATATTATCCATACATCCTCTGTAATTATTATTATTTATTAGTAATTGGTCAGTTCAATAATCTAGCGCGAGCATTGTATAATGTTTTTTGTTCAAACCAAAAAATACAATGTTGCTTATGACCAAATACACCAGAATTACACTTTCTGAAAGAGAGAATATTTATAGCCTAATACAATCCGGTTATAATCAAACTAATATAGCGATTCAGCTAGGTAGGAACAAATCTACAATTAGCAGAGAACTAAGGAGATGCAGAGAAGATCCCCTTGGTTATCTTCCCGATAGAGCAAACGATAAAGCTATCAGCTTGATGCGGAGGGACCTAAAGTTATTCCGCAGCATCAAGCTGAAAAGTTACGTAATTGATAAACTCACATTAGGCTGGAGTCCAGAGCAAATCTCGGGAAGACTCAGGCTAGAGGGCGGGGATATGAGAATATCTCATGAAACCATATATAAATTTGTATATGATGAAGAGGGAAGTAAACACACACTCTTTCACCTGCTTCCAAGAAAAAAGCCAAGACGTACGAGATGGCGCGGAAGAAAACCAAAGAAAAGTCATATACCTTATAGTGCCTCTATTAGCAATCGTCCTAAAACAATAGATAAAAGAAAAAGAATAGGTGACTGGGAGGGTGATCTTGTTGTATTGGCATCTGTTCATTCGGATAATATCACAACACTTGTTGAGAGAAAGTCTAGATTGGCAAAACTTACTCCAAACAGAGGCAAATGGACAAAAGGGGTTATTTGCGTCATTGCTAAATGTCTAGACGCCCCAAAGAGATACAAGAAAACTATTACATTTGACAGAGGAAAAGAATTTGCATCATACAAAGATCTTGGCATGACCACATTCTTCTGCAATCCACATTCTCCATGGCAGAAGGGATCGAATGAGAACTTCAATGGAAGGCTAAGAAGGTATTTTCCAAAAGGAAGGGCGTGCACAAAACCTTACGCAAGAAATGCTAGACAAAATAGCAAAAACAATGAATGATCAGCCAAGGAAATGCCTTGGTTACAAAACCCCATACGAGGTATTCCATAACAAGAAAACACATGCTGCCAGCGCTAGGACCTTGAATTCACCATTCTCTTGGTACCTTGGCTCTATATAATTCCTATGTAATAGAGGAATTTATAGGCATTGTCGCCTGCAAAACATAAGCGTTAGAGTATACATGAGATTTGTAGGTGCCAAAATAATGACAAAATTACCTATTAGATAGAAATCTATACAGAACCATGGGAATTTTGGTTATAAGTATAGCAAGCAAAGTATTCTGTATATACTGTTACATAATAAAAAGGCGACTCAGATGATAAATTCTCTACCTTAGCGCTTCGATTAATCCCTGCATATCCTCTGGAGGCTCTGCTTTAAACTCTAATGCTTTTCCGGTTCTTGGATGAGTAAAACTCAGAGAATAGGCATGTAGTGCTTGCCTCTTCATCGCAAGAACTGATTCTTTTAAATCCGGATTTTGCAATCCTTTTGCCTTTTTGCTATGAGCGCCATATGCTTTATCCCCAACTACAGAGTGTCCTATATGGTTCATATGAGCTCTGATTTGGTGAGTTCTGCCAGTTTCAAGTCTTGCTTCTACAAGGCTAAATAGGCCATTTTGCCACACTTCTTTTACTGTAAAATGTGTTATGGATTCCTTGCCTCCATGGCTTAAGATAGCCATTTTAGTTCTATCTGATGCGCTTCTTCCAATTTGCGTCACAATTGTTCCGTTTTTTTCTTTAGGAAACCCCCAAACAACGCACATATATATTCTTTTGGCTTCTCTTGAGGATATTTGATTACTTAAATGATTGTGCGCGTAATTATTTTTAGCAATCACCATAAGGCCTGACGTATCTCTATCAAGCCTATGGACTATGCCGGGCCTTGTTATATCATTGACTGAGGAGAGATTATCTTGGTATCTGTGTAATAACCCATTTGCAAGAGTATCATCATAGTTACCAGCACCCGGGTGAACTGTAAGCCCTGCTTGCTTATTTATTACAACAAGATCCTCATCCTCATATACAACATTAATATCCATCTCTTTTGGTGCTAATTTTTCATCTTTTGGAGCAAGGCTATTCTTGACAAGAATATTACAATTTTGCGAAATTATTTTGGCAGGATCAAAAATTTGTATATTATCAACGAGTATATTTCCAGACTTAATAAGTTGGGAAATTTGGTTCCTTGATATATTTGATAGATTAGCTGCAATTTTATCTAATCTCTCTGGTTTTCCTGTGTGAATATAAGGGAATGAATTTTGACTCATAATAAAAAAATAAAAAAATGTCATCACAATATAGATTAAGTAAGGATTGGATTCAAGCTATGGATCTTGAAGATTTATATTCTTATCAATCTAAAGCCCCTGCTAAAATTCAAGACGCAGCAAAAGATATTATTTTTAGCGAAAAACAACAGGATTTCAAAGTAAAGGGAGTAATCCAAGAAGGGGGTTCAAGAGCTCTTGCAAATGCTGCGTCAAATCTTGAGGATTTAAAAAAAGCAATTTTGTCTTTTGATGGGTGCGCTCTCAAAAAAGGCGCCACAAACACTGTTTTTTCTGACGGAAATCCATCTGCTAGCATCATGCTAATAGGAGAGGCGCCTGGTGCAAGCGAAGATGAAGCCGGCATTCCTTTTTGCGGAGAAAGCGGAAAATTACTCGATAATATGCTCAAATCAATAGGTCTTGTAAGAGACAATGATTTTTACATTACAAATACAATTTTTTGGCGCCCTCCAGCAAATAGAGCGCCCACTGATGAAGAAATTGCAATTTGCAGACCCTTTGTGGAGAAACATATAGCTTTAATTAAGCCTAAATTATTGATTCTCGTTGGCGCTACTGCCGTTAATAGCCTACTTGGGAAACATTTACAAATCTCAAAAATAAGGCAAGAATATTATTTTTACAGCAATCAATATTTAAGCGAAAAAATCCCTACTACCGCTTTATTCCACCCCGCTTATCTGCTCCGGCAGCCAGGGCAAAAAAAGGCAAGTTGGTATGATTTATTAAAAATAAAAGATTTCATTTATGAAAAAAAATGAAGTAATTTTTACTTGACATAAGGGGCAGTTTAGTGGTATGAAAAGCAGACAATTATTTTAATGACAGTTTTTTATTATGTACGCAGTGAAAACTTTTTCCGCTAAACCAGCAGACATCAAGAAAGAATGGCTTGTGATAGACGCAACATCTTTGGTCCTTGGTCGTCTTGCATCAGAAATTTCTATGATTCTTCGCGGGAAACATAAGCCTTCTTATACTCCTCATCTTGATTGCGGGGATAATGTAATCGTGATTAACGCTGATAAAATTGCCTTAACAGGAAATAAATTAGCTAGAAAAGATGGAAAAATTTATTACAGACATACGGGTTTTCCTGGCGGTATTAAAGAAACCACAGCAGGTAAGATGCTAGAGGGAAAATACCCAGAGAGAGTATTGGATCTTGCTGTTTCAAGAATGATAACACGTGGACCACTCGGAAGAAAGCAATTGGGTAATTTATATATTTACTCAGGATCTGAGCATCCACATGCAGCTCAAACTCCAACACCTTACGATTTTGCTGCAAAAAATACAAAAAATAAGAGATAATTATGGCTTTAATTAAACTACAAACACAAGAAGAGGCTAAGGTTTTAACAAAAACTAAACCAGCAAAAGATGCTTTAGGTCGTTCATATGGCACAGGAAGAAGAAAAAGCGCTGTTGCAAGAGTTTGGATTAAGCCTGGAAAAGGCGCCTTTATTGTTAATAATAAGCAAATTTCTGAGTATTTCAGAGTTGATACATTATGCTCAAAAATTTTGACCCCTTTTGTGATGGTAAGTAGTGAGAGTAAATTTGATGTTTTCTGCACCGTAAAGGGAGGAGGTCACTCAGGCCAAGCAGGAGCTATTCAGCTTGGTATAGCAAGAGCTCTTGATAAATTTGATGAGTCATTCCACACAGCTCTAAGTCAAGCAAAATTACTTACAAGAGACTCAAGAGTTGTTGAAAGAAAGAAATACGGTAAGAAAAAAGCTCGTAAGAGTACACAATTCTCCAAGAGATAATATTACGACTTATAATTTTTGCGCCGTCATACTTATACGTAAGCCAGTATGGTGGCGCGAATCTTGTGATTACAATAAAATTTTGCCCGTCTTTAAATAGACCTATTTGTAAGCTCTGCTAATGAAGAATGAGCGCTAGAAATACACGGAGCGCAAGACCCTGAAATGTACTTAAATGTTCATGATGATCTGGGCGCCTAGATGACGAACTAAGGTGAAAATCCAAGGTAAAACCAAGGATATGATCCTAAATGACGAACGAAGGTGACAATATAGTCGCCTCTAGAATTAGGGCTTGAAGCAGAGGTCTAATAAAATGCGGCGCATAAATGGCGGGGTAGCTCAGCTGGTTAGAGCAGCGGAATCATAATCCGCGTGTCGGGGGTTCAAGTCCCTCCCTCGCTACCAAATTTCCAAAGATACATCCTCCCGCGCAATATAATCCCCCATATTACACAGAAGCTAATTCTTTAAAACATAAATTAGAATTTTCGTGCAAGCCCCAGAGTCAATGGTGCTCTCAAGCACCCTCAGCCATCCACAAAATATACTCACTTGCACTACACAACAAACTGAATCAAAATTCACCTATTCCGAAAAAAAATATTACAATATATCTGTATATTCTTTGTATGGTAATATATTTATTGTATTATTAATAATATTGCAAATAATTAAATAGAGATCTATGCCACCAGAAGAAAATCCTTCAGTAGATATATCAAGCTTAAATGCTTCAGGGACAGAGCCTGAAGTCAATAGCACCATAAATCAAATCCTTCCCGAAGGGGATAAAAAATTTTATGAGCTTCATGAGGATATAAAATATTTACTCAATAGCGGGGTTAAATTGGATAGCATATTATCAGCTGCTGCAACTCTTGTGAGAAGGCCTGGATTATTATTGCGCATAAACTACATCAAGGAAAATCCGGAAAGAATTCTTGAGGTGCTCAAGTCGCCGAAAACCTGGCAAACTTTGCTTGAGAATAAAGCAGCGCTGCAAAATTTTTTGCAAAATAATGAGAAATTCCTTGGATCTTTATTTCCCGTCCTTAAGGAGCAAGATCCGAGCAGAGCTCCGAATTTTATGGATGATGATATAATGAACAGCGCCATCTTGTCACTTGCGCGCAATATCGCAAAATATGGCGAGTTTGACGGAGGGGGGCCAGACTTATCTCATCACGATCAATCCAAAGAAATAGAAATAAACAAGTCAAAGGAGGACCTATATAAAAATATAGCAGGCCTGATTGACCACCTAACAAAAATATCTGCTCAGCCACTTTCGACTAAGATTTCCCTGATTGCAAATATTGTTGCAAATGATGCTTTATCTAGAATTTTCACCCCTCGTGCCAGAGAAATTGGAGCGGGGGGCGTTGAATCTGAAATCACAGATATTAAAGACGCAAAAGAATCAGCAAGGGCGCTAGGCTTCATTTCAGAGAGGACTTTATCTTATTGCACCGAGTCAAGCTCTTATATTGATTCAAAGGTGGAGGAGGCATGTGGGTTTTACGAAAGCGAACAAGATATGGAAATAAAGAGTATATTAGATAGTAAATCCCCTGAATATACTCCTCCTGAATATAAAAACCCTAGCGTTGTAGAGAAGCTCACAAACCTAGGGGTAAGTGCTATAGGGGGTTTATTAGGCGGAATTGCTTCTGGTTTAGACCTCCTGATAACCACAAAAGAAGAAATGGATGCAGCAAAAGCAAAACAAGAGCATATAGAAAAGGCGAAATCTCTGCGGCAATTTTATCAGATTCACAAAATAGGTAAAGACAGGGAAGATAACCCAGCATCTTTTAATGAAACCAAATATAATGAACAAGATATTGCATTTGCGAATTTTACATCATCTATGCAAGGCCTAGCAAAAACGATAGATCTAAAGTCTGATAGCACCAAAAAATTTGTGCAAAATCTTTCTGGGGATATTCTTTACTCCGCACTATCAGATCCAGTTAGAAAAGAGAAATTAGTTTCTTTTTTAGATGATCTGACTAAATCCATGCAGCCCAATCAAGAAAATAAAAAAGAGGAGTCTGATCTAATAAAATCTGGTGTAGATCTTTTTTTATCATGCGCTAAAGATCAGGACTTAAGGAAATCCGTGCAAAACAATGTAGCTATCTTAGGAGATTGTGTTACAAAGCCATACAAAGAGGTTGCAACCCAAATTTCTAAAATTCTCCCTGATATTATGACTGGATGCGCAGAGCATAAAAAGGAAATCTCAGAATCCATAGACCCTCTATTATCATCTATAAAAACTATTCAGTCTTCTCCGAGTCTAGCTTTGTGCCCATGGTCCATAAAAAGAGCTTTAGATTATGGCTTATCAATAACATCAGGTGCCTTATCTAATATGACGGATGAAAAACTTGATGAGGCTTTGCAAAATAAAGAGCTCCAGGAAGCTATATTTTCCGCTTTTGCTAAGCCTAAATCTAATGATAAACGCGAAAAAGTGACGCAGGATAATGAAATGAGTATTAACAAGCAAGCCTTTACCAAGATGATGAACGATAAAAAAACCCGGGCCGAATTAGTATCATTTTTAAAAGGAGGAAGTTCTTCATATACTCTTGCGAATTTTTGCACAGTAGTTTCACTGGGGAAAAAATTTTATCAGCATGTAGAGAACGTAAAGCAAAGTATGGAATTTAAACGGGAAAGGTCAGTTTCTCAAAATATACAAACAAGACAAACTGCGCTCTCAATAAAAAAGAC
>JANRMF010000047.1:0-13130 GCA_033761815.1 Rickettsiaceae bacterium
TTGCAACAAACGTAATATAGATGTTGCTAAATTTCTCATAGAAAACGGAGCTGATATTAAAGAGATAGATCGGTACGGCAATAGTTTGCTACATAATGCTTGCAACAAACGTAATATAGATGTTGCTAAATTTCTCATAGAAAACGGAGCTGATATTAAAGAGATAGATCGGTACGGCAATAGTTTGCTATATAATGCTTGCAACAAACGTAATATAGATGTTGCTAAATTTCTCATAGAAAACGGAGCTGATGTTAATGAGAGAGATCAGTACGGAGATAGTCTTTTGTCTATAGCCGTTACACATAGAAATCTGGATACTGCAAGACTGCTCGTTGAGTCAGGTGCCGATATTAATGAGAGAGATGAAAATGGTCATAGTCTCTTGCATAAAACTATAGTGGAGTATGATTTGGATTGTGCAGAACTTTTGGTAGAATTAGGCGCCAAGAGAGATGTAGATATATCAATGCTCAAATATTTTATACTTTATGGAGAAGAGGATTTAATTGATAATATCATCAGAACTCAGGCAGAAAGGGCTCTTGTAGAAAATGATCAAATAGATATTCATTTGACGACGGGAAAAGTTGAACTTTTATACAGCCTTCAATTTCCATATGAATATGAAGGCTTTGTGCATCTTATCGGGCGAGATGGTGTAGAAGTGATGCTTGATTTTGGTCAGCCTTATGTGCTGAAATAAGAAGATTAATAAGCTTTGTGACCCGCTCCAAGCTTTTCTTGTGTCAAGGGGTTATATCAATTCCAATTTAATCTTGGAAATGGGGTTATTTGTACGAATGCCCCTTCTTGTCTCCATAAAAGAAGTCTATTAACACAATATTATTAAAATGAGGATTTGTTACAACTTTACAATTTCCCCTTTTTATGCTATTATGCTGCTTCGAAATATACTAACGCAGAGAAAATGAGACTATATCCACTTAGAATAGTAGGAGATAATACCAAAATCCCTTTCACCAAAATTAGCGGCATATCCTTTGCTATTTCGACCATGCTTACTATCTTGAGTATTATATGCGTATTAATTTACGGTCTAAATTTTGGTATTGATTTTACAGGTGGGATATTAATTGAGGCAAAAAGCGCAGAAAAGGTGGATATTGCGGCAATTAGAAAATCACTTGGCGATTTGCAAGTAGGGGAAGTCTCCATACAATCACTTGGCAATGAGAATGATTTTTTTGTAAAAGCTGCGCTAGTAGAGGGTGCAAGTGATAGCGCATCATTTATTGAAAAGATAAAGGCAAAAATCAACTCAGTCACAAATAATTCTACTTCATATCAAAAAATAGATTTTGTGGGTCCTCAAGTTGGCTCTCAGTTAATATATTCTGGTGCTCAAGCGGTTATTTTATGTTTTTTAGGCATAATGATTTATGTTGCAATTAGATTTGAGTGGCAATTTGGTGTTGGCGTCTTAATTGCCCTTATTCATGATGTGATTTTATCAGTAGGTTTTATGTCAATTACTCAGCTAGATTTTTCTCTAAGTAGTATAGCATCATTGCTAACAATAGTAGGATATTCTGTAAATGACTCAGTAGTGATTTATGACAGAATCAGAGAAAACCTAAGGAAGTATACAAAAAAATCAATCAATGAAATAATTGACATAAGCACAAATGAGACTTTGTCGCGCACTACTATGACAGTACTTACAACTCTTATCGCAAATCTTGCTTTGATAATCTGGGTTGGCCAGGAGCTGCGTAGTTTTAGTATCTTAGTTTTCTTTGGGATTATAGCAGGGACTTATTCATCAATATTTATTTCTGCTCCAATTTTAAAAGTTTTTGGCTTACATAACTTGACAAAAAAGAATCTTTGAGTATAGTTACGTTTGGAGTTTAGTAATGACGGGCTATGGCGTAGCCTCCTTTACTATAAAAACTAACTAACATAAGGGTTTTAGTAACGCGCAACTTCGCGGATGTTAATGTATTTTTTTGACATAATAAAAAATAACATATCAGAAATTTAGCTTACTTAAAAACTCTCTGAAACAAACTATAAGGAATAATATGCCAAAAATGAAGACAAAATCTGCTGTTAAGAAGAGATTCAAGCTTACGGCGTCTGGAAAACTTAAAGCGTCACAAGCTGGAAAACAGCATTTCATGAGAAGAAGAACAAAATCTCAGCTCAGAAATCTGAGAGGTACAACAATATTAAAAGATTGTGATGCTAAAAACGTAATCAAATTTTTCTTACCTTATGGGTTATAAACAAATAAACGGGGATAAATAAATGGCTAGAACAAAAGCTGGTAAAATTTCTGCAAATAGACATAAAAAAGTTTTAAAACTTGCAAAAGGATATAGAGGTAGAGCAAAAAATTGCTTTAGCGTTGCTATTGAAAAAGTAGAAAAAGCATTAAGATATGCTTACCGCGACAGAAGAAACAAAAAAAGAGACTTCAGAGGTCTTTGGATTCAGCGTATTAATGCAGCAGTAAGGCAGCACGGTATGGTTTATTCCCAGTTTATCGGTGGGCTTATTAAAGCTTCAATACAGATCGACAGAAAGCAGCTTGCTGAGCTTGCTGTGAATAATCAAGAAGCATTTGCTCATTTAGTAGATGCATCAAAAAACGCACTAGCTGCTTAATTTAAGATTTTTTTCAAAAGATATAATCTGATAGGGGGCGCAAGCTCCCTTGAATTACATAAAAATTTGTCATTTCATTTAGCGCCTCCTTTACTCTTAAACTCCAAAACAATTAGGCCCCAATCTATTATACGTCTTTATAAATTATGAATTTACGCGAGACTTGCCCATTCAATAATCTATTAGATTTTGACTTTTACCTTCGACCCTAATATAATTAGTCCAAAAAAATTACTAATAACTATGAAAATTCTACCAGTAATTATGGCTGGTGGCCACGGAACAAGGCTATGGCCATTATCTAGAGAAAATTTCCCTAAGCAATTCATAAAAATCTTCGATTCTAAAAGCCTTTTACAACTCTGCCTTCTGAGAAATAGCAAACTGGGTACGCCGATAATAATCGTTGGGCCAGAACATAGATTTATAGCCCAGGAGCAAGCTAGGGAAGTTGGGATAGATCCAGAAATTATAATTGAGCCTATGTCAAAAAATACAGCGCCTTGCGGACTGATAGCCTCTTATATGATGAAGAAAAAATCATATGATGCAGCTCTTCTGATACCAGCAGATCATTATATATTAGACGATGAGCAATATATTTCAGATATAATGGAGTCCGCCCCATTGCTTCATAAATATGATATAATCACTCTTGGAGTAAAGCCTACTAGCCCAAATACTGGTTATGGATACATAGAAAGAGGCGAGCAAATTGCCCCTCATTTCTTCAAAGTGAAAAATTTCACAGAAAAGCCGAATGAAGAAAAGGCAATAGAATATATTGCTCAAGGAGATTATTACTGGAATTCAGGTATATTTTTATTCGGCGCTGCAATGGAGCAAATATCCGATTTGCTAGAGCCAGAAATGAAAAACCTAGTAGAAAAATCTATCAAAAATGCCAGCCACGATTTGGGATTTTTGCGCCTTGAAGATGAGAGTTACGGTTCTATAAAGCCTAATTCATTAGATTATGCAATAATTGAGAAGGCAAAAAATATGGCACTTAAGGAGTCCAGCTTTTTTTGGGCGGACCTTGGTAGCTTTGCATCAATTTGGCAAGTTGCGGAAAAGGATGAAATGGGCAATGTTGCAAAGGGAGACATAGAAACCTTGAATGCTTCAGATAATTATATTTATTCAGAAAATAAACTCACTGTTGCTGCTGGCGTATCAAACCTTGTCATAATTAATACCCTAGATTCAACTCTTGTGACATCCAAAGATAAGGCTGAAGAGATCAAGTTTGTAGTGAATCATTTAAATAAGCAAAATAGGATTGAGGTAAAACATTCACTTAAATCATATAGACCATGGGGGACTTATCAAGTTATAGATGAAGGCCCCAAGCATAAAGTAAAAAGAATCATAGTATCGCAAGGCATGAGTTTATCTCTCCAATATCATGAAAAAAGAGCAGAGCACTGGGTTATTGTTCAAGGTGTTGCCGAAGTCCAAATTGGCGATGAAATGAAGATATTGCAAGAAAATGACTCTGTTTATGTGCCAAAGTTGGTAAAACATAGGCTGCGCAATGTAGGAGAAGTGCCCCTTCATTTAATCGAGGTACAGACGGGTGATTATTTAGAAGAAGATGATATAGTAAGATTATCGGATAATTACGGCAGAAAATAAAATGAGAGATCTGAATGAATTGAATATTCGAGATAAATCGTTTCTGCAGGAGATTTTGGCCATAAAAACCATAGATAATTGTAATCTAGAAGATTTTTTCATCTCTCCAGCAAATAAGGATGCATATGAGGCGGCTATAAGTTCTGTTATAGGGGTTAAACCATATGAGAATATTTTACTCATTGAAGGAGCAAAATCATCAGGCAAAACCCTTCTTGCTGCCGTGCTTGCAAGTCGAAATAATGGATCCATAATAAAAAATGCCAATCAAATACACAATAATTCTTTGCTCGCTATTATAGACGATGCGGACCTGCTCGGTGAGGAGGAGGTTTTTCACATATTTAATACATGCTCAAATCAAAATATAAAACTAATCATATTTGCCAAAGCAAATTGGCAAATTTCACTTGCAGATCTAAGATCGAGAATTAACTCAATAAAAAAAATAAGCATAAAAGAGCCGGATGATGAATTAATCAAAATCATCATCAGTAGAGAATTTTCCAAAAGATCAATATTTGTGAATGAAAAAATTATTGAATATTTAGCCAGTAGGTTAGATAGGAACTTCGCTTCCTTATTAGCCCAAATAGAAGAGATAGACCAATTTTGTCTTGCTAATAAAAAAAACCTCTCTCTCAAATCTGTTCATGAATGGATGAGGGGGTTGACATAAAAATGAAGCATACACCACAAATATTTTAAAAAAGTCGATAAAATATACATTAATATTTTAACAAAAAAAATATAACAGTATAATAGTATTAACTAAGTTAATACATAAAAAAAATGCCAATAGAGAAATTCGAGATAGATCAGGATGTAGTGAGAGAGGAGCTAAGCGCTAAGGATCGAGTTTTGATTGCACAATCAAAACTCAGTCAATATTCTCTGCTAAATCAAGAAATTTGAGCTCGTATTTTATACAGATGCTCCAGAAATATTTACATCAATTGAAACAAAGGCCATAAAGTCCGCAGGTCTGCCTATTATGAGTCCAGATGCGCAAAAATTATTCCAGGATAAATGGCAAGAGAAATATAAAGCAAATGCATTAGATCGGTGGGCCACGCATACTTTGTCATCATCTCAGCAAAATAAGATAGAAAATTCTGAGGGAGATTTATATACCGTAAGATTGCTTGCCAAGTTATTTGGAGGCGATGAGAAAGTAGCAATAATTCATGAAACAACAAAAAATTTAATGGAAGGTTTAAGCGGGGGAGAATCATTAGACCTCGAGAGGGTAAAAAGATATTTGCAAGCAAAGGCCGATAAATACGGAGTTAAAACTGATATTTCTATATTTCGTAGGATAGAATATTATGTTTTCTGATTTTGTAGATAGAATATGGCACAATTATCAATCAGATGAAGAGAGATTATTTCAGAGCTCGCCTAATGAGATTAAATATGAAAATCCAAGAGAGCGCCGAGCAAATATAGCGAGTCAAGAGCAAGAAGTTGAGCGTGTGCATCCATTAACTCCTGAACTTACCCCTGAAGTCTCTGGTCAATTGCAACAGCAAGGTGCCGGAAAGGGGGCTTAGGTGGACGAACGCCCTTGAAAAAAGCAAATGAATTATTTTTCTTAAGCTACTTAGTAATTCCTCGATAATAGTACTCCTATTAATTGATATAGCTAATGCGCGCACCACTTAGGTCAGTAAATAATATTGATCAGACCCATCACTCCCTTCTTTGCTTCTCCTTGATGGCTTTATAAGCAGCGAAAGCCCCTAGGTGGATTATCTGCTCTAGGCTTTGCCCGAGCTTTGCTATTTGGACTGGTTTTGACAGACCTGTTAAAATTGGTCCAATTAGCTTTCCGTCCCCGAGTTCTTGCAAGAGCTTAGTTGCGATTACAGAAGTATTTAGCGCTGGCATAATTAGTACATTAGCAGGGTTTGAGAGTTTGCAAAATGGATATAAGGACATTAAGGCAGGGTTTAGCGCAACATCAGGAGACATTTCTCCGTCAAATTCAAAGGAAACATTCCTTTTTTCCAAAATCTGCGCTGCTTCTCTAATTCTTTCTGCCTTTTCTTTCATCGGGTTGCCAAAATTTGAAAAGCTCAGTAGTGCAACCCTTGGATTATATCCCATATTTTTCGCAATTTCAGCTGTTTGAACTGCTATATCTGCCAGTTCTTCTGAGGATGGAAGTTCATTTACGCTACAATCTGAAATGAGAATTTCGTGTTCTTTTGTTAGTAATATAGAGTAGCTGAAAATAATATGATTTTTCTTTGGAGGTATTATTTTTAGCACATCATCCAGACAGTCAAAATAGGCCTTTGACGTTCCGGTTATCATGCAATCTCCGATGCCAAACTCTAAAAGACATGAGGCGAAAATATTTCTATCGGATTTCACAAATCTGCTACAATCTCGGTGTAAATATCCTTTTCTCTGGAGTTTTTCGTATAAAAATTCGATGTATTTTCCTAGGTCATTGCAAGTTGATGCGTTTATAACTTCTATTCCATCTAAAGTGAGGCCTTCACCGATTTTATCAAGAATCGGCTGAATTTTTGCAATCCTGCCGACTAAAATTGGCTTTGCATAGCCATTATCCCTCATTGAGAGGGCGGCTTGGATAATTTCCTCCTGCTCGCCTTCTGCGAAGATAATTTTTTGCGGATCTTTCCCTATTATCTCAAAAATCATATTCATGTAGCTTGAGCTTATATCAAGTCTACCCAATAGTTCTTGTTTATATTTTACCAGGTCGAAATTACTTATTCTTGCAACTTTTGTTTTTATTGCAGCTTCAGCAACTGCAACTGGAATAGTGGAAATAAGCCTTGGGTCAAATGGCACTGGGATTATATATTCCCTTCCAAACTGCATCTGCTTGCTATTATATGCAAGCCTTGCTTCTTCGGGAACTGGCTGCCTTGCAAGCTCTGCTATTGCATAGGCTGCCGCAAGTTTCATTTCATCATTTATCCTGCTCGCTCTTACATCTAGCGCTCCCCTAAAAATATAAGGAAAGCCCATCACGTTATTCACCTGGTTATTATAATCAGACCTGCCGGTTGCAATAATTGCATCTTGCCTTACTTCTAGAATCTCTTCCGGGAGAATTTCCGGATCCGGATTTGCCATAGCAAAAATAACAGGGTCTTTTGCCATGGATTTTACCATTTCCTTTGTCACTGCGCCTTTTACAGAAAGTCCAAGGAAGACATCGGACTCGTTCATTGCCTCGGCAAGAGTTCTGAGCCCGGTTTTTACTGCGTATTTTTCCTTCCACTGGTTCATGCCCTCTACTCTTCCTTCATATATCACCCCTATACTATCGCACATAATTATATTGGATGGTTTTACGCCAAGCATCTTGAGCAATTCTATACACGCAATCCCCGCTGCGCCAGATCCATTAGCAACAAGTTTTAATTCCTCAATTTTTTTGCCTGTAATATGAAGTGCGTTTATCAGAGCTGCTGCAGTGATTATAGCCGTTCCGTGTTGGTCATCATGAAAAACGGGTATATCCATTAATTCCTGGAGTTTTTTTTCTATAATAAAACATTCAGGGGCTTTTATATCTTCAAGATTAACCCCCCCCCATGATAGGCCTAGATATTTTACAGCATTGATAAATTCATCTACATCAGCCGTATCTACTTCTATATCTACGGAATCTATATCAGCAAATTTCTTGAATAATACGGCCTTTCCCTCCATAACAGGTTTGGAAGCAGCTGCGCCCAAATTGCCTAGGCCAAGCACTGCCGTTCCATTTGAAATAACAGCAACCATATTCCCTTTTGCTGTATAATCATATATGGCAGATGGGTTTTTTTGAATCTCAAGACATGGAAATGCAACGCCAGGAGAATATGCAAGTGAGAGATCTCGCTGAGTTAGAAGAGGCTTGGTAGGAGTCATTTCAATTTTGCCAGGCTTCCCTCCTTTTTTGTGAAAAGCAAGAGCATCTTCCTTTGAAATTGATCTAGTATTTTCTGTCATAAATTCTCCTAGAAATAAAATATTTAATCACGCAAGTATGTAAGTGAATATAGCAAGTGTAATCATGGAAAATGCTATGCTAAATGTGATTATGGTAGTCATAGTATCCGCATCTCCACCAAGCTGCTTAGATAAAAGATAAGAGTTTGTTGCAGTTGGCAGTGCGCTATAGAGCATGCACACAGAGTGAGCAACCCCCTTAATTCCAAAGGCCTTTAATATTATGAAAGTTATAGCGGGCATAATCACTAATTTTGTCGCGCATGCCGCACCTACTGCAAATTTATCTATTGTGCTCGCTGAAAAGCTAAGACTTGCTCCAACGCATAGAAGGCCAATTGTATGGGCCGATTCTGAGAGTGTTTGAAGAGTTTTACCAATACTTGAGAGCATTACTATATTTGAATAGTTAAATAAAAAACCTGCAACACTTGCAATAATCAAAGGATTCATCATGAAGTTTTTGGCAAACATCTCCCACTGAGAGCCAGCTAATTTTTGGCCATCAGATGCTCCGTCTGGGCAATATACAGTAAAGGCTAAAATAGATATAGAGTTTGTGAAGATAATCATATAAGCTGCAATTACTGCAACAATTTCCATCCCCTGGGTTCCATATAAAGCTGATCCTAGAGCAAAGAAAATGTAGCTATTATACCGAACCCCACCCTGAAAGATTGAGGTGAAAACTCTACCATCAATTTCATATTTGCGCTGAAATGCAACAAGCCCGACCCCAGTAATTGTTGTTGCAAAAATGAGAGACAGAACCATTTTTAATAAATGCTGACTACTTAGCTCTGATTGTGCTATGTAATTAAATAGGACAACAGGAAAAAGTAAGTAATAAGAGAGAGACTCGAGTCCCCTCCAAAACTCCTCAGATCTGAGCCAAGCGGACTTGATTATTTTTCCCATTAGCATGATGATAAATATCGGGATTACGCTTGATAATATATCCAGCATATATTAATTTACCTGATTAACATTGAAGCTGCACAATAACATAAACTCTTAAAATTTGGAAGCAAATTTGAGTTTATTTCTCTTTAAAAATTTCATAGCCACCTATTTTTTTAGAAAATCAGATGAGCAAACCTGAGGACTGGTAATCTTTCTTTTTTATCTTTAGTTAACTGAGGAATTTTGATATAATGCCAAATTTTAAGCAATCAGTCATAAAATGGAAAATCAGGAAATTAAATCTTTTGCCAGAAGAATAGGGAAGTCCCTATCCCGGTATAAAAAAAATTTATTGGATAATTTGCTCCCATACTATCTGATCGCAAAAGAAGACCCATTAAAAAAGGCACCCGGGCAAGGAAAAATAATTTTAGAAATTGGCATAGGCATGTCTGAGCATTTTGCTCATCAAGCTAAGATCAATCCAAATCATTATTTTATTGGAGCAGAGCCTTACTTAAACGGCATCGCTTCCTGCCTTGATTTGGCTCAAAAGTACGAGCTACATAATATTGGCTTATGGCCAGATTCGGTAGATGAGATAATTACCCATATAAAACCAAATTCTCTTGATATTGTCTATCTTTTGTTTCCCGACCCTTGGCTTAAAAATAAACAAAAAAAGAGAAGGTTTGCTTCAATAGCAAGGCTTATCAAAATCAAAAATTTGCTAAGGCCTGGAGGTAATCTAATTTTTGCAAGCGATATAGAAGAATATGCAACAGATATTACAAAAAAAGCATTAGAAGCAGGATTTGAAAATATTACAAAGAATGAGACTGCAGTGCATGAGGGATATATTACAACTAAGTTCCATGCTAAAGGAATGAGAGAGGGCAGGGATGCGTTTTTTTTAACATTCCAAAAAGGACAATCGCAAGATGAGGGTAATTAATCTATAGTTGACATTGATTGAAATATGAAATAAAAAGTTGCGTCATGGAAACAACAAATTTGGTAAAGATTTATGCAAAAACTAACAATTCAAGATTGCTTAAATGGAAAAACCGATCTGGAACTTGTTTCTAAAGAATTAGGGAATGAGTTTGATGCTATAACCACAAAATAGCAAGAAAAAAAAGAGAAGTTAGAAGTTTATGATTCTTGGCTCAAATTTTATGAATCTTGTGATAATATTCATAATAATATAATTCTCTCTTTGTTTTTAGTTGGAGCTATTTATTTACTAAGCGCTCCACACTCCGCTATGTATGAAATATCAAAGTATGTTGGAGTCGGAATGTCTAGCATATCGCTTATTTACATATATAGAGTTGATGCAGCTCAAGAAGAGGTATGTAAAACTAACGCAGAAATTAGAGCAATCTTAGCTAAAGAAGAGGAGCTTGCAATAAAATCAGAGGATTTAGCAAACAAAATAAATCAATGCAAAAAGATGATTGAAGAATTAGAGCAAGATCAAGATTGTAAGACTGCTGATGATCTACCTTGTAGCTCTGATGTAAGTTCTATTGCTGATGATTTCGAGCTTTACGAAACTACCGAGCATGAAATCCTTAAGCCAAAGGAAAAACTCATGGATAATTTACTTGTTTCTTTAAGGCAAGTATCAGTTATACATGGAAAATCCTTTAAATGTAGAGCCTAATACGGAGGTTTTGGGTTTGAACCTGGCGGAATAATGAGATTTAATCCTATATTTCATTTTTACTGAGATATAGGATTAGCGCCACTTCGCCACTTGTGCGACAAAAGAAAATATTAGCTCGGTTCAAAGACTAGGCTTTTATCTATCTGGAATATGAGAGCTGCGACTTTGTCCTCTATCAAATACTTGCTTGAAGGCAGATATCGTTGCATGTTTCACGCTCTCTGCATACTGCTTCACAGATTCAAAAGCTTTTGCGATCGCATAATTCCATGAAGTTTCACCTATTATTTTATGATTAGCTTTGACCTTGTTGGTCAATTTTGTATAATTTGTTGTATCGTGACTTCCAAGAATTGTATTAAAAACACCAACCTGCAAACCTCTGCCTGCATGTTGAAAAAGCCCCCAAGGAGGAATCCTGGCAACTAAATCTGTTTTGTGCATCACTCTGAGTGTTTTGTCGCCGAGAATTTCATCATATTCTTTGGCAGTTTCCGGGCTAAACACTCTAGGGCCTCCAAAAGTTTGAACAGAACCAATGTCAAAATTGGTGGTTTTTGCAAAATCTAATGCGGCAATTTGGCATGCAGCAGCGCCAAGACTATGACCCGAAAACTTGATTGGCTGCGCCCTTGTTTGTGGCTCAAGATTATTTATCACCATAAAAAGATTATCTTTGGAAGACATATATTCATCATAAAAACCTTTATGCATTATGAAATCTTTTGTGTTACCTTGGAATTGTACCGTTGTTCTTAAATTATTTAGGTCGTTATATATTTCCTCTGCTCCAGTTCCAAAAATTCCATCCTTAAATCTATTTAGGACTCTTTTCATCTTGAATTGAGCTAAATACTTAGCTGCTTCTGGTCCATTTTTTTCGTCAAAATATTTAGAAGGCTGAGTTCCATGATAAGTTATTAATATTCCTTTGCTCGTTGGAATCACATAACCTGCTAGCACATTTATTCCACCTCCATTTCTATTTTTTTGAATCCCTTTGTAAAAGGGAATTGGCTCTACTTCCTCCCCAAGTTGCTTTTTAAGCGCTTCAAGAGATTCTTTGTATAATTTTTTTTCTGCCCCCTTATTAAGATCTGAATATGCTAATTGCGCCGCAAGGACTGATACTTTTAAGTCGGCAAGCTCTTCTTCGGAGATAGACTTTCTGTTTTGATTATTTGGCGTTTTACTAGGTTTGATTTTATAAGGCATATCCTACCACTAAATTTAATTATATTTTTATTGTATCGATAAAACATTAAAATTATATTAATATAACGTGACTATTTATTTTTTTTATAAAACTTATTTATATTTATTTGTAATTGTTGTGCATTATACACACATAAATCAGAGCGCAACTGGAGAATAATGGTTTTTGGGTCTGGGGATTTAAGAGGAGTCTTTATAATAGAGTCTTTTTATTCCGGATGTTTGTAATCAGAACTATCTCTCTCTTGGGTTTTGGAGCTAAAATGAAAATATTTTCAAAAAAATGCAAGTTTTTCAAAAAAGGGTGTTGACAAGGGGGGGAAAACTATATATAAATCCTCCCACGCAGTACGTAAATGACTGCAGCTGTTTTACTAGTTAATGAAGATAAAATTTTTAATATTTAATATATTATCCCAACACCGTTTGAATAATTAGATTATTCTAAATTATGCGGGCGAGTTGGATACTGTTACAGAATTAGTTCTGTATGCAGCAATTGTTCAAAACAAGAAATAAATAATTAAGAGCATTTGGTGGATGCCTTGGCATTAGAAGGCGATGAAGGACGTAATACGCTGCGATAAGCTTCGGGGAGTTGCGAATAAACTGTGATCCGAAGATTTCCGAATGGGGAAACCCACCTATTAAGGTATCTCTATATGAATACATAGTATAGAGAGGCAAACCCAGGGAACTGAAATATCTAAGTACCTGGAGGAAAAGACATCAACCGAGACTCCGTTAGTAGTGACGAGCGAACGCGGACCAGGCCAGTGGCTTTGGGGATGCAATTAGAACAACGTGGAAAAGTTGGCCGTAGAGGGTGATAGCCCCGTATAAGTAAGATATCCAAAGTCCTTGAGTAAAGCGGGACACGTGAAATCCTGTTTGAATATGGGGGGACCACCCTCCAAGCCTAAGTACTCTCTAGTGACCGATAGTGAACTAGTACTGTGAAGGAAAGGTGAAAAGAACCCCGATGAGGGGAGTGAAATAGTACCTGAAACCGAATGCTTACAAGCAGTCGAAGCGGACTTGATCCGTGACGGCGTACCTTTTGTATAATGGGTCAGCGAGTTAGTTT
>JANRMF010000048.1:0-6632 GCA_033761815.1 Rickettsiaceae bacterium
TTTTATAGATGCATTATGGCAGCTATTACCTCTATCTACATATTCTATTACTTTTTTGCGGAAATCTTGGCTATATGATGCAGGCATTTTCCTTCCAATATAGCATCCTTCCTCTCAAACGTCAACTTAATTTACTATATAGACATTGTTATGAATTTGAAGTTGCAAAATTTCTTATTGAGCATGGGGCTGATGTGAACGCTGCGGATTATCGTGGGTACTCTTTGTTAAGTTACCTAGCACGTTACGATTCAAAATATCATGAGTTTGGACAATTTCTTATCGATAATGGCGCTGATATTAACGGAAGAGATGTGCTTGGTTTAGAATCGCGGTCAGGGAGTTACCCTTTACATAATGCCTGCAAATCAAGGAGTGCTGATTTTGCAAGAATGCTCCTAAGTAATGGAGCAAATCCGAATCTCAAGGATGCGTTTAACAGAACCCCGTTTGATTACTCTTGCAAAGAAAATAAACCAGAAATAGTAAAATTACTCCTAGAAAATGGTGCAATCATAGATATATCTTTACTAAAAAATTTCATAGTAGATAGTGAGGTTAAGGCGCTGAAAAATCTAATCAAAACCCATCTCGAGATGGGTTTAGATCGCACCTACAATCTAGAGCTTCATTTCGAAACATTTGATCCAGAATTGAAATAAATATAATTCTTGTAATTTAGACGTAACGTTACTATAGTAAAAAAAATTTATAACACATACATAAATATGGGCAATTTAATTTCAGTTAGCAAAGTTCGACCAGAAGAACAGACGAGTCTAAAACAACTACAAGAAATAAAAAATAGTAATACAATGCACCTTGCCCACGAGGCAGCAGCAAGGCACCCCTCTATTACAAAATTAGCTGAGTTGTGCATGCTGGATGTTGATGCAAACGGATATATAGAAGGCGCTACAAATGTTGATCTAGAAAGATATACAAATCCCATCTGTACAACTCCCCCCCTGATTTCTTTTTGCAAACATGGTATGTATGAATTTGTTGAATTATTGCTAAATAAAGGTGCGAACCCTAATATTATATCCTTAGGCGCAACTCCACTTTCTGCTTCATGCGAAAATGGATTCCCAAAGATAGCAAAACTATTGATAGATAGAGGTGCGGATCCCAATATTGAATGTTCACCTCGTTTCACTCCTCTTAGGGTTGCTGTCGAGAAATCAAATCTTGAGATGGTGCAGCTTTTGATTAATAACGGGGCAAGCCCTAAGGTTACTCTCTCATACTTAAACCCTTTTGTAGGTGGCTATGATGGACTTACAATTGGTCTTGTAGAGCTTGGAATCCCAAATCTAGAAAGCAGCATAGATTTACAAATGATACGCTCCAAAGAACATACTAAAGAGATTTTTCAATACCTAGAATTCCCGAAGCAATATAAAGATTGCCTTCATCTTATAGGGGAAGACGGCCAGGAAATCCCCCTTAATTTTGAACCCTATGAAGATCCATACGTATTAAAATAATTAATCACGCGGGAGTGATACCAACCAACAGCTATAATCCTACGTTGTTGCTCGTCTCTAACCTAGCATTTAGTGTACCTTGCTCCTCGCGCCTATTATTATAACTGGCGATTGTTATGATATAAGGGCCACCTGTAATTCCCGTGAAAACCTCTGTCGCCTTGGTAAAAAGAGGGATCCAGGACTTTTTTCTCATGGATTCCCGCCTCCCGCGTGAATAACAATAAAAAAGGCGCGGGAGTAACATTGGAGCTTAATTTTGCTTTCAATTTACCCCGCTCTATGTAATATCTGAGACCATAATCCTAACCGAGGAAATTATGTCATTTCGTAGCCTTACCCTCTTTCTTTCAATTTGTTTTATCGTGATTATTGCCAGTATAATCTTATATATAACTCAGCCTATTAGGTTCCAAAAAATCTTTTTGCTAATTTCAAACCCCTCTTCTATTGCAATTAAGAATAGGGCAAAGCGGCAAGAGCAAACAGAGCTGAGTCAGATTTATACAAAATTATCCACAAATCCAAAACCATGGATGGTTGAATCTGTAAAAGAAGATTTCTCCTTTTCTCCATATGCAAGCAACTTAACCCAAAATGACTATGATGATTTTGAAAAATATATCATTGAAGGTAAAAAAGAGGGTTATACAAGGGTGAAAATCGTTAATAATCAGGTTTATTTTAAAAACTATTTCGATAAAAAATTGGCTGATAATCGCCCTCTGTCATTCATGAAAGCCTTGATGCTCATCAATCAATTCGTAAATCTACCTGATGTTGAGTTTTTTTTTATATTCTTATGATAGTTTAAATTACAAATTACCCGAAAATTCGCCCCCTATTCTCTGTTTTGCAGTAAATAATGACTTGCGAAAAAATAAAATATTAGTCCCAGACTCTCTAACACTCCTGAATTTCGGAAGTATGTTTTATGAAATAAAAGAGCTTAATCAACTCTCAAATTGGGATAATAAAATAGAAAAATTAATATGGAGAGGCTCGACAACCGGATGGATATGGGATAAAAACACAAGAAGTTTTACCTCCGAAGTAACTAAGGAAAATTATCAATTTTTTCCGAGATTTATCTTGGTTGATCTTGGGCAAAAAATGCCAAATATTATAGATGCATCTTTCATCCAATTTGTTCAGATGCAAGATAATGTAAAGGCATTTTTATCTTCAAAATATAAGATAGCACCTTTTATGAATCTTAAAGAGCAACTAAACTATAAAATGCAGATTATAGTTGATGGGAATAGTGCAACCTATCCAGGCTTTTTATGGAGACTTAGCTCTAATGCTGTCAGCTTGAAACAAGAATCCCCTGAAGTGCAATGGTTTTATAGGATTGTAAAACCTATGGAACATTTCATACCTGTAAAATATGATCTTAGTGATTTAGTAGAAAAAATTGAGTGGGTAAAAAATAATGACAATAAAGCGCGAGAGATTGCCCAAAATGCAAATTTACTTGTAGCAGAAAACTTGAGGATATCTGATATGTATCAATATATTTTCCTAGTTTTATCGGAATATTCTAGTCTCCAAAATTTTAAAGCAAAAATAGACAAGAATGAGATTGTTGGTTACACTAATTATATGACAAAAGAATAAAGAGACTTCGTTATTTCCTAACGTACCACATTACGGTTTTTTTGAGGTTATCAAAAAATGTTCCACTAAGTAAAAACCCTATCTCTTTCTTTGCTTTACTCGCATTAATAGCATATCTATAGTCGTGACCTAGGCGATCTTCTATATAAGTTATTAAATCATGGCATTTTTTTTGCGTCAGCTCTTCGATTATATCGCAGATCTTCAAAACAAGATCTATGTTCCTTATTTCGCAATCACCCCCGAAGAGATATTTCTGACCTGGAATTCCTTTAGTAAGAGCAAGATTCACCCCTTCCACATGGTCTTCAACATAGATCCAGTCTCTTATATTCTGCCCCTTACCATAAATCTCTATTGGCCTACCTGCTAAGGCTGATATAATTGTTTTTGGAATAAGTTTTTCCGGATATTGCTATGGCCCAAAATTATTGCTGCAATTTGTTATTATGCATGGCATTTGATAAGTTTCGAACCAACTTCGCACTAAATGATCAGACCCCGCCTTGCTCGCTGAATATGGTGAATTTGGGGCATAAGGAGACTCCTCCACAAATCTCTCATCAGATAAAGCAAGAGAGCCATAAACTTCATCGGTAGAGATATGAACGAAACGAAAATTTTGCGGTTTTCCTTTTTTTTGCCAGTATTTTCTTGCGGATTCAAGTAGAGTAAAAGTGCCAACTATGTTCGTTTGGACAAAAACCGAAGGTCCATTAATGGAGTTATCAACATGAGATTCTGCTGCGAAATTTACGATAAAGGATGGATGATACTGCGCAAAAATATTATCCACAAGATCGCTATCTGATATATCACCTTTGATGAATTTGTAATTTGGACTATCTTCAATTTCTTGCAAATTTGCAAGATTGCCGCAGTAAGTAAGCTTATCAAGCACAATAACATAATACCCAAGGCTAATGGCTTTTATTGCAAACCAACTTCCTATAAAACCAGCACCACCTGTGACTATTATTGTTTTTTCTCTCATTTTTTAACCCCCTGCGTCTTACTCTTTTCATCCGGCAATTTATAAAAATATAATCCAATCAGGCTTAATATGGAAGCCATCAAAATATATAAAGAAAAACTATGAAGACTATTAGTGGTGTAGTATAAATATGCTATAATCAAGGGGGTGGTTCCGCCAAAAATTGTAGTTGAAGTATTATACGAAACCGACAACGCTGTTGAACGCACATTTGCTGGATAAAATTCAGCCTGTAATGCCGGCTCTGGCCCAAGGTAAAGCGCAGTTAAAACTCCAAGCAAAAGATGGGACGCTACAACAAAATAATCATATCCAGCCTCAAGACACAAAGAAATTGCGAAAATCAATATCATACACAAAATCACAGACCATTTCATACACTTCACTCTACCTATTCTATCAGAAATATAGCCAGAAAAAATACAGAAAATTGCCATATTAAGCATAGAAACAGAACTAAGAATATCAACGAAAGAATCGGAAAATCCTCTTGAGGTTTTCAGAAAATTCGGCACAAACACACAATGAGAGTAAAACAAAATAGAGCCAATGGAATTTATAAAAATAGACATAACCATCTGATGCCAATTATTCTGCAACGCAAAAAATAATGGGTTTTGTGGCGCGTCGTCAATTTTTGCAAATTCGGGACTTTCTTCGGTATATTTAATGATATAAAACCCGGCAAACATATTAAAAATTCCGAGCAAAAAAGGGATTCTCCACCCCCAGCTTTCAAACTCAGATGCACCTATAGATTCCCTTGTGACAAAAGCAACAAAGCTACCGAGTAACAAACCAATACATATACCAGACATTGTAACGCTTCCTATTAGCCCTCTTTTATCTTTATCTGTATGTTCTATCAAAAATGAGATAGAGCCAGTCAAAGCTCCGCCCATAGAAAGACCCTGAATGAGCCTAATTAAGACAAGGAATATAGAAGCATAAATACCAGCCTGATCATAAGTAGGTATTAAACCTATAGCAGCAGTAGGGATGGACATTAATATAACAGAAAGAGACAGGGAAAATTTCCTGCCAAATTTGTCCCCTAATATTCCAAAAAATATCCCGCCAAAAGGGCGCATCAAATATCCAACAGCAAAAACCATAAAAGAATTCAAAATAGTTGATGCTGAGTCCGTTTCTGAAAAAAATTTCTGACCGAGTATGTAAGCAAGACTTCCGAATAAAGAATAGTCATACCATTCAAAAATATTTGCTATGGCACCCGCAGCAATGATTCTGAATTTCTTCATGACTTTTTTGTATTTTCGGAATAAACAATAAATAATGTACTAGGAATAATAATTAGAGCGCCATAAAAAAGGTTCATAGTAGGGATTTCGCTGAACAAAAAATACCCCAAAAAGCTAGACATAAATAATTCAAGATATCTATATGGAGCGATTGCAGTTGCATCAATAAGGCTAAATGCTTTGAGAATGAAGAATAAGATCAAATTTGCACTCCCGCCTAAGATAAAAAACAAAAAAATCTGAGTCATAGAAGGGTTTTTCCAAAAATATGCAGCAGGGATAAAGGCAAGCAGCGCTGTTACTAATGCTGAATAAAATAACATACTTGTCATTGTTTCTTTAATGACAAATTGCTTGTTAATTATGTCAAGTAGAGCAAAGCCAATAGCAGAGATCACAAAAATCATAGAGCTAAGCTGAAATTCGCTATTAACAGCACCGGATGCTATCCCGATTCCAATAAAGCCGATTATAGTTGCAACCCACCTTTGCCATATAATTTTCTCATTTAAAAAGAAGAAGGCCAAAATTAGAGTAAATAATGGTATGGTAAAGCTGATTAATGTCGCAGTCGCCAAGGGGGCAACAGAAAGCCCATAAGTCCATGCGGAAATCCCAAAAAATAGTATAAGACCCCTAAAAAAGTGAACAGTTGGAGCTGAGCTTTTAATGGTTTTTGGGCCATAATATAAAATAAAAGGTAGCAGAGTCAGCGCGCTGAATAAAAACCTAAAGAAAGCGACCTCTAATGGGTGAATTTCATAACCTATATATTTGGATATTATGTCATTCATTACGCTGGAAATTAAGCTAAGGACAAACCACCCAGCACCTAAAAAATAGTTATTTATTCTCATGGATTATATTAATTTATATCGATATCATCAGGATTATATATATTTTTCACCCAATCTCAAGGGTGTTTTTGCTCAATTTGCGTTATCCCAAAATAAGTATATATTATTCTTATAAAATATTAGACAATCGGGGCTATTTAACCGCAGCGCACTTTAGCAAATAGGAATTCTAAAGCATCTTAGCATATCATCCACCAAGAAGGTAAAATTACAATTAACCTTCGATTTGATTTATAATTGTTTAGCCCGAGCTTAGAGATTACTAGTCAATATATATTGACTTTTATTTATATTAGTGGATTAATCGCCTATTAACATAAAAAAATATATTCATGACTAGATTAACCCAAGAAAATATAGAAAGATTTTGCGAAGAGCTCAAAACTGATACCACAAGGACTTCTCTTGA
>JANRMF010000049.1:0-6622 GCA_033761815.1 Rickettsiaceae bacterium
TTGCAAAAGGGCTTGATGTTGATCTAGAATTTGCTGAAGGATTCAATCAATTAACATCCAAACTTGGAATATTATATAATTATTTCTACCCTGTGCATCATGATCCGATTTCAGTTACGGAGATTGAGAATTCTGATTTATTACTAACAGGAGATTCTGGAGAGATCTAGGTATAATGGGGGTATGCGTATTTTTCTCAATACCCATAATACATACTATAATTGCGGTTGTGCAAAGAAGTGAATACCAGGTGTACTTGGATATCCCTGCCCTTGCTGACTAATTTGAGTTGCCTCTGTGATGATGAGCCCTGCGGATGCTCTCTGAGCGTAATATTCTGCATTTAGTTCATGTGGTATATTGCCTGGCTGCTTACTCCTCATTCTTGTTAGAGTAGCCATGATGATGCGGTTATTAAGGGTTATATCACCTAGCTCTAGTGATGAAAATATTGTTGTCATTTGCTTACTCATTATAAAAAATGAATGATTATCCCTGTACCCTGAAATGGACACTAAATACTGAGGTGGGTGATGGTATCAAATATCCAAACCCATGTCAATTAGTTATCTAGGAATTTTTGCGGGTCTACTGACTGCCCCTCTTTTCTTAGAGCAAAATGCAATGTTGGGGTTTTAACATCTCCTGTCTGCCCTGTGATACCGATCTCCTCACCCGCCCTGATTACCTGCCCCTTTGTTACAGTAATTTTTCCAAGATGCGCATATGCAGATTGAATTTGGCCATTGTCATGTTTAATAATAATTCTGTTTCCGAATTTTTCATCCTTTCCAACGCCAATTACAATCCCAGCTGCGCAGGCCCTTACTGGCTCACCTAGATTTACAGCAAAATCTACACCCTGAAGCTTACTGCCGTTTACTATATCGCCATATTTTGCCTGAATTTTCCCTTTTACAGGGCGAGATATATGAATTTTTCCAGAAGCGATAGTGCTTGAGGAGGATGGATTAGCGGCAGAGGATGTTTTGTCATTTTCTTTAGCTGCAAGATTTTGATACTCAGCTTCTTGCTCGTTTTTAGGCGCACCTGAGTTTATAGAGATTGTATGCTGAGGCCTTGGTCCATCTCCATCTTCTTGAGATATATCTCTGATTTGATCCTGTTTCAAATTTTTCTTATCGGCAACGGTCGTTTTGCTTGCATTTTCAGAAGCAGAATCTTTGGCTTTTGTTGTAGCGCTTGAGTCAACTGGAGCCGTGGTACCTACTGCCATTTTTTTTAGCTCCGCATCAAGATCTTCTGGGTTATTTTTTCGCGCGCCCGGGTATGACGCCTTCTCAGAATCTTCATCTACATATTTTTTTGGCTCTTGCTCTTTAAATTTCAAGTAATGTGACCCATCCTGATCAGTTTTACCCGAATCGCTTTCGCTATCCTGATTACCATCCTCAAATTCAGTAGAGATGGATCGTGCATTAGTCTGGATTTTGTTCTCACCAAGCCTTCCAGCTTTTGTCCCATATTCTATTTGCGCAGGTTCTTGCGATGCACATGAGCTGAGTATTAACAATGACAAAATAAGATACGGAGCAAAATTCATACAACCTCTCTAAAAACTTGTTGAAAAGCGGAAATGCCAACGCTGAGTTTCGTCACATTTCTCTCGTTTGACAGGAACTGCATAGTCAATTCTGATTGGCGCAAAACGAGTCATCCAAATTATACCAGCGCCAACACTAACTCTTGGCGCGGTGGAGTTATAAACATCTGATTTACTGTATAAGTTTGGTGATTTTATATCAAACCCCCACAAAGCTCCAACGTCACAAAATACAGCACCAGTCACTCCAAACTCCTTAGGGAAACCAACTGGAAACTCTAGCTCTGTTGTAAGTTTGTAATAATTTTGGCCACCAAGTGATTCTTTTGTACGTTTGTCACGAGGGCCAACTCCGGACATCTCGAATCCACGAAGAGTGTAATCACCTAGATTAAATCTCTCATTTATCCCTATTTTTTTACCCCCATAACCGTGGATTTTTCCAGCTTCTCCAAAAATTTTAAATGTATAGTTATTTTCCCAGAATGATTTAAAGATCTTGAAATCTGCCTCATGCTTCAGATATTTTGCATCGCCTCCTAAGCCAGCGACTGTCTCAGTTGCAGATAATACATACCCATTTTTAGGAATCACTGAACTATCAGTTTGATCATAAGTGAGTGAGTTAGCTATTGACGAAGTTGTTGTAGATCCGTACTGCTCAAAAATATGAATAGATTTTTGCAAATCAGATGGGCCGGATAGCTTGTCATTTTTTAGTGTATATGTGATATCGTGCCTTAAATCCGTTGCTACTTCATACCCGATTCTTAAGCTTCCAGCATTTGTTTTGAGGTTGAACGGGTTTCTTGATGATGCATGAGAATCTGTGTGGAATAAATTTATACCGGCAAGTAAGTCCCTATCTAAAAAGTAAGGGTCAGTCAAGCCAATATGTTCCTGAGTTTTCTTCTCATATTTCTCTATCCCTGCGGATAAATATCTACCAGTACCAAGAAGGTTTCTCTCTAGGAAATTCACTTTTCCAACAATACCCTGCATTGAGTCGTAACCGACTTCAAACTGAACAGAGGCTGTAGATTTTTCCTCCAAATTCACGTTAACATCGAGGTTATTTTTTCCCTTTTTAGAAGGTGCAACCTCAACTCCAACTGTTTCAAAATAGTCTAAGTTCCGCAGGTTTTGCTCGCCTTTAGTGATTGTCGATCTATTGAATAAATCACCTTCATTGATTTTAATCTGCCTTCTAACAACATTATCTCTGGTTTTGATGTTCCCGTTTATATTTATTTTATCGATATAGAACTTAGAGGCTTTGGTGATCACAAATTTGATATTTACTAAGTTGTTTGCCTGATCTTTTATTTCTTCTGGCTCAACAACCGCTCCAGCATAACCCATATCTGCAAGTTTTGCGTTAATAGTTTCCGAGACTTTCTCAAGTTGAGTTGCATTATAAACCTGCCCCTCTTTGACAAAGATCATTTTCTGTAGATCTTCCGGCTCAAGACCTTCAACAGTATTTTCCATTGTAATTTTGCCGAAATTGTACTTCCTACCCTCCTCTACTGTATAGGTCAGAGTGAAATAGTCTTTATCTCTAGAAATTTCTGAGAGGGTTGAAACGACTCTAAAATCTGCATATCCTAGAGAATTATAAAAACGCTTCATTAGGTATTTGTCATACTCAAATCTATCAAGATCATATGTATCACTTGTGTCCATGAACCTAAACCAGGCCTTTTGCTTAGACATGATGATGGATCTCAGTTCACTATCTCTGTAATTTTTATTTCCTACGAAATTAATATACTTAATGCTTGTTTTTGGCCCTTCTTTGATTTGGAATATCACGTGAGCTCTACCAGAATCTAGGTTTTCTACTTTTGCGGTAACGGTTACTGCGTATCTTCCAGATTTTCTGTATAATTCTCTAATTTTATCTATATCAGATTTAATATTCGCTTTATTGACGGATGAGCCTTTGTGAGTAAGAATTTCTTTTGCAATTGTGCCTGATTTGATCCTGGAATTACCATTTATCAAAACTTTAGTAACTAAAGGAGTCTCCTTGACGAACACCTTAACAAGACCCGATGAATAGAAGATTTTGATATCATCAAATAGGTTTGTATCATACAAACGCTTGATAGATTCTTGCTCTTTTTCTTTAGTATATTCCTGCCCATTTTTCAGAGATAAGTAATTAATTATTGAGCTTCTCTCCATCCTATGGTTACCCTCAACATGAATTTGTTTGACAGATTCTGCAAGAGAAACTTGGGAGTAAAGTATTGATGTTGCGAGAATAATTTTGCTAAGTTTGTTCATTTTGAAATTCATGGGTAAATACTTCCTTTTACAATAAAGCTTTTATATCATCTGGTATAGAAATTACAAACATAAAAAGCATAATCATGCATATAAGACAGAAGAATATACTGTTTAAAAGTTTAAATCACATCTTAGGTCAATTTTTTAATGAGCGTGTTGCTACAAAATTACTTCAAGTGAAGGGAAACCCGCAAATATTACATAATCGCTTTCAGGTCGTTTGAAGTTGAGATCAAAAAAAGCATTAATACACACATAATCCCAATCGAGGTCAGAATTTGACTTGCAATTTTGTTCGGCGTGCTCCCTGTGATCATCTCGTATAAGCAGATGATCACATGACCTCCGTCCAGAATAGGAATTGGTAGCAAATTCACAAACCCAATATTTATCGAGATCATTGCTATAAATATTGCAAAATTCACAAAACCGGTCTGAATTGTTTGCCCCGATTCTTTTGCAACTGTTATTGTGCCCCTTAATTCATCAAGGGATCGTTTTCCTGTAAGAATTTGGAGCAGTCCATCTTTTGTCATCTCTGTAATCAATACTACATCCTTAACAGATTCCATAGCAGCTTCGATGGGGCTCAAATTAACAATCTCTGGTATTGCGGATTTAATTCCTATAAAGCCAGCTTTTGCAATAAGTTTATTATTAGAGTCCAGAATCTCCCTCTCTCCAGTCTTAATGGAAACGGAAAAAGGAGCCTCATCTCCTCGTTTTATGGTAAGAATCATATCAGTATTGGGTCTAAGAGATACGTAGGAATGTATATCCTGAAAATTCTCAATAACTTCACTATCTATCAACTGAATTACATCCCCCTCTCTAAGGCCGGCCTCCTCTGCCGGCGAATTCGCTACTACCTCACTGACTACTGAGAGAGCGACGACTTTGCCGAAATAAGAATAGACGCCAAAAAATATAGTAATCGCAAGGAGATAATTTGCAAGTGGGCCAGCAAGCGCTATAAATAATCTTCTACTTGGTTTTTGGTACAAATAAGACCTTTTTCTCTCATGTCTATTTAAATATTTGGAATTTGCCTTAAACCCGCCAAGGTCGCCATCTCCAAACATTTTTACATAACCACCTAGTGGAACTACGCATATTTTCCAATATGTACCCTTTGAATCTCTATAACCTGCAATTGCAGGTCCAAAACCAAGGGAAAATTGCTCAACATCAACTCCGCAAATCCTTGCAACAATATAATGACCGAGCTCATGTACAAATATAATAATCGATATTACGATCAAAAAACCTAAAACTGAACTTAACACTTTATAATAAAAAAAATTAATCTATAATTACCATACATAATAACAGAAAAAAATCCATGACTAATATCAATTCGAAAACTTTTTCAAGAATCGCAGTAATTCAAGTGCTTCATCAATCTTCTTATCCTGCAATGAGCGGGGCGCGGGAGATAGAGAAAAAAATTGAAACCCTATATCAAAGCCCAGATCTAAGTGAAATATTGGACCTAAGAGAAAACAAGGCAAAAATCAAGTTAAATAAAAACCTATTTAATGATTTATGTACCTATGCAAAAAGCCATATAGATGAGATAGATGATTATATAATCAAAAATCTTTCCTCTGATTCTCCGCATAAAAACCTAAGCCAAAACTTAAAGGCAATTCTTAGGTGCGCTATTGCCGAGATTTTATCCTTTCCGGAAACCCCTACCCTTGTTATATTAAACGAATACACAAATATTGCATCTGAGATGATTGGGCAAAATGAAGTGGGTTTTGTGAACTGGATTTTAGATACTATTTGCAAGGAAGTAAGAAAATAAATGAGACTAAAAGTTACCAAAGTAAAGACTGCAAAGCAAAGATCCTTATCTTCGAGCAATTGGCTCAGGAGGCAGTTAAATGATGAATATGTCCTTAAGGCTCAGGCGGAGGGATATAGATCCAGAGCCGCTTATAAATTAATCGAAATCAATCAAAAATTTCGTCTAATAAAAAGGGACAGTAAAATCATTGACCTTGGTGCATCTCCTGGTGGATGGTCCCAAGTCGCCTCCAAAATAGTGGAAAAAAACGGCAAAATAGTTGCGATAGACCTAATTGAGATGGGCCCAATTCAAAATGTAGAATTTATTCAGGGAGATTTTTGCGCTCAAGCAAATCTTGAAATATTGATGCAAAAAATGCAATCTAAGGCAAGCCTTATTTTGAGTGACATGGCGCCGAATACAACGGGGCATAAAGCAACTGATCATCTAAGGATTATAGATTTATGCGAAAGGGTGGTTGATTTTGCGGATCTTGCCCTTGCAGAAGGTGGTAATATTGTTGTTAAAATCTTCCAAGGAGGCGCGCAAGGTGAGCTTACAAAAAAACTCAAAACTAATTTTGACAAGATTAAATATTTCAAACCAGAATCTAGTCGAAAGGACTCTTCAGAATTATACCTAATTGCCCTTGGTTATAATACCAAATCAAAGGGGGTTAAATTATACCAGATCCCAAATTAAATTGAATAAATGCAATTTAAAGGCGAGTCTGCGTAAGCCTATAGATAATAGGTGCGAGAGAGGTGAGTCCTAAAAAATTGCTTTTGTTCAGTTAATTTCGGAGTCTGGTATTAGACAATGAATTTAAGGACGAGGCTGCGGAGTATTCTTAAGATAAGTGAGTGCAGACTAGATCCGCAAAATTCATTAGGATCATTATTCTTGATGATTACTATCATCCCCTATAATGCTACTATTCCCTTCATCTTCAGCAAAAATATAATGTA
>JANRMF010000050.1:0-5925 GCA_033761815.1 Rickettsiaceae bacterium
AATCCACCGTTAATTTTGTGATATTATTACCGGCTTTCAGATAATCTAAGTTAAATATGTCGAAAATATACAAACCACCCGGATTCAAATTACGATTTATATTTTGGATAGTGAGTTTAAAGTCTTCGCGAGTCAAATGACCGATGGCATTAAATATGGTAATCGCAGCATCGAACTGGCCTGCATGAACAGTGCGGCAATCTCCTTGTAAGAATTTAATTTGGGGCTGCTTTAGTTTTGCTTTTTGTTTAGCAATTTTGAGCATGCTCCGGCTAATGTCGTTGCCCACAACTTCAAAGCCTGCCTCGACGAGCCAAAAGACTTGAGAGCCGGTACCGCAAGTAAGATCAAGAACGGTAGCAACATCGTGTTCTTTTAATATTCTCTCTAAAAGAGCATTGATGGCCCTCGAATTATTTTCATTAAATCCATCATAGCACTCAGCCCTTGTGTTGTAATAAGAGGCTTTCGCTGTTGTATGTTTAAGTGTTTTCATGTTCACCTCTGACTTAGTATTTTTATATGATTCATAATGGCCTCCGCTGCATCTTTGGGACTTAAATTGCTAACATTTAGCGAAAGCAAATTAGGGTGGGAGATGGAGATAAGTGGCCCATTATCTTCGGCATCAAGTGGATCAATAGATTTCCACCTTTGCCTTCTTTCTTGTCGTGTAAGGCGCTTTAGATGCTCTTCTTTACTAATTTGAATCTGTACTGGAATAAACAATGATCCTCGTGCTTCAGCCATTTGCTCTACTTGTCCGTAAAGCTCTCTATCTTCCTGAGTATCTGCCAAACAGTTTGTAAGCACATAGCTATTCTGGGTGTGATTGGCCAGGAAATCAAAAACCTCTGTCCTTATTTTTGCGATAGTATCCCAAGCAAAATCAGGTATTTTTGCGTAGCCATCATATTGCAATAGCTCAAAAATAGGATTATTGATTAGCTGATTATCGCAAACGATAAAACCATGGTTTGCAGCCAACTCCTTAGCAATAGTGTATTTCCCAACCCCAGGCTTGCCGGTTAAATAGATGATGGTTGTTGTTGGTTGTGTCATGCACCACCTCCATCGATTACAGTTCCTTGATGATAGAGGATCTTCCACGCACCATTTATGTGTCGCCAAAGTGTTGATCTTCTTGTGACTCTTGTTTTGTCTTGGATAAGAATGTATGTCAGTAAATAATTATCCGATGATATTTTTGTGAGTTCAAAGCCTTTTGCTTCCCAAATATCTTGATAATCTGGGTTGTTATAACGCTCGAGTAGAGTTTCTATGACGTCTTGTTTGGTGTAGACATTACCTGATGCACCGACTTCCCAAAATTCGTCACACATTTGGTTTTCAATATCTTGTTTTGTTTTTCCAAACTTTTCAGGATGATGAAAGATCGGCTCTCTTGATTTAAGTTCTTCGAGAATTTTCTTTTCATCGCAGTCTTTCCACTCCGCTGGCGCATCAGACCTAAAGCCATCCCACAAGTAGCCACCATGTAGTGCCAATATCTTTGTAACCGCACTTTCAATGCCGGAAGCATCACCTGTTTGAACGATGCTTTCAAATGCTTTAGTAAATTCTTCAGCAAGATCAGGATTTTCTGTTTTAAAAAGTCGCATCAATGATTTACCGCTAGCGGTCCATTTGTTCTGAGCTCTAAAATAAAATTGCAAGAGAGGTTCAAACAAATGAGCAGCCGATGTTATTTGCTCTTCTTTGTTTTTAGGAGATTTAATATCATCCAAGATATCCGTGATGAGAAAACGCTCTTTATCGATTTGAGCCTGAGTCCAGCTATCTGGACCTTTCGCTAAAGCTTGCTCAGCAATGTTTTTGGCTTGTGAGCTAAATTCATTCGGCTCCAGAATTTCCTGGCCCCGCAGAATCATATTGATGAGAGCAGGTTTCCCATCACTTGCCTCAAGCTTGCCGCAGAAATACCCCAAGGTATCAAGATCATGAATAAATGCGTCAATAGGCCAATCATCGTAAACAAAGGCTTCTCGATAAGCGTGGGCTACTTCCTCAAAAACAATCACAAGATCTAGATCGGATGCACTTGTTCCTTCGCCTTGCGAAACTGATCCTGCCCAGAATACGGCTTTAGAATCCACGTAGCGTTCTTTAATAAGCTTTTGGATGGTTGGTAACGGGTCGTTTCTTGAAGATAAATCCTTTATCATCCACACCTCTCCGGTATCTTGCTGTTCTGAAACCATTTTGAAGCCTGCTTTCTCGTAGCATTTAACGGCAGCACCATTATTACTATCTGGATCGGCAAAAATGTGGGAGTACTTATTGCCGTGTAATTTAAGGAATTCTAAAATTGTTTTTGAGCCTAACCCTTGTTGCAAGGCTGCTGCTTCGCCAATAAAGATATCAAATGCTCCCAAGTTTTCTGGTAAGCCTAAGAGTGACTTACTTCTAGGAAAATCATATGCATTATAAATCTGAATGTATCCAACTGGGTTTTGCTCTCTGTAGATAATGAAAGCTTGAATAGGTTTCTGCTGACCATCCACGAGCTTATAGCCCTTGATGTATGAGCTATATTTTTCACGCACCAACTCCAGCGTATACGTCACATCCTGATCCCACCATTTTTTGACATGGGGCGCCTCTAGCCACTTTAGCAGCAGCGGAAAATGTGATTCATGTAGTGGTTCGAAGGTGATGGCCATGATCTACTCCTGCTTTGCGAGTGTCTGGAAGGCTTTTGGCGAAGGGTGATCATCTACGAACTTTAGTATCAGGCGTGCCGCTTCAAAAGGAGAGATAGCAGTTGTATCAACCTTAAAATCATATGAATTTAAAGAACCTTGGTGCACTCTATCAATCTGATCATTTGAGAGACCAATGCAGCGATCACGTCTTAAAACTTCTCGCTCTTGCATCACTGCTAGATCGCAAAAAACGCCGATGTAATAAACTGTGTGAGCTTTTAACTGTTGGAAATACGCTTTTAAAGCCTCTTCATCAAATAACACTTCGTCGATAATGAGGTTGTTTCCGCTCGCTGCGAGCATTTCAGCAAACTGCGGCATAACGCTAAATAGTTTTGCTCCTTCTGCCCCTGATTCAACATGCATTGTAGGGCCGCGCTCATTTTGCCCTGGAATAAATTTTAAGTACGGCTCTTGTCTGCCGAAGGGAATCATATCAATGAATGTATCAACGCCGAAATTTAACCAAAGCTCTGGGCTTTCATGCCCTATAGCCTTTGCGATCGAAGTCTTTCCGCTAGAACCACATCCGTTTAAGAAAATAATCTTACTCATGCTGCATCCGCTATTTGTTGTTGTAAAATGCCGCGTAAATGCTCATCGAACCCTTGCTTATTTTCTCCTAAACTTACAAAAAAGGATTCTTCGTCCTTGAGTAAATCCTTTGCGGCACCTTGGATTTTAGCTACACCAGCATCTGTTAATTCTGAAAATTTAGAGCGCTCATCACCTTCTTTTTGGGAGCGCTTTAGTAATCCTCTCTTCTCTAGAGTCCGCAATACCTGAGAGGTCATGGTCACATCAAAGCTCAAGAATTTGGCGAGGTCATTTTGCGATACATCGGCTCCATCTTTCTTCAAAAACCCAAGCGTTATCAAAAGCATAAACTGAACATGAGTGAGATCATGAGGTAAAAGCGTACTCTCAATCTTACGCTTCCACGCAAAATAAGCAGAATAAAGCAAGAAGCCTGACACTTCGTTCATGTTGATCCAGTTTGTTTTTGATGACTTTTTCATTGTGTGACTCTCCGATTAATTGCTTGGTGCATGTTGTGGGTTGATAGTGACTCTGTGCTGATACATGTAAGTGATCTCCTTTAAACAATTATTTTTGCACGAAACATACTGTCTACGCACAGAATATATTTGCATAAAACAGCAAAGTATGTCAAGATAAAGCTGCCACAAGGGGCAAGAAAATAATTTTGGAACTGAAAAAATGACGACACTTTTTGATTTACATGGAAAAACAGCCATCATCACTGGTGCATCAAGTGCCTTTCATGTTGCATCATACGATTACGCTAAAAGGTCATAATATGATTAAATTCCTTTTGAATATACTGCGCCCTTTTAAGCTCTTAATCTTTGGGCAAGTAACAGTTGCAATTTTTTGGGCTGTCGACCTGAGTTTAAGGCCGTACCTGTTAAAACTTATGGTCGATCGACTACCAAATGTGCAAGCAGCGGATATTAATCAACAGCTGTTACCACTTATTGTATTTTATTTAATAATGTCTTTGCTGCTTGTTATAATGTTTCGTTTCTATGACTTTATATGGTTACAATTAAATCCACGTTTAAAGCGACATGTAGGTGATATTCTAGTTAAAATGATGATGGATCATTCTATTACCTTATTTCAAAATCAATTCGCAGGCAATTTAGCCAATAAAGTAAAAGATGTGATGAGTGGGATTCCCGACCTTGTAAAACTGTTCATCCAGCAATTCTTTAGCAATTTCCTTGCTGTCTGCATTGCGGTTTTTGCGGTGTGGACCATAAGTTCCACTTTCTCACTTTTATTGCTGGTTTGGGTGGCTCACTTCAAGGGCGAATTTGCAGGTTATGTGACCTTAAAATGGCAATCACAATATCCGTCATTTAAAGCGCAAAATATCCCAGAAATTATGGATTTAAACGTATTACCTGCCTTCAGAAAAATGGGTATTGTTTCCTTGCTGCTTGATGCGGCAGAAAAAGAAGCGCTAACAAAAAGCGAAATCATTGGTATTGGGGTTGGCCTATATGCAGGCCCAGATGGAGGCTATGGAGCCGCTCAAAGACTTTATATCAAACGTGGCTATATCCCTGACGGAAAAGGCGTTACATATAATTATGAACCCACGATTCCATGTAATAGTTATCTGCTTGATGATGAACTGGTGCTGTGGTTTACGAAGAAATTAAGTTGAGAGGTTTTATGATTTTTCCCTACAAACTCATCGATCTAACTCACGCACTTGATGGCGCTATCCCTACCTGGAATGGTGGGTGCGGGTTTAATCATGATGTGCATATCGATTATTCTGATTGTGAAGGTGAATATAAATTCCGTGTCATGAAAGTTAAAATGCATGCTGGAATCGGAACGCATATGGATGCGCCAAGTCACTGTATTCCTGGCGGAAGATTCATCCATGATTTTGATGTCAATAATTTGATAATGCCGTGCGTGGTGATTGATGTATCGGATCAATGCCATGAACGTTATTCCTTAAGCACTCAAGATATAGCGGATTTTGAAAGCAAGTACGGGATTATTCCAAAAGGCTCATGCGTGTTTGTGAAAACCGGCTGGAGCAAGTTTTGGCACGAGTCTTTAAAATACCATAACAACCATGTATTCCCATCCGTATCTTCTAAAGCAGCATCACTTTTACTTGAACGAGGCGTGAATGCTCTTGGTATTGATACGCTTTCGCCTGATCGCCCAGAAGATGGCTTTAAGGTTCATAAACTCTTTTTAGGGGCGGACAATATAATCATAGAAAACGTCGCAAATCTGGGTAGTATGCCACCGACCGGAGGCTTTGTTATGGTCCTGCCCATTAAAATTAAAGATGGCACCGAAGCGCCGATAAGACTCGTTGGATTGATTGAAAATGACAATGGAGCAAGCAGGTCAAAGGCTATGGGTGTGAAATATTTTTAAGGACAAGATGTGGCGAGAAGTTAAATAGCATATGAGTAATAAATTTATAAAAATGGTAGTTAAAATGAAATATCGGAAAATATTAGGCTTGGTGTTTTGCACATTTGCTTTTGCAGTTAATCCCAAACATCTAGTGATAAATAGGTAACAGAGGGAGAAGATATGAGAGAAAAAGAGGCTTAGGGAGTTTTTTTTGTTGCAAAAGCCTTACTACGTGGTAAGAGTGAGTCACGTAGTAAGGAGGAAGATATGGGGCATCCAA
>JANRMF010000051.1:0-9138 GCA_033761815.1 Rickettsiaceae bacterium
AAGACACAGAAAACCCGCAAATGCATTCGCAAATCTTATAGCAGGCCTCATCGCTTATTGCTTCCGCCCAAGGAAGCCATCGATTAGAATTAGCAATAAATTACAGCAGGAATATATGGCTCTTACGTCAAACTGAGGTTACTTCTAATGAAAGCGGGCAAAACTCTGCAAGATGCGAGGATGAAGTGCAAGATTTTGCCCAAAATTCAGCAAGAGATAGGGGAGGGTCTTCGCATTTAGATGGCGTTCTTGAGAGCGAGATGACTTTACTGGGAATCTAAAAAATACCATATTTTAGGGAATTATATTATAGCATTTGAATGATAGAGAAGCTCTATCTATGGCAAAAATGTTATATATATGTATCAATTAATGTACTAATCATTGTTTATTTAGTATATAATTTATTTTTAATTTGTATTATACTTTAAATTAGTCAACGCATTAATAGGAGGTAATATGTCTAAAAATCCTTTGGATGATGATTGGAAAGCATTTAATAATCAAAACAAAGTGGCTCTCGAGGGGAAAGAGTTAGGATCGATGGAAATACGAGCAAAAATCATCAAAGATTTGGGGGAAGAATTTTCTGAATTAAACTCATCAATAAAAAAACTTACACCACAAACTGAAGAGAAATTAGTATTCGGTCAAGCACTCAGGCCGAAAATTTCTCTATTTGGAGCTCAACCACTCAAAAGAGCTAAAGATCACGAAATTCCATCTTCAGAGACTAGTGGTGTAACCTCCTCTCAGAAGTATGTAACAAAGATATGCATGAACCACAGAAGCAGATGATAGAGGATCTTTTCAATAAGAATTATAATCTTAAAGAACAGCTAAAAAATCTTAAAGAAACTCAAACTCAAGCAAAACCAAAGCCAGGATTGGGCTTTTTATCGGATATAGCAGGTGATGCACGACCTTGAGGAAATGGTCTAAGAAAAGTGCGCGCTGAAATCAATAAAGTGAAACTCGCTGCTCCAACACAACAAAACTCGCTTTCGGTCGCAGCAAATCCGGTAAGCAAGCCCGAAAATACTAAAAGAAAGGGCGCTGAGTCAATCGCGAAGCAGGCGATAGAGAGAAGGATGTCTATGAGTGAATTTGTCGATTCTCTGCCAAATAGGCAGCAACAACCCAACGAAACAATCAGCCATCATGGACAAAGAAAGTCCTAAACCAGATAGAATAACGAAATACATCACCCAAAAAAAGGGGAAACCTCCTAAGCTGTGGCAATAGAAACCCTTTCTCGAAGCCATTTAGTCTAACAAAGATGACCATTCTGGGTCTGATGCATTTTTGGGTGTATATACCATATGTTCATTATTCCCAGTTAGGTCTATGTAGTAGAGATTGCTCAAATTACCCTCTCTTCCATAACCTCTTTGCTCTTTTGAGAACATAATTAGCCTTCCGCTAGGCGACCATGTTGGCCCTTCTACTAAATAACCAGAAGCAATTGATCTTTCATCTGACCCATCAGACCTCATTACCCCAATCGTAAATCCGCCTGCAATTTTTGTAAAAGCTATGTAATCTCCCTTTGGGGACCATACAGGTGTTGCATAAATCCCTGAGCCAAAACTTATCCTCTCAACATTGCTTCCATCGGAATTCATAACGTAAATCTGCCTACTGCCACTTCTATCTGAGTTAAATACAATCTTTCTCCCATCTGGGGAATAGCTTGGTGATGTGTTAATGGCAAAATTATTCGTGAGTTTAGCCACTTTTTTTGTCTTTAGGTCAATTTCAAAAATATTAGTAGAACCCTTGTTAGCTATAGAAAATAGGGCCTTTCTTCCATCTGGAGAAAATCTTGGCGCAAATGAAATTCCGGGGAATCCTCCTAAGGGAGATTCGCGCCCTGTTTTTAGATCCTTCAAATAAAGCTGAGGTTTGTGTTTTTGGTAGCTAATGTAAATTATCTTATTAGCATCCGGGGAAAATCGCGGCGTTAGAACAAGGTCCTTTCCATCTGTGAGAAATTTATGATTATTCCCATCAAAATCCATAACGGCTAGTCTTTTGAATTTTTTGCCTCCAGCATAACTTTCTGAAACGTAAGCAATTCTTGTATCGAAATAACCCTTATCCCCAGTTACTCTCTCATATATTGTGTCTGCGATTTTATGCGCACCCCTTCTCCATAGGTGAGATGGGAGCTCTATGACTTCCTTGTGAATTGCTTTCTCAAGAGAAGAATCCCAGATTATAAAGCTAATTTCTGTCGTCCCTCCCCTTTGGTATATATGACCATTTAGGAGAATTTGCGCTTTAATTTGCCTCCAGCTTGCAAAAAGGGGCTTGTGCTTGATGCCAATTTCAGACTCTATAAAAGCAGCCTGAGGTAAGATTTTGAAGTAGCTTGAACTTCCAAGATCATGCGAAATTACTTCTGTGATTTTTTTCATCAAATCCTGCTCTGAACTAGAAGAAAAAGAGAATTTATTAATAGCGATAGGGATGGGGTCAACATGCCCTTCTGTAATTGTAATTTCTCTGATTGCCTCTGAGTGGAATGCGAATAAATTGAAAATAAGAATCAAAATTCCCAAAAATTTCCTTTTATATAAGCTCATAAATTACCTTTTTGTGTCAAATATTATATCAATTTGTCGCCATGTATCGTAGTCTGATTTTTCAAGATTTTCAAGAGGGGATGCATTTATTGCAGCTCTTCTTACGCTATCGACTGTTGCCTGACAAATTGACTCCTTCCCGCTTGGGCATTTTTTTCTTATTGGCTGAGCGCTGATGACAGAGCCATCAATTTCCAGAGTCAGTCTTATAGTGATGATAATCTCTTCGCCTGTGGACCCTATCGGCTGATTCCAATGCCTCATTATTTGCTGCTTGATTATTTCATCATTAGTGAGTGACTCGGCTGCATTTTCATCAAATTTTCCAAATGCATCTTTCTGGTCTTTGCTTTTTTCCCTGTTTACTTTGTTAGACTTGTTACTATTCCCATCTGATTGCTTTTCAAGATTTTTTAAAAGAGTATCAAGCTGCTTATCAGCCATGGCTTTCTTTTTTGGAGCTTCCTTTTTGGACTCCTCTTTTTTGGGGGCTGACTCTTGCTTTTCTGACTTTGTCTCCTGATTATCAGACTCAGGCTCCTTTAGCTTTTCTTGAATCAGTGGCTCATCGCTTTTTACTTCTTCGTTTGGGATCTTTTCTTTTGTCTCTTTAGGAGGAGGTGCTTCTTTTACCGGAGTCTCTTTAGGCTTTTCCTGCTCATTTTCTTGCTTAGGCTCTTTGGTGGAAGATTTTTGGGTGGATTTTTCAATTTTCTTAGCGTCGTCATTTTTTATGGTATGATCGTTTTGAGAATTTTTTGTCCTTACATTATTAACGGAACTTACTGGCAATATTTCAAAGGTAATCACCCTCTCTTCTGGTAATTTTCGTGAGTAAAAATTCACCCCAAAAGCAACGATAAGCAAAGCTATTAAATGCAAAAAGGCAGATAGTAGAAAAAATGGTAAAAAATTATGGTACTGTCTCTTACTTGTCATTTTGCTTGATAGAGGTTATTAAAGAGACTTTCGTATATCCAGCTGAGTTAATCTGACCTACGACAGATATAATCTCGCCATAAGGAACATTTTTATCCCCTCTGACAAATATTCTAGTATCATATTTTTCATGGGAGATGGATTTGAGCTTTTCAATTAGCTCTGATTTGTCAATTTTAGTATTCATGATGTAAACAAATCCGTTCTTATCAATAGAAATGGATAATGGCTCATCATTGCCAGAAACAGGTGAAGATTTTGTCTCGGGGAGATCAACATGTATTCCAGAAACAAGCATGGGGGAGGCTATCATAAAAATGATAAGCAAAACGAGCATAACATCAACAACTGGTGTAATGTTAATCTGGCTTATTGCAACTCTTCTCCTGCTTCTGCCCCTGGAATGATCGTCAAATGAATGAGGTGACATTAGAGCCTCTCCTCATCAATACTCCTTGATAGAATAGTATATAGCTCAGCCACAAAATCATCCATCCTATTTGCAATATAATCGGACTGAGTGGATAAATAACTGTAAAAAGCACTAGCTAAAATCGCTGTTACAAGGCCTATTGCAGTTGCAAGAAGCGCCTCTGCAATCCCCGGCGCAACAGCCGCAAGGCTTGTATTTTTTGTAGCAGCAATAGATTGGAAACTATGCATAATGCCGCAAACTGTTCCAAATACTCCGATAAAAGGTGAGTAAGCCCCTACCCCCGCAAGAAAAGGAAGATATCCATCCAGGGATTCACTTTCTCTATTTTTAACCAAAATCATAGCTCTTAAAACTCTATCCTTTTGGCCAATTTTTATATAAGAATCAGAACTCTGCTTGCTTGAATTCGACTGGGACCTCTTTAGCTCATTCATCGCAGAAACAAATATGGCAGCAAGTGGATTGTCTATTCTTGGTTTAATCTTATCATACAAAGCCTCAAGCCCATGGCCAGACCAGAATAGATCGTCAAATTTTTTGATACCACGCTTAACTGCTCGGTATTTGTGAATTTTTTCAAATATTACGGTAAAAGAGAATATTGATAGCATCACAAGAGTAAACATAACAGACTGGCTGATACTATCTGCCGCATATATGAGCTCTATTATCGAAAGTCCGTTAGAGTGAGAAGTAGAAATTACCTGCGAAGCTATTTCTTCATGATTTTGCATATGATTCATTTGTACCTAATACATCTTATTTTGTCCCTAAATTTAACAAATATTGCCAAATTTGCAAGTAAATTCTATATTAGACTTATTGTATAACCAATATATGAGTTATTTTTTCATTTAAAAACTGGAAATTTTATCATATATCATCCCTAGGTCCGCTATCTATACCTTTTCTAATTTCTTTTGCCTTTTCAGTTATATTTTTGATTAAATCGGGATCTTCTGATGCGTTTAAAAATTCTTTGGACTTTTCGCCAATTGAAGCAGCTTTTGTAAATAGTCTTTTTTCCGCTGCATTTGTAAACTCTTGCTGTTGCCCTTTTTCATTTGTCATACTTAGTGTTTGATTTATGAGGTACTCGGGCCCCTTAAGCCCAGAGGCAAAATCCATCGTTTTCTCAAGCACTTTATCGATAGGATACAAACTTAGCTTCACTCCGTAAAGGGTTAGAGGCACAATCAAGAAAGGGGCAATAAGTCCAAATTGGAGTACGCATGCGTAAGATGAAGTTGCTGCGATAGCTACTGAGCAGACCATGTTAATTATGTTTCTTAATTCTTCGTAAGTCGATTTTTTTGCAGCATCTTCTCGGATTACAGACATCACAGCCTGATGAAGAGCTTTATTAGTAGGATACTTATTTGAAGCTTCTAGTTTCTTATATATATTCTGAGTGGATTTGCTGTTTGAGTGAATATAATTGATTATAAGGTTAGCATCTTCTTCCTTCATAACATCTCGTAGAAACTTCTTAAAATCCGCTGTGAGGTTATCATCTTCAATACCCATCAAAAGCTCATTCAAAATATCTTGTTTTTTGTCAGAGTCCTTTACGCTTTCTGATATATCCTCATGAAATATGTCCTCTTTTGCAATACCAACTGAAAAAAGTGTCATAACTATTCCAAAGTCATAAATAGCCACTACTCTTAGTCCCAAATATTGCCTTATTCTAGAGACTACGTCTTTTAGAGTAGATCTTAGCTCTTCTCCCTCTTGATTTGTAAAATGAAACGCAAACATATTAGCAAGAGGTGAAATTACTTCAGTGTCAATAGATTTACCAAGATCTGCAGCTAAACCCTTGTAGAAAAAATCTACTTTAGCTTTTTGAAATGGCGAATTTTGTAGCTCTGTGTTCTTAGTCATTTAAGTTCAACTCTTTTACTTCCATGTTCATTGATAGGGTAACAAGATCCACACTTTGAGGATTTCTTAGACCTTTTGCAACTAGAGGTGTGATTACATCAATCATATCAATCTCAAAAGATCGGACTACGTTGTATTTTGGTAACGCATCGAATGCGGATTCAGCAAAAACAAGTGCCTGTTCAAACGACTCCGCATTCGCATCTATTAGGACTGTGGAGGAATTGATAGTAAGATATTTCTTTGGCTGAAACTTCTTTGGCACAGATATAGACGAGGTTTGCACATTTGTGGCTCTACTTAATTTATGCTTTTTATCCAGGGTTGCAATCTGAGCCTTATATATACCACTATTAAAACATTCCTCTAAGTTCATATTTTCGTAGTTTCTTAGCAAATTGTAAAATTCTAGCATAGATGTCATCTGCTCACTCGGTATAGAAAGAGCATTTAGCCTCTCTTCTGATTCCAAAACTAACTGACGAGCTTTAATCATTTTAAACCAGGAATCCTCCTTTTCTAAAAATGCCATATTAAGCATATATAAAAAAACCAGGCTACAAAGGCTCATAGATACGAACTTGAAGAAAATTATATTCTTAAGCCTTAAAGTCATCTCATTCATTTTTGAGCCTCCTTTTCTGAAATTAAAACTCTAATACCAAGAGCGTTGTCATATTCAAAATTATTCTGGTCTATCTTTAATCTTTCAAGGTTTATATTTATATTTTGCCTTTTTTGTTTAAATTCTTCCAGAATATTTTCAAGTTTGCTTAAATTATTTTTTGCATCAGTTTTATTTAGTTTTATATCTATGATAGAAAGATGTGATCTATCATCATTAACCCACTTCAATCTGGTGATATCGAATTGCGACTTTAGGGTATTGTAATAATATCTCATATCCGTGAATGGTCTTGGGTTTTCATTGGTAAATTTTTGATGAGCGTGGCACAAATCAGCAAATTGAATGATATTGTCAACGCCGGCAAAATTCTTCTTCGAATCGTTGATCTTGTTAGATAAAATATTGTATTCTTGATACAAAATAGATGCTTGCTCTTGATATCTGTATGTCTGAAATTTGACAGATACCATGTAAGCCATCACACAAATGAAAGCAAAGTAAAAGGGCTGAAAAAACATACTATTAAACTGCCTATATCTCTTGTAAGTTCTTGTTTCAAGGCTAGTGGCTGGAATTTGCTTTGAGCTCTGAAAATATTTGAAAAAAATATGAATTGGGTTTAATTTTTCACTGGTTTCGCCAAAAATATATAAATCCGTATTGTTTTTGGCATTTGAAATTAATCTTTTCAAATCCTCATTTACAAGGTAGATATTCACTTTCATCAACTCTTCTCTTTGGACATAAGTCTTATATTTAATCCACAGGTCCGATATATTTTGCTCTATAACTCCTTGCACATACTCATCTGACTTTCCCTTTGGATACTCAGCCCTTATAGAAGATAGCATATTGCTGTTGTGATTTATGCTAATTAATATTTCATTCTCATCTAAAATTGCAGTAAATGTGTATATATAGTTAGATAAATTGATCTTATTTTCCGTCGCGATGGCGCTCGCTACTCTCGTAGAAGCTATATTGTAAAAATATGAACCAAAATATGGTATGTAATTTTCACGCAAAATGTCAAAACATTGGCTTATTTTTTCATTTATACTTGTGTGGCATACAACACCTTTCCATATCTCTGATTGCTCTTTATTTACAGAGTAAACAAGATAAGAGCAAAGATGATCTTTGTGGATGTGGGTCATGCAATAATTTTGTATTGGGTCAATTTGCGTAAAACCCCCCAGAGAAGGCATTGAAATTTTTTCTTGGATTACATCCTTTGTATTGATGAGAAACTTGGCTGTGACATTTTTGTGCCTTGATATAAATTCCAATAGTTCGGGATCTTTTGCCGCCGTAGCAACGGGCACAGAGCAACTATCGATAAAAATATTATCATTATAGTAAAGAACAATGAGATAAAGATCAGTGATATAGAAGTAGAGCCTTTTTACTCTAACTTTTCTATATACAGACTTTATTATTTCTTTGACAAATTGCATAGCAAATTAATTTTTTTTTCGATGTTGCAGAAGGCTGTATTTACCTAAAATACTGGCATACTGGGCTTTGGGAAGAAGCTCTAAAACATACCGGTTCAATGAAAATATAATTTTTTTATCTTTTGTCTAAGAATTTCTTATTTTCAAGATTTATCTTTTTTGGGGTGTAGCTTTCTTATGGGAGAATTTTTCTTGAGATAAAATGAAGCCTTACTTTCCTATTGTAATTTAATAATAAATTCTATATTTTTGGTGCAGAAATTTAGGTATAAAATTATGTTATCTACTGCTAAAGATATTAGGTCAAAATTTTTAGAATTTTTTGAAAAAAATGGGCACAAAACTGTCAGTGCAAGCTCATTAATACCCTATAATGACCCGACGATGATGTTTGTCAATTCCGGCATGGTGCAGTTTAAAAATGTGTTTACCGGACTAGAATCAAGAGATTATACAAGAGCTGCAACATGCCAGAAATCAGTCAGAGCCGGCGGTAAGCATAATGACCTTGAAAATGTTGGATATACTGCAAGGCACCATACTTTTTTTGAAATGCTAGGTAATTTTTCCTTTGGAGACTATTTTAAAGAGGATGCTATAAAATTCGCCTGGGAGCTTCTCACTAAAGAATTTGGTATACCGAAGCACAAGCTCTATGTCACAATATATCACACGGATGATGAAGCTGAATCTTTATGGAAAAAAATTGCAAATCTTGACAGTAATAGAATCATCAAAATCAACACAAATGATAATTTTTGGTCAATGGGAGATACGGGCCCTTGCGGCCCTTGTTCAGAAATTTTTTATGACCATGGAGATCGTATTCCAGGTGGGCTTCCAGGAACTCCAGAACAAGATGGAGATAGGTTTATAGAAATCTGGAACATGGTCTTTATGCAATATGAGCAAAAAGATAAAGATACAAGGCTAAATTTGCCAAAAAAATCAATAGATACTGGGATGGGGCTCGAGAGACTATGTGCCGTTTTGCAAAATGTTCATGATAATTATGATATTGATATCTTCAAAGAAATAATCTCTACTTCCGAGGATTTAACTAGCACAAAAGCCATAGGCGCTCAAAAATTTTCTCATAGAGTCATAGCAGATCACCTGAGATCCTCCTCATTTCTTATAGCAGATGGCGTAATGCCCTCTAATGAAGGTAGGGGTTATGTTCTTCGCAGAATAATGAGAAGG
>JANRMF010000052.1:0-11607 GCA_033761815.1 Rickettsiaceae bacterium
GCATATGGATCGCATCCTAGTCTTTGACAAAGGCAAGATCAACGAGGATGGCACCCACAGCCAGCTTCTTGCCAAAAATGGGCTTTATAAAACCCTATGGGATGCACAAGTTGGTGGCTTTTTGGGTGATGAAAAAACGGAGGATGAAGCATGAGCAAGAAAAACAGCCAGGTATTTCCACCTAATGAAATTATATTTTATGAAACAGAAGATGGTAAAATCTCCATAGCCGTCAGATTTGAAAACGAGAATGTTTGGCTGACGCAGAAAGATATGGCGCAAGTTTTCGGCTGCTCGGTTGACAATATATCTTTGCATCTAAAAAACATCTATGCTACGGGCGAATTGAATGAAAAAGCAACTACCGAGGAATCCTCGGTAGTTAGGCAGGAGGGCAAGCGCTCTGTAAAGCGTATGGTATTGTTCTATAACCTAGAAGCAGTTATTGCAGTTGGTTATAGGGTCAATTCAGAGCGCGGTATTGCTTTTCGTACCTGGGCTACAGATAAGTTAAAAAGTTATATATTCAAAGGTTTCACGATAGATTCTGAGAGGTTTAAAAAAGGCTCAAAATTCGATGTCAGGTTCTTTGACGAGCTCTTGGAAGAAATTCGTGAGATTAGAGCTAGTGAGCGTATGGCTTATCAAAAAATCACAGATATTTATGCAACATCTGTGGATTACTCAGGTAGCTCAAATGATACGCAAAAGTTTTTTGCTAGAGTACAAAATAAGCTGCACTTTGCAATAACAGGAAATACAGCAGCAGAAATTATCGCAGATCGCGCCTCTGCATCTAAACCTAATATGGGCTTGACTGGTTGGCGTAAAGCGCCAGATGGAAAAATTTTCCTATCAGGTGTAAGAATTGCTAAAAATTATTTAAGCAAAGATGAGATATCCCAGCTTAACCGAATTGTTAATATGTATATTGATTATGCTGAATTTCAAGCAGCAAGAGGAAAAGTAATGCTCATGAAAGATTGGGCAGAAAAACTAGATGTTTTTTTAAAATATAACGAACAAGAAATATTAGTTAGTTTAGGCAAGGTATCTCATGAAGTGGCTGTAGCTCTTGCAGAAGAGGAGTATGATAAATTTCGTGCCATTCAAGACCAAACTTATAAATCTGATTTTGACAAGCTATGCGAAGCTAGCAAATCTTTAAATTCTGATGAAAATGATAATCAACCTAATTAATGGAGTAATATATGGATTATACACAAATTTCAAACAGTGCACTTCCTGCCAAGAATGGATTATACAGAACTCTGCAGGACGCACAAGTTGGCGGTTTTTTGGGGTGCATTACGGAACATTATATGTCCCTTTGGTATCGAAATATGAAACCTAGAGGACATGATGTGTAGTATCATCGAATCTCAAGAAGATAAAAACTTCATCTTGAGCATTTATTATTGACTTAATATCATGCTCGAGATATGATATAGTATATCTTAAGCATAAGTAGAGGTCTCCATGTCCAATTCAGTATTTATTGGCCGAAAAGCCGAGCTAGAGCGACTAAAAGCTTTATATAAAAAGAAAAACTCCAGCCTTATCGTTGTTAAAGGGCGCAGAAGAATTGGAAAAAGCAGGCTTATAGGAGAATTTGCCAAAATATCTAGTGCTCAAACATTTTGGAGTTTCGCAGGTCTTGCCCCAGAAGATGGCATCTCCGCCGGGCAACAAAGGGATAATTTTGCACGGCAACTCGCATTGATGCTCAAAATCCCGCCCATGACTTTCTTGGATTGGAGCGATGCCTTTGAGCATTTGAGCCTACATATCAAGCCAGGAGACATCATCCTGCTTGATGAAATTTCATGGATGGGATCAAAAGACCCTAGCTTTATCCCTAAACTCAAGGCGTGGTGGGATAAGCAAACGATGCATGTATTGCTTGTGTTTTGCGGATCAGTATCAACCTGGATTTAAGAAAATATCCTAAAGAGCACAGCATTCTTTGGGAGCATCAATTTAACAATCAGCTTAGAACCACTATCCATTCCTGAAAGCGCAGAGTTCTTAAGGGCGCTCGGCATGCAGCTTTCTCATTATGATATGTACAAACTACTCAGCATTGTTGGAGGTGTCCCATGGTATTTGGAGCAATTTAGCCCTGGTATGACGGCTGATGATAACATAAAACAGCTAGCCTTTGAAAAAACCGGATTACTCGTAACGGAATTTGATCGCATTTTTCATGATCTCTTTAATGGTAAGGGTGCCACGTATAAGAAAATCCTAGATAGTCTTAAAGACGGTGCCAGAACTTTATCAGAAATAAGGCAGAGCATAGAATTTACTCACAGCGGTACGTTAAGTGGGATGATGGATCATCTCATTGTGGCAGGCTTTGTGATTAAGCAATCCTTGTGGTCATTTAAAACGGCTCAGCCTCTAAAGCAAAGCTTATATAGAATCTCAGACCCATATATGAGGTTTTATCTCAAAGTCATAGAGCCAAATCTGGGCGCTATTGCTGATGGTGGATTTGATCAAGTGCCACTCTCTACCATGCCCGGGTTTGAGACACATATGGGCTTGCAACTTGAGGCATTGCTTTTACAAAACCGTCCACTGTTGCTTGAAAAATTAGGCATTTCACCTGTTGATATTGTGCGCCAGGGGCCTTATAGGCAGACGAAAACGACCACTCAACAAGGTTGTCAAATTGATTATCTAGTGCAAACCAAAACGAACAGCTTGTTTATTTGTGAATTCAAATTCAAAAGGCGCGAAATTAGCAGTGATATCATTACCGAAATGCAGGAAAAGTTATTAAGGTTAAAGACACCTAAGGGATTTGCAAAAGTAGCGGTACTGTTTCATTTAAGCGGCGTTGCCTCTAGCGTTTCCACAAATCCTTACTTTTATCGTATTGTCGATATTGTAGACTTTTTGGAAAATAATTAGGTCCTTACTTATGAAATTAACTTGGATCACTGATGTTCATCTTAACTTCTTGGAAAAAGACGAGAGGATAGACTTTTACCACACGCTTATTACAACTGATAGCGATGGCATTATGATTAGCGGTGATATAGCAGAAGCCACATCTATAGAACCCATTTTGAAAGAAATGGCTACCATACAAAAGCCAATTTATTTTGTTCTTGGAAACCATGATTATTATCGTGGGGGTATAAATGATTTACGTAATAAAATGACTTCCATGACAAAAGATGAGCCATTCTTATTCTGGCTGCCAGCCTCAGGGCCACAAAAGCTAAACAACGATGTTGTGTTACTCGGGTACGATTGTTTTGCTGATGGCCGTTATGGTGACTCTGCGAACAGCCGAGTCGTTTTAAATGATAGCCGAATGATTGTTGATTTATTCCAATGCAGCGCCTTGAGAAATATGATGAATTATTGGTATCCACTCATCCGAAGAGAGAAACCCTAGAAGAGCGCATCAAATGGAATGAAGAAGATTTGATCCCTAAATTAGAGCTTGTTTGTAATCGCTTTGATATTTCGTTTACAAATGAAATAAAACAAGAGGCCATAGATGTTATTAAAATGAGCTTAAGCCCAGGAGATTTTTATGTGCTAACCCATGGCGATATTTGCCCTGATAACGTATTCGACCATGAAGATAAAGACGAACTTCAGCTGATTGATTTTGAGTGGGTCAGGCCCGGAAGTAGTTTACTAGATGCAACTTATTTTAGGATGAACTTCCCCACCTGCTGGTGCGCCAAAGTTTTGCCTGAAGAAGTGATAGTAAAGCTAGAAGCATTATATAGGCAAACAATTGCAAGCAAAATTGAGGCTAGCCTTGACGACAGCAAATATAATAAAAACTATGTCGCGGCCTGTGGGTTTTGGCTACTCAGCTCCATGCCATTTGGCTTGCGCATCATGGATAAAGATGAGTGCTGGTCATCCGGCCCTGTATCTGCTGATTCATTATGGAAGCCAGAAGCTAACTTGGCTAGGCCACGGTTTATCTCAAGGTTGCAAGCATTTATAAAGGTATCAAAAGCCCATAATATGCTTCCGCATTTACGTCAGTCAGCTGAGCAAATGCTAGCTCATGCTTATGAAAAATGGGATGACGTCAGACCGCTTGATTTATATCCGGCGTTTCAAAACTAAAACTCTAAGCGGGATGTGTTGTGCCCAACTAAACCTTGATGATCTGGATCATAAGGCGTTAAGGCAAACGGGCCATATCCCGCTGCTTCAGCCTCAGGGTAAGCTTCGTTATAGCTTGCCGCAAACTTCAGAGACTCATTTTCTTCTATAAGTTTTTGAGTCCAAGACCAGGTTAGCTTTTCTTGATGCATGTTCAGTGATGTCAATTCTTCAGGCTCTGATATCCAAGAAATCAAGCTTTCCATCAGATTGTTGCTGTCTAGCTTATTGTTGCTCAAAATGATTACAAGCGTATCGCTTTTAGGCGCATACCCAAAGAAGCTACTAAAGCTATCAAGATCACCTTGATGTCCTATAAAATCACCTAAATGGGTGGAGACTTGAGTGTTAAGGCCAAGGTTTATTATATCGCCATCTGAATCTGTACCGTAATTTTCAAGCATTGCATCTCTAATAACTTTCGGTGATGACTTAAATAAGTAAGTACCCCATTTGATCAAATCATCTCTGGTAGAAATGACGCTTCCGGCACCTACCGCATTTGACATATCAAGGAAAACTTTTTCATTAAGATTAGGAGCAAGATTCTTGCAGCAAGTGGATGATTTAAGTACAAAATAATTTTTAGAAACTGGACAAAAGGATGAAGTCATACCTGCAGGCAATTTAATGAATCGATCAAATACATGATCCAAAGTATCCCTGTTTGTTTCTTCAATCAGCTTCCCAACTAGCAAATAATTTGAGTTTGAATAGAGATGCTTTTTGCTCGCATCAAACGAAATTGACCTAAGTAATTCAATTGCACTGATTGGTTTATTCAGGCTTTCCGGTACAGTCAGTCCATCACCGTAACTATCCAAATAATCGCTAAGACCAGATCTGTGGGTTAGTAAATCAAGTAAACTGACCTCAGATATCCAATCCTTGCCTATGGCTCCCAGCAAAGCAGAGTCTGGAAACAAAACATTTAATTTTTGCCCTAGCAACTCCTTGAGCGGCCTAGTTGGATATTTCTCATGCAAGGTGGCAAGCATCATATATGCCGTCATATGTTTAGACGCTGAACCTATGTAAAATTGTGTATCATCATTTACTTGCTTGGATGAAGTTTTGAAAACTTTGTCACCACGAACGATTGCTACTGTAGAGCTTGCCGTTGATTGATGCGTGATTTTTTCTAAATTATCTTGGAACTGTTTCATAGAATCTGATGCATATGTGCTGCTGCCAAAAAGTGTAATGACAATAGTTATTAATGATAAAAATTTAAGCATTTTGCATTATACCATAAATTATTAACTTTTTCCATATAATATGTAAGACTCATCTACGTCTTCATGAATAGATACTTGATGCCAGCCATATTTTTCATAAAAAGAAAAAGATTTTGGGTTATCCATTGCAGCTTTTAATGTCATGGGTCTGGCCAAATTTTCTTCTGCAACTTGTAACAATTGCTTTCCAATTCCTTTGCCTTGAGATTTTGGGTGCACAAATAAATTATGTATAAAGTTATCAGGAACATAAATGGAAACAAATCCAACAATGAATCCAGCTTCTTCAGCAACCCATACTTCATCTTCCTGTGTAGATTTTACATAGTCGCCAATTTTAAATTCCTCAGCTGGCCTTAATACAAAAGTGTGCTGACGAGTGAGTTGGAAAAGCTCCTCTAGTGCGTCAATATCTTTTATGTTTGGCTTTCTAAGGTTTATCATCCCAAAACCTTCTTCATATAATATCTCTTATGGCCTTTAGGGCAGTCATCTAAAACACCAAATATCTCATAGCCATGTTTGAGGTAAAACTCTTTCGCCTGGAAATCAAAGGTATCTAGATGAGCCAAATTAGCACCGTGCTCTTTTGCAATTTCCTCAACCTTTTTTAATAATACGCTTCCTAAATCCTGTCCACGGTATTTTTCATCAACAAACAGATGGTCGACATGCATGATGCTTTTTAGAAAATATAGATTTGCATGAATCCCACCTATTATTACTCCATTATCTTGGAGATTATAATTAATAGGCTGCGATGATTCCTGATCGTTTCTAATATTAAGAACTGCCCTATTAAAATCGCCTAATTTTTTTAATACTTCTGATTTTTGAGCATCATCACTTACTGACAGCGTTATATTTTTGCTAATCATTTCGCTTGATGATCCATCTCCTACGAACTCAAACCTTTTCAGAATCTTGCCGTTAACTTCAATATCTTCTAAGAACATTTTTATAGGCCGCACCCATATCCCGAAGTCACCGTAAAGCGCTTTATAAATCACCATATCTTCAAGGGTTTCGCAAGTGAGGTACATGTTACCTCATATAAATGACCTTCGTAATGGCGGTATTTTCCCTTTTGGATTGCGCTCATGGAGTCCGCCTAATATATTGCACATACTTTTTTAGCCACTCCGGTGCATTGTGCGCCTTATTGATTTCTTCCTCTGTTAGCCAATAATACTCTGGAACTTCACGAGCGGACGCGTTAACCGTCAAATCTGTCTTGTCAATTTTACAGTGAAATATTGTATCAATCACGTGCGCGCCAATACTATCAACAAAATAGTTGCTGATGATATATTTTAGCTCATCTTTTAAATCTAATCCTACTTCTTCCAGGATTTCTCTCTTTGCTGCAAGCCTTAAAATATCCCACTCGTTTTGCTCATCTATTTCTTCAACCTTGCCACCTGGGAAAGACAGCAAACCTCCGGCATGCTTGCCTTCAGGCCTTTTGATAATTAAAAACTTCTCATCATGCTCTATGGCTACTTCTACTACATTTAAATAAAGTTTCATTTTTTTCCTTCTTCAATTATTTGCTTGGCCTCAGAATCCGGAATCCAAATTTCTTTTTCATCCAATGTCTTTAACTGAAGCCTTGCTATTTCGGGATTCAATTCTTCGTCTTGATCAAAAACTGCTGCTTTATAATGAAATCCCGTAAATTTGATTTTAAGCCGACTACACATGGAGCTCATACTATTTAGATATTCAGGGTTATCATCAACAAATATAATATGCTTTGGCTTCCAATGCGCAATGTTTTCTAAGAAATATTGCAGAGCTTCTCCTTTTGATTGTTTGCCAGAAAAGATAACACCTGATTCATAACCAGCCTCATCATCCCATAGGATTCTCTTGTTTAAATTTTCAAAGCCAAAAAGAATACCTTTTTCTTTTAACCTTGACACCCTGAGATGCATAGGATCGTCAATATTCCCAAATTTTCCGCTGCCCATTGCCGTAAGCGCTATGCTTGGGATTTTTCGTGCATAAAGTCCGAGAATAATTTCCTTAATTTCTTTTTCAACAAATTCTTCGCTAGCTCTTAGGTAATAGAGTGAATGGATATGAACCACGCGTTCTTTCCCATATTTTTGTTCATATTCTTTGAAAACCGCTCGTCTGACAGGTCTTGCTTTCGGTCTTCCTATTAAATCGCTAGGGGCAGAAATAACGTTGTCGACGTCAAATACAACTAGTGTATCTTGGTCAGCATTTTTGACCGCTTCAGATATCTCTTTGATATAAGAAATGGTCAGCCCGGAATCAGCATAGCTATTTTGTGATACAATTAAGCACAAACAAATAAGAACGAAAAATCTTCTCATCATACAATCTAATCATCATTTTAAATTTTTCACACACGCAAAGCACATAACTTATGCAAACATACCATATTTCTTTTTAGAAGGATAGCAGAAACTGCTTTCCATCCCTTGATATACCTCATTTTCTCCGTTTCGAATCTCTATTGCTACTCCGGGTTTCGTTCTCTAAAAAGTGAGGGGTCGAAAAATGGCGATCCTCTGAAACCCAGGCAAATAGAGGGTTTGAGGACATGCGTACTTCCGACCAGAGTGTTCGCATGTATCGGAGATAGAGAGGGCAAAAACAGAGATTTTAGGGGTAAAATGGTTAAATTAGAGAAAGTGAGGTGCGGGTCTAACGCTAAACAAAAATGCTAGAAAGCTTAGAAATATTGGGGTTTTGAGAGGTGCTGACGTTAGCTCAAAAAGACGTGAGAAAAGTTCTGTTTACAAAATCTGGCGGAGTGGAGAGGATTCGAACCTCCGATACGGAATAACCCGTATAACGGTTTAGCAAACCGCCGCCTTCAGCCTCTCGGCCACCACTCCATATAGATGCAAGACACTTTTCTATCATCTTTTTTAGCAAAAATCTACTATAATTTTATTGAATCTCAGATTTAAGTCAAATATCCTATCAGTATCGGTAATTTACCAATCGTTCTTATTTATTGCTCGTAAAGTCATAAAGATTGTGTATTGTTGAGCCAAGATTAGAAGGCATGGACAGGATATTTTTGCCGATACAAATTTGTCTCTTGCGCGCTTGTTTTTTTGTCTTATCCTAATAAGATTCTGATTCGTATACACAAATAACACCTGTCTTTTTATTAATATGGTTAACGCGATGGGCCATCAACCTAAAATTCATTAGTATAATTTAATTCTTACAATTTATATAATTTACTTCAATTGTCTTATTATTGACCCTAGAAAAACTATGCTTCCTGTAATTATTATCATCAGCGCTTGCGAAGTCCGATCTATAATGAGCTCCCCTACTCTCTTTTCGAAGAAGCGCGCTTACTGCCATATGTCTTGCACAAATTAACATACTCTCCAGCTCTTTGGTAGCTATGAATTCCAAATCCCACCTAGACGCCGATGATTCTGATTTTAAATCTTTAAATTTACCTGACAAATAATCAATCTCGGTAATTGCTTCTGTGAGATAAGTGTGATCTCTAATAATCCCTACTTTAGTTTGACATATTCTTTTAAGCTCTGATTTGATATTATGTAGATTATTTAGATCTATTATCATGTAGGCTTCTATATCTATATACTTATTTTTATTCCGAAATTTGTGTGTCGTTTTACTAGAATTTGCAAGTATATATTTTGCGCATTCTCCGCCAAATACAATAATCTCTAGCAAGGAATTACATCCAAGTCTGCCTGCGCCATGGACAGAATTACAAGCGGCCTCTCCCACGGTATATAAACCATCTACTATATATTCCCTCCCGCCTAAATAATCTAAAACCTGGGCATTTGCATTAGCGGGTACGCCCCCCATACAATAATGGGTAGAAGGCTGTATTTCTATTAAATCTCTAGACATATCTTGATGCAAAAATACTTTGCACATATCATAAACATAGCCTAATTTTTGCCTTATAATATCCTTACATACATGCCTCATATCTAAATATATATTCTCTTGTAAAGATTTTGATTCGGTAAAAATTGCTCTTGCTACTATATCCCTTGTTGCAAGTTCTTTGTACTCCGCTGAATATTTTTCCATAAATCTTATGCCGTTGGGGTTTAGTAAATATCCACCAATAGACCTTGCGGTCTCGGAAATAAGTATCCCTGTATCTTTCATGCTAGTTGGATGAAATTGCACAAATTCCATATTTTTTAAAGAAAGACCAAGATCCGAAATTAACCTTGCCCCATCTCCCGTACATTGGCTTGGAGATGTGCAAGACTGAAATACTTGACCATATCCTCCGGTGGCTATTATGGTATTTTGACTATAAAACGCCCAAAATCTGCCCGTAGCTATATCGTAGGATTTTACTCCATAACATTCATAATCATGGTAAATTAACTCACAAACATAATGATAATTCAAAAAAACTATTCCAATATTTGCAGCATACCTCATTAATGCATCTACTATCGCACTACCAGTTCTGTCTTTTACGGAACAAGCTCTTTTTGCTAGAATATTACTTCCGTAATTTATTGTCTGGCCCCCATATATTTTTTGCAAAATTTTACCATTTTCGTCTAGATCAAATTTAACTCCTATCTCATGTAAAAAATTTACTGCATCATTTGCATTTTTGCATAAGATTTCGGCGGCATCTTTATCTGCAATATATGCGGATGCCTTTATAGTATCATATAAATGCCATCTCCAGTCATCTTGAGTCTGATTTCCAAAATTTGCGTTTATACCTCCTTGCGCTGCATTAGTAGGACTATGCCAAGGAGATGCTTTGGATAGAATAGCGACCTTTCTGCCACATAAAGCTAGATTAATAGCGGCAGTAAGGCCTGCCCCTCCTCCCCCTATTACAAGATCATCGAAAAACTGATAGTTTGATACTCTGATTTTCATGCAAAATATATATAATTTTTCATGATTTGGTTAATTTTTATTTTATGAATACTGATTATAGCATAAAAAATGCAAAGACTAGTAACTTTCTGTATCTTTATTTGGATTTTATATCTGATTATAAATAATAGACAAATAACACTACCACATGCTCTATATAATACTAGCAAAGAAAAACAGACAAATAATAATAAAACAAAAACTGAAGATCAAGCAAATTCAAATTCGTCAATAGCACCCAGGGAAAAAGCAAAAGAATCTACGAATGATGAAATGGTTCTTGCCGCAGAACAAAAACTTATAGCACAGCCTCAATCTACCGTTGAGCGTATAATTACCAATTCACTTTCTAGTGCATTAAGTACCAAAGAGGGTTTAGGGCTTGCGCAAAAAATTATTGGAAATAACAGCGATATAATCATTCCAGGAGAAGTTGCTATATCTACTAACAACTCCGTTTCAGCAAAAGCAAAATATTCCCCTCAGATAGGAGAGGAATTACCTAATGGTAAAAAAACTATTTGCGGCCAAAAAATTACTATAGAATATTCCCAGTATCATAAAGGGCAAAAATCAGAGACAAAAAACCTCACTTATACAATAGGAGAATCTATCAGCAAAGATTTAAATATCATTCCTTTAGGTTTAACTCAGTTCCAGCCTATAATAATTAATATAAGCCCGCAGGCCCTCTTAGATTCTAAGAATAATGCCGGAGTTATCAAAAGTATAACTTATCGTCTTGAGGTAATGCAGCACCTTACAGAGCATGAAATAGATACTGAAGAAGTAAGAATTTTTGACTCTTATTTAAATCCTAAATCTTGGGTAGTCTGCGGGGATAATATAAAATTTTCCTATAAAATAAAAAACATCAATGGCTCAGAAATAAAAAAAGATGAATTAACGATAGATGTAGGAACTAAAGATTACCCAGAAATATTATCTTATATATTGCCATTTGCCCCGTATCAAGGCACGAGAGTGGTTTTAATGCCAAAAAAATACTTGAAAACATCTAAACATCCTATATTACATATAGGTAATGACGAAGAATATGTATTATTTGAAATAGATAATATTTATTTAACTCCTAAACCATTCAAAAATGAAATAAAAGCAAAATAGATATGGATTTAAATTTACAAAAATTCAAATCTCTTAATAATTATTCGTCGCACCAGGAAATCGTAAAACAATATTTAGATTTACAATATAAACATCAAGATAGTATCATTTTTTTTAGAATAGGCGAATTCTATGAAATTTTTCTTGATAATGCTGAATTAGTTGCGGGTATTCTCTCTCTTCATCTTACTTCTAA
>JANRMF010000053.1:0-7155 GCA_033761815.1 Rickettsiaceae bacterium
TTAATAGGTTTTGGCATGATTATGAATGTTCATGTTAATCAGAATGTAAAAATATGATCTATATCTCAATAGGAATATGTTCAATTTTAAGCGCAAGTTTATTGCTGATATATATAAAATATAGCAACCTAAAAGTGGTATATGAGGTTAACTTAGACAACCTAAGATTAATTTCGCAAGAAAATCACCAATTAAACGAGGGGAGAATTGAACTTATCGGCAAAATAGAAAATTTATCTGCAACTCTTGTAGCAAAAGAACGCGCGCAGGAGGATATGCTCAAAAGTTCAAAATCTATGCTATACGACCTTAGCCACTCTGTCGCAAATCAGCTGATTGAGGTTCATAAAAAAGAGATAAATGAAGCAAGAAAACAGAGCGAAGAAGTTATTACAAAGCAATCTACAAATTTCAATAATGAGCTTCAGAGGGTGGCAAATCTCGTTAGCGTGATTAATAAGGATTTTGAATCTTCTAAAAAAATAGTGGAAAATTTACAAAATGCCTTACTCTCGCCCTCTGCAACTGGCGCTCTTGCTGAGATAACTCTTGAAAATCTCCTAAAAAATTCTGGCTTAAAAGACGGCACAGATTATAGGATGCAATATGGGTTTAATGATGAGACACATAACAAACTCAGGCCCGATGCGGTAGTTTTTTTACCAGAAGATAGTCTTCTGATCATAGACGCAAAAGCTTCTCAGTTTTTAGTTAGCTGCGAAAAGCCAGAAGATCTAGCCAAAACTATGAATTTGCATCTCAAAAATTTAATTTCCAAAGACTATATAAATGAACTCACAAAGGAATTTCAAAATAAAAAGGTAAAAATCCGCAGGATTAATACCATTATGTTCCTCCCGACCGATCAAGCTATGATAAAGGTTCAAGAATCAGATAAGAGCTTTTTGGAAAAAGCCTGGAGCAATAATATTTATGTAGTAGGCCCATCTGGACTGCTTAATATACTCTCAATCGCAAGAGTTCACATAAGTGAAAAATTAAGGGTAGATAATTATGAGAATATCATACATGAAATCTCAAACCTAATTAACTCCCTTGCATCTGTCTCAGAGCATGCATTTAAACTGGGTAACAGCCTTTCTAGTGCAATTAGTAATTATGATAAATTCGCAGCTTCATTTAATAGAAATATAGTCTCAAAAGCTTCGAAATTAAAGTCTATCGGAGTTACAAGATCAGGGCTTAAAGATGCAAAACTACTTGAACGTTTTCAGCTCGTTTCTTCTAAGAATGAATTGATAGAAATTGAGGCTGAAGAAGAAGATAATGGCCAAAAAATGCTAAAAAATATTGATTAATTCAGAAAATCATATAAGACTGTGCTGAGTTTTAAGTAAAGAAAAAAAGAAAATAATGCAAAATCAAAATCTCAATCTCGTTTTAGCCTTTATATTATCCATCGGCATTATTGCTGGGTGGCAATATTTTTTCGAAAGGCCAAGACTGAAGCAAATTTCAGACAAGCAAAGAATGCATAGCGAGAGTATAAAGAAAGCAAAATCTGAGAATATAGCTGCGCACAATCAATTATCAAAAGAAGAGGCTCTTGCGGAATATCCAAGGATTAAGTTCTCTAACTCGGTTGTAGAAGGGTCCATCAATCTCAAAGGCCTTAGATTTGATGATTTAAGATTCAAAAAATACAAAGAAGATATTAGTAGCGAATCTGCAAATATAACGTTGTTAGAGCCAAATGGGACCAAAAAAAGCTATTTTGCAGAAATAGGATGGATTACGCAAGATGCGCACATTTTAATGCCAAATCAGGATAGTATTTGGCAATGCGACAAAAACAAGATTGAAAAAAACGAAACTGTTTTGTGCAAGTGGCATAGTCCAAGCGGGCTAAGTTTTAGGTCTTACATTACTCTTGATGATAATTACATATTTAACATAAGAAACGAAGTTGAGAACCATTCGGCAGAGCAAATTCATTTACAATCTTACGGTATTATACATAAAATATTCAAATTTGAAGCAAGCCAAATGTCAATTGTGCATGAGGGTGTTTCCAGTGTTGCGGGCGGAGAGTTAAACGAGCTGACATATAAAGAAATAGAAGAGAAGAAGAAGATTTCCCAGAAGCAAAAAAATATAGACTGGATGGGAATTAATGATAAATATTGGCTAGTAGCTATTTTGCCTGATAAGGGTCATAAATACTCAACAAATGCAAATTTTCTCATTAAAAATGGATTAGAGAGATTCCAGGTTGATATTATTTCAGATAAAATAGAATTAGAAAAAGGCGCAAAGATATCTTTGAGTCATAATTTGTTTGGCGGGGCCAAGGAGCTTGAGCTTCTCGATCATTATGAAACAACTTTAAAGGTAAAATTATTCGATAGAACAGTAGATTTTGGCTGGTTTTACATCATCACAAAACCACTTCTGACTATACTTCACCTATTCTATGATCTTGTTGGAAATTTTGGCATAAGCATCATGATTGTGACTGTTCTTGTAAAATTATCTATGCTTGGACTTGCGAATAAATCATACAAATCCATGAAGATAATGAAGTATCTAGCGCCGCAAATGGAGCAAATCAAGACTAGATATGCAAATGATCAAGTAAAAATGAACCAAGAGATTATGAATCTTTACAAGCAGCATAAAGTAAACCCTCTTTCTGGATGTCTTCCAATTTTAATACAGATTCCGGTGTTTTTCTCTCTTTATAAGGTTTTGAATGTGGCGATAGATATGAGGCATGCACCTTTTTTTGGGTGGATCTTGGATTTATCAGCCCCAGATCCTACTAATATATTCAATCTTTTTGGCCTCATTCCTTTTACTCCGCCATCCTTCCTTCATATCGGCTTATGGCCAATATTTATGGCTCTTACCATGTATTTACAGCAGAGGATGCAGCCCCCAACGGCAGATCCAGTGCAAGCGCAAGTGATGCAAATGATGCCTCTAATGTTCCTATTTATGTTTAGTAATTTTCCTGCTGGTCTTTTGATATACTGGACTTGGAATAATATATTATCCATAGCTCAGCAAAGTTATATAAATTACTCAAATGACAAATGAAACAAGCCTATCAAATATCGACAAGCTAGACAGGCTATTTTCTGGTGAAATAAAATTTGTTTTCGGGTCAAACACCCCATCTGATTTTCCAAAAGGAGAGATGCCAGAATTTGCTTTTATTGGAAAATCTAATGTTGGCAAATCTAGCCTAATCAATGCGCTAACTAATAGAAAAGCACTTGCCCGCACATCTCACACTCCCGGAAGAACAAAGCAATTAAATTTTTTTGATGTTAGGGGATTATTTTACATAGTAGATGTTCCTGGATATGGTTATGCAAAAGTTAGTAAGCAAGAGCAAAAAACTTGGGGTAAGCTCGTATATTCATATCTTGCAAAAAGGAAAAATCTCGCCTGTGTTTTTTTGCTGATAGATAGCCGTCATGGTATTAAGGAAAATGATTTGCAAGTTTTTAACCTCCTTGATGATCTTGGAGTTTATTATTACATAATTTATACAAAAACTGATAAAATCTCACAAAACGAAGAGGCGAAACTGATTGAGGATGCGAAAAAGGCCAGTTTACTCAAGAGCCCGATAATCCTATTGACCAATTCAAAAAAACCCAAAGGAGTTGATGAATTGAAGTTATCTTTTTATGATATGCTCAGAGATATTACAGTCCTTGCTTGACAAACTAGCCAAAAAAACAATAATCTCAAGATTCTTGTATCGATGAGACAAACTATATATAAATTATTTTTATGAGTCTAAAGGCAGCAAATCTCAATAAGAGCTTTAATAAAAGAAAAGTAGTGCATGATATTTCTATTGAGGTTGAAACAGGCGAGGCTGTTGCCCTTCTTGGGCCAAATGGAGCAGGAAAAACCACATGTTTTTCTATGATTTCCGGGCTCATTAGCGCAGATAGTGGGAATTTATTCATAGAAGATACGGAAATAACTCACCTACCGATACATAAAAGAGCTCGATATGGGCTTGGCTACCTCCCTCAAGAATCCTCGATTTTTAAGGGGTTAAATGTGCAGGATAATATACTTGCAATATTGGAATTTATTGAAAAGGACAAAGAAATTGTTAAGAAGAGGCTCGAGGAATTGCTGGGCGACTTTGGCATAAGCCATTTAAAGTATGCTGACTCAGCATCTCTTTCGGGCGGTGAGAGAAGGAGGGTGGAGATAGCAAGGGCGCTTGCAATGAACCCAAAATTCATCCTATTAGATGAGCCTCTTGCGGGAATTGACCCTATTGCAATCAATGATATCAAAAACCTGATAAAAAGCCTAAAAGAAAAGAAGCTTGGTATATTAATTACGGATCATAATGTAAGAGAGACTCTGGATATTGTTGATCGGGCTTATGTTATATTTGACGGGAAAATCATTTTTAGCGGCTCTCCAAAGGAGATTCTAAAATCAGCAATAGTCAGAAAAGTCTATCTTGGAGATAGTTTTGATATATAGAGGTTTATATTGCTGAGTATGCACAGAGCCAAGGTCGTTTATTCTTGTTTTGATTACCTATGCTTTAAGACCTTTTTCTGCATATTTGAATAAATCACACCTCCTGCAAGGATTAATATAATAATCCCTAGTGAGAGAATAGAGGGAATTTTTTTGATCCCAAAAATATCCATAATAAATACTTTGCTACCGATAAATACTAAAATTAGCGATATAGAATGATGCATATATTCATATTTTTTGACAGCATCTGTAATCATTACATATAAATATCTCAGGCCCAAAATCGCGAAAACATTACTAGTGTAAATCACAAAAACATCCCGCGAGATTGAAAGTATGGCAGAAATACTATCTACCGCAAAAATAAAATCAAATAAGGTGATAGCAAGCAAGCAAACAAAAAGCCGCGTAAAATAGAATTTTTTTACTCCAAGCTTATCTTTTTTGAAGATAAAAAACTGATTCCCAGTAACATCTTTTGCAATAGGAAGGTGGCCTTCTAGAAATGATAGAAGAGAACTCTTCTGGGGTTTTTGTTGTTTTGAGCTAGCCATAGCCCACATTTTATAGCCTGTATAAATGAGCAATATCCCCATAATATACATAGTCCAGTAAAATTGCTCTACAATTACCACTCCGCAATATATCAATATTATTCTAAAAATAATTATACCAATAATGCCAAAGGTGAGTAACCTACTTTGGTATTTTTCTTGGATGTCAAAAAAGGTAAATATCATGGTAATGACCATGATATTATCCACCGAGAGCATTTTTTCTATTATAAACCCAACAAAAAACTCGGATGCACTATTGGCACTATGAAAAGCCAGTAAATATAGACCAAAGAAAGATATCATTAATACGTAATATATATTATATACTGTGATGAGGCTATATCCGAATAGTTTTTGATTGGGTTTTACCGAAAAACTTTCAAAATATAAACTAGCGACTACAAGTAGCCCAAAAATTTCCCACTCTAACATATTATATTCCTTCTTGTTTAAATGTTAATGTTACGTTCGTCCCACGCCCCGGTTTACTTGATATCTCAAACTCTCCGCCCATCAGCTCTACTAATTTCTTAGTAAGGGGTAGACCAAGGCCGGTACCCTCATATTTTCTACTAAGTTTATTATCTACTTGACCAAAAGTTGAAAGGGCTTTTGGTATATCCCTTTCTTCCATCCCTATTCCCGTATCTATTACTTTTATTTTTACTTTACCTTCTTGAATGCTATTTTCAATTGCAAGGGTAACATTACCCTTTTCAGGGGTAAATTTAACAGCGTTAGACAAAAGATTAAGAAGAGCTTGCTTTAGCCTTTTTGGGTCTGCTTTTATAACTAAACGATCTTTTGGGAATTTCTCTATAATATTAACACCAGCAGCATCTGCGCTTGGCTTTACAAATCTTGCGCTTGAAGATGCGAGTTTTATTAGATCTAGCTCAATGAGATCTACTTTTAGCTTATCAGCCGATGCACTTGAGAAATCGAGAATATCATTGATAATAGTCAGAAGGTGCTTTCCAGAGTTATTAATATCGTGAATATATTCCAAATACTGAGTAGGTTGCAATTTGCCATATGCTTCAGTGATGATTACTTCGGAGAATCCTATAATGGCGTGGAGCGGTGTGCGCAATTCATGGCTCACATTTGCAAGAAATTGTGTTTTTGCAGAGCTCTCAAGTTCAGCCTTGATCCTTGCTTCTTCAAGAAATTTATGAGTTTCCACTTGTTTATCTATTATTCTCTGAGCATGATGAGTGTTAAAAATGATCACGCCAAAAAAGGTCGCAAATACACTAAGCAGAAAGATAGAAACCCTTTTTTCAAAGAAGCGAATTTTCTTCCACTCCTCTGATATGTCGCTAATAATTTTCAAAGTTGCTATATGTTCAGGGCCGTTATTACCAATTTGCGTTAGTGGGTAATATGACTCAATAAATGCAATTTTATCGTTCATGTGCAATATTTTCTTCAGCATAATATTGTTCACAACGTTCTTTTTCGAAAGCGCCTTAGTTAATTCTTTGTTATTTGTCACCCCTAAGAAGTAATCCCCCATCGCCTCAATGAAGCCTGTAATAGGGGGAGGGGGGTTGTAATTAACAGCTACATCAGAGGATGCGACTATTTCAAGATTTTTATTGGTTATAATAGATATTTTGATTTTATTTTGCAGGGCAAAAAAATCTACAGAATCAGAGGCAAATTTCACAAAGCTGGCATTTTCCAAAAACTCATGCGGTTCATTGCCAGTCGATAATATCTGAAGGTCAGGAAATTTATCATATATATTAGAAGTAAAATAAGAGGAAATTTTCTCATTTTCTTTTATTATAGTCTCAAGTACTATGTTTTTTAGAGTAAAATATCTATAAAACATAATAGAGCCTAATATCGCAAGAAATAAGCAGATAAAAGATGCTCGTATTATATGTTTATTTTGTAGCATTATCGGTCTTTCTATGTTCAGTTCAATATCACAATCATTTAGAGTATCTGGTTGTAAAAAAAATGCCAATCTTTTTATAGAAGATATAGAGAGAAATCTGGAATCTATGAATGTAGTTATACCCCCAAAAGGCGATATAAACATAAAGGACTCAAATGATACTCGTGTGATTTTTGAGACAGATTTTGGAGCAGATGGTAT
>JANRMF010000054.1:0-3970 GCA_033761815.1 Rickettsiaceae bacterium
AAAGTGAAATCCTTGAGTCGTTGTAGGCCTATCCACATAGCCTTTATACCTGGTTCTCCATCTCCCTTGCGACCTAAGAATCCTCCAAAGGAAGCAACAACTTTATTCATTGCACTTATTGACGGTGGAGTATCTGGTGGAGGTTTTTTGTAGGCAATGATATACACCGCTTTCCATTCAGATTCTGTGTAAAAAATCTGACAACTTAATTCCGGTAAAAACCTTCCTATATAAGTTACAAATAATAGCCTCCAGGCAATAATCATATAAATTGCTAAAGCATTTTCTAACCGCTCTTTGGTTTCTAATTGTAATTTTTCAATATTACAACCACTTTTAAGAACTTTAAAATATAATTCAATTTGCCATCGGAGCTGATAGTATTTTATTACTTCAAATATTTTTGTTTGGTCAGATTTAATATCCAGTGTGGTCAGTAAAAGCCATTCTACAGCTTGTTCTCCAGCCGGAGGATTCTCTTCCTTACACAGCACCGCGTTAATGCTAATCGGCCTTAAGCTATTTAGTTTTCTAACTTTTCTAGGAGGGCTAAACGATACCTCACAAGTTCTGATTGTTTGACAGACTTGCCTGGATTTCCTCTTCTTGTCAATATCGCTTATATCAAATTTTACTTTTCCGACAATAGGTTGATTCTGAACTCGTTCCCATAATTTTTTTTCATTTTCATTGTTATGACAATCCAGCACTCTATTACTTTTAGCTCTGACAATTAAATGGGCTTTATTTTCCATTTTATTATATTCTTGTAATAACTCATAAAAATCTCCTTCCCTATCAGCTATATTAATCAATATCTTATTAGGATATTTTTTGGCTAATTGATCAGTTGCACGATAACTTTCTAGCCAACGGATCGACTCCTTATCTTCTACTGCTTTCACTATTTGTCGTAGTTTTCTGCCTTTTAATTCTTCTCTAGTCCAAGTTTTATAATTAATAACACCAAGACACACCCCTTGTTGATCAAAAGCTACAGTCGGGTGCAGTAACATACCTTGCTGGCCATCAAATCTTATTTTACCAAGACCTGCTACATCTTTTCGACGATCGCTATAATCCAATATAGTAAGTATCTTGTACACATAAAATTATTTCTGAGTCTTTTATCCTTTCTTCTGTCATGTTTTTATGTGGTAATAGTATCTTGGCTGCCGTAACGCTACTGTTTGCTAGAAATCGGTAAGAGGCTTTGCCTTCATGCCACCCATTAAAACTACAGTTTATGCTATTGCTGGGTTTGTCGCTAAACTTTGACAAAATATTTTTTGACCGAGAATTTAATCTCTTGTCTCCCAGATCTATTAAATCTAATTCTTTCTCTATCCAATTATTCATCTTATAAATTTCAACCTCTTATACTATTGAATCAGTTGATTCTTATACTAGCTTTTTCTTCTAAACACAATTTGTGGGTAAAGATATGAATACTCATAGGCTTCTCTCCTCGCACCTAATATCTAATCCTACCTAAAAGACTATAATATTAGAAATTACTTTGTCTATAGCCTCGCTTATAGAAGAACTAATTTTGTTCTATAAGCAAATAGCTAGATTCCTTATAGTTGCGTTGTTTTGATGTGATTCATGAGAGATAATGTTACTCATATCTTCCACAAAAATAGTATCTCTGGTGCGGTGTAATTTATTTTCAATTTGCCAGTAATTTGTAGAGAAAGTTAATAACTCCTCTGGGAGAGATGCTTTACTCGAGAGGCTAGTCATAATATAGTGTAACTCGCTTTTTTCTTTGGGGGTTTTGGCATTAAGGACGTTTCGTGTAATTCGTGCAATTTGTTTGATAGTATCAAGTCCGCCAAAATATTTATCACTAACCTCAATTATCTCAATAGTCCTGAACTCAATCCTTCCATGACCCTTAGTGGCGCTAGTTTCAAATGAAAAAATAGGGAGATTTTTCCAAGTATGGTAATAAAATGCTTGAGCAATATCATTCAGTATTCTCCTTTTATTCTTCTTCACTTTAAATAAATAGTTACCACCTGCTTCGGTAATTTGTGTGCATAAGGATTCTTGCGCAAACATTGTATCACCCGTAACAACTTTATCTTTTAAATCGATCTCTGATAGAACCTTTGACGCAACAACAATCTCTTCGCCAGCCAGTCCAGACTTTACTTGCGCTAAAACCCCACATTCTTCTATCGAAAAATTTCAAATTCTGGCGGGTGGACCATCTATAGCGCGGCTTTATATGTACCCAACCACGTATCCTCATTCATCCTTCATTTCATGCGGTTTGCCCCATCTTTGATGTTGCCACAGCCATTGGTCTGGCAAGGATGCTATAAAGCCAGATAATATATCATTCACCCTTGAAGTTGTTTTATATATATCATCTTCTTTTGCCTCAGTTTTTTCTGGCTCAAATGATTCTAGAAATGTTATACGAAAATTTGCCCCCTTTATTCTTTCAATTTTTAGCGGCACTATAGCATAATCATATTGCCTAGCAAGGCTTGCAAGACCAGTTGCAGTATTTGCTGTCTTGTTAAGCAGGGGAATCCCTATGCCCTCATTCATTTTTTGATCAACAAGCATTAGGATATTTTTTTGACCTTTAATGAGCCTTATAATCTCTCTCGCCCCTTCCGCCCCTTTTTTGATTAATGTTGCACCAAGCATAGATCTTTTCTTGAGTAAGTATGAGTCTATAAATTGATTATTCACCTTGCGGTATACCACTCCGGCATCCCCAGCAACTTCAAGAAGAGAGTATAATATGTAATCCCAATTTGCAAAATGGCCGGAGAATATTATACATCTCCTGCCTTGTTTGTGAAGGTCTTCTATGATTTCCTTCCCGAAAACTTCTACTTTTTTAGAATTTTTGAGGTGATTCTCGTCTATGAAAGCAAATTCACCAACATATCTGCCAAAATTATCCCATATTTTTTTCTCAAGGCTCGAGATTTTTTCATTTGAAATATCCTTATATATAAAACTGAGATTATTCCGCACTATCCAGCCCGAATGGGTCATTGGCCCTATTATTTTAAATATATAAGCCCCTAAATTACTCGCTCTATCTATACCTATCAGTCTCATTAGGTTGATGAATATGATAAAAATTACAAAAGTAATTGCCTGACTGATTAATTTAAAATAATTTTTCATGAATCTTGTTTGCAATTAAATTTACACTCTCTTCTGATATGAATAATTTGCACACGTGAACCTCAAAGTCAAAAAGCTCTTTCTGAATTTTAGTTATATCTTTTTCAGTAGTCACTATTTTACTCACCCCAGCTTTTTTTGCTAGAAAATTTATCCGCTCTATGTCTTGTTTTGAATAAAGATGATGATCAGGGAATGTTATTTTTTCTGATATTGTGCATCTATCTTTTACTGTTTCAAAAAAAATATCGGGATTGCCTATGCCGCAAAATGCCAGAATTTTCTCTCTTTTCTCTATGTTTAAATGAATTTCGCTTGCGGCTTTGATGAATTGTTGGTTATTGCTCAATATGCCTTCGATCTTTTTCGAGGGGTTAATGCATACTATTAGATCGGCATTTCCAGTAGAATATTTTTCAGATTCTCTCAAAGGTCCAGCGGGGATTATAAACCCATTTCCAAACCCCCTTTGTCCGTCGACCATGAGTATTCTGAAATCTTTTATAAAGCTGGGATTTTGCAGCCCATCGTCAACCAAGATAAGGTCTGGGTTAATATCCTCAATTAGGGGCAAAATATTTGCAGGATTTCTACAAACTATGATATTAGGATCGCCGTATGCAGCAAGGTCATGGGCGAGTTCCAAGGGCTCATCCCCAGCTTCCCTGACGTCGCTATTTGCACTGACTAATGCATGATTTTTATACGACCCACCATAACCTTTGGAGATAATCATAATTTTTCGGCCCTGCTTCATATAAAAAGCCCCAAGAGCTTTGATAATCTGGGTTTTTCCCGTACCGCCTACTGA
>JANRMF010000055.1:0-5043 GCA_033761815.1 Rickettsiaceae bacterium
AGAACATATATAGCTTCCAAAGAACTCTAATGAATTTACTAGCAACTCTGAGGCGATAAATTTGTGCAAATCAAATATACCGAACTATTTGCTTGAAGCATAAATAGGACTCAGATATCAGCGGAGAAAAAGGGTAATTTGATGAGTAAAATTGCCAATTACAAAGATATACCGCAAGCCGCTCCTAATCAAGAAAAGGTGGCAAGATTATCAAATCTTCTATTGGAAGCAATAAGCTATCATAACATATTTATGGAAGATATTGGATGGCTTATTGAAGAGGGCTAATATAAATATTCCACTCAGTAGCAATCGTAAGACCAGGTTGATAGTTGCTTGCCATAGTGTTTGATCCCATTTTAAATGATCCAAACGAATTTAGCGGATCTTCTCTTTGTGCGAGTATTTACAGCTACTGGCGCAGTCTCGTTATAAAATTCATTAGTCTAATTTAATCCTTGCGATTTGGGATTATTGTATCATTAAAAATACAGGTTCTATATTTGATGCAAAGAGCACATACCAAAACTTAAATTACTCTAAAGTAATTATAAAATATTAGTTATAATAAATGTATTAACTAAGCTATATAATACTATCTTGATGTATGACAGGTAAAGCAGAAGATAAAACTAATTCTCCTAACCAAGAAAAAACATGCTTTCCTACAGATGTAGGTCAGTCTAATTTATTATCTCAAACCATCCACTATTATCCATCTGACTTTTCAAAATCTTTTCAAGCTCCTGCGTCAAGGCCTTTATACTCGCCAGAAATAGAAAAAAGTATTCATGAACGCCGCTTTACTAATGAAGAATTAAGAGAAAAAACTTGTTATAATAATTTTGCTGCCATATTTGGATTGGATATTGAGTACCCCATATTCGAAGACTATGAAAGCTTTATGGTCTGGGAGAGCGCATTCTGGGAAGAATATTATCGTTACTACTAAAACCCAAATGAAGGATTATATCAAGCACAGGGCACAAGATTTGTATGATCTTGACCTGCCAGCATCTATCTAAATCTTCATTTGTTCTTAGAATTATCAAGTAAGAAATACATCTTGCAAATAACAATTATATTCTCCACGAGTCTATTAAAATTATTCTTTCAAAAATATAAGCTTTGTAATATAATTGCAGAAAAATCCTATGAAACTAATCAAAATAGATAATATCCAGCTTCAGTCTTCCGTAATTCTTGCTCCTATGTCTGGTGTAACAGACCTGCCTTGCGGGAAATTAGTCAAAAAATTTGGCGTAGGTCTTGTTGTTTAAGAAATGATAGCCTCTAGAGCAATGATAGAAGAGAGATGGCAATCAATTAAAAAATCTAAAATTATGCAAGATGATGCGACATCTGCGTGTGTGCAGCTTACCAGATTTGCGCCGGAAGTAATAGCAGAAGCTGCACACATGAACGAAGACTTAGTGGAAAAAGATCAAAACAACAGCGCCTTAAGCCCTGATGCATTAATGCTTAATGGTATATATAAAAATGATCTAAAAACTAAGCTTTTCTTCAAAGAAATTATAGGTCAGCACGCCCACTTTACTGATTTTGGTATTATTGGCGAGAGAGTCGCTGGATTGAGGGCAAGCCCGCCTACATGTCAAGAATTTACTGATATATGGGTTAAAGAATGTGAGTTTAGAAAATTACATAGAAGCGCGCAGAAAGAAGAATGCGCTTATATTAATTTCGTAAAAAGATATTTCGATGAGAATCCAAATGCCTCCAGTAATGAAATCTTAAAGAGCTGGGAACTTGAGCGCACAAAACATAAGGAATTAGTAGATAAATTTTTAAAGGACGCCCGCTCTTGGATAAGAGTGGTTTTAGTAGGAGAGCTAGTATGAAATTATTATTTAACTTATTGGGAGTATTATTTATCTTATCTACCTTACAATTAGCTGAGGCGCAGGCTTTATTTCCGGTTATAAAAAATTCTAATGAAATTTTACGTTACTTAGAGCGCATACCTCAAAATTCTATTATTTTTGTGGATATTGACGATACAATTATTACTCCAGAATCAAAAACTTTTAGAAGAGCGCCATATAATAAACTTATAGATGGTATCAAAAAACATAAGAGCAAATACAAGAATTACGAAGAAATAGTAAGCAATTGGAGGTTGCAGCGCAAACCCATGCTAATAGATCCGAATTGGCCTGATACGTTATTAGCATTAAAGAAAAAATATAGGCTATATGGCTTGACTAAAATGGATACCGGTAAGTTTGGCAATATCAATTCTATGGAAGAATGGCGTTATAAGGAATTGCAATCTCTAGGCATCACATTTTCTAATGATAATACAGTACCACAAGTATCTATAAATAACGCATCATTTTATAGAGGATTATTCATTACCGGCGCTAATTCAAAAAGTCAGACAATTTTATATTACTTGAAATATCTTGAGGCCAAAACATTTGTAATGATAGATGATAGAGAAGAGCACTTAAAGGATATAAAGCAATTTTGCGACAATAATTCCATCAAATTTATTGGAATATTATTTAATGGATTAGTAAAATTTAAGGATGCCCCTAAACCGGAGGTTACACTGTTCCAAAAAAACTATTTAATTGAGCATGCACAATGGCTTGAAGATGAACAAGTAGAAAAAATTATAGAGACATTAAAAAATGGAATAGAGAATGGCAACTAAAACTTATAGAAAAGCAAAATCCTAATTGGGAGGATTTATAACCATGTCCCTTAGCTAATTTATTAGCTTTTCTTCTCCTAATCTCAGTTTGCTCAGCTGTTAATTTTTGACAAATTATTCTGACTTTTAATCTATATTCTTTATAACCTTGATCTGATCTTATTCCTTTTTTTAAGTCCATTTTCTCTAAGGTTTGATTCAAATAATCAAAAACCAATTGTAATTTAATTCGAGACTTGCTATTGCTATATTGTCCAGGATAGCTTGATGCATAAACGTTCAACTGTTCAGACATATTACTTGATAGACTAATATACGTTCTATCTAAAAGTTTGACAGCTTTAAATTGCACAAACCTAAAAAAGGGGACATTTCTAATTTGCGCAAAAGGAACATTATGATTTTGCGCTTAAACAATAGATTTAGCCTTGCAAATGTAATAATCATTTGATATAAATATCCTCGGATAGGTGTCCGAGTGGTTTAAGGAACCGGTCTTGAAAACCGGCGTGCGGGCGACTGTACCGTGGGTTCGAATCCCACCCTATCCGCCATATATCAATTTTTCCCCTCCTTATACCATCCGTCAATGACTTCATTCGTCTAATTTATTCTTACGAATGGTATTATGTAAATTTATAACACAAAATCTGAATCAGGAAATTTTAATGAGCGTCTGCGCTATAGATTATTTGTAATGTTATTTCATGGAAATGGTATGACACGACCCTGAATAATATTTGGTGCATCATCGTGAGTCAGTAATTCTGGCATGGGGCTTCTGATAAAAGCTGCCACTTCATAAACTGGCTCGCCAATAACGCCTTTTGGATCGATCACCAGCCAATCATTGCCATTTTGCAAGATATTATCATGGTGGAGATCACCATGAAGCAAAACATCTGGCTCAGCCGTTTTTAAAAGCTGATCACGAAGCTCTCTGGATTTTTGTAGCGTTTGCAGTGGAATTTCTAGGTCGCCATCTAATGCTTCAAGCCAATCTTTGATATGGGGGAAATTATGGGTCGTAGGAATATTTGCTTGGTGCAACTTTTTGATAACCCCACAGACAATTTCGATAGATTCATGTTCTTGATTTGGAAAATAATTTTTAACTGATGTGCCTGATACCGCTCTTTCCAAAAGCAATATGCCATCATCTTCAGATAGAACAGTCACTGCGCCACAGCCTGAAAAGCACTTGAGCGCAAAAGCTTCTCGCTTCAACCCTACATTATCTAGACCAAGCTTGAGGATAATAGGATTATCGCCTTGAAATCCTGATAGCACATAGTTGTAGGTAAGATTGGCGAACTCCTGCAAATCGCGTAAATCTAGCCTTGAAGATATTGCTGAAACAAGCTCAGGCAGCTCATCTAGCCAAGATTCGCCTTGTTTTCGGTAAATGCTGATGATATTGGAATGGAATGCGTTCATTATGACTTCTCTGAAGAAAATGGTTCTGCGCCATCTTCCAAAATATCTAAATACTTACGATAGATATAAACTTTATCACGTTTCTTACCACTCACTTCTGCAAGTACCCCAATAGACTTCAAGTGATTTAATGCACTTCTTGCTGTTGGCTGAGTCATTTTCAATTCTTTGGCAAGGAGAGGAACTGTCACTTGAGGTAGGCGTTTCATGTATTCAAGTGTTTGTTCACATGAAAATCTAGCACGGCCTAAATGAGATATTTTCTCACTATCTTTTCCAAAAAGATCATTAATTCGTGTCGCTGTTTGAATGGCTTGTTTTGAAGATTTTTCTACACCAATGAGGAAAAATTCTAACCATGTTTCCCAAGTGCCAGATTCTCTGACTTCTTGCAGCAGCTCATAATAGGTATGACGATTTTGCTTAAGATAAAGGCTTAAGTAAAGAATTGGTTCATCAAGCATGCTTCCAGTACATAGAAGCAAGGTTATAAGCAACCTGCCAAGTCTACCATTACCGTCTAAAAAAGGGTGTATTGTTTCAAATTGAACATGAGCAAGACCCGCTTTGATAAGTACCGGCAAGCTTTCATCATGAAGGAATCTTTCAAAATCGCTAAGGCAATCACTTAAATGGTCTACTGGAGGAGGGACAAAAAGAGCATTGCCAGGCCTTGTTCCACCGATCCAATTTTGTGATCTTCTAAATTCTCCAGGCGTTTGACTTGATCCTCTGCCTCCAGAAAGCAAAATACCATGTATTTCTTTTAAAAGTCTAAGAGATAAAGGAAAATCATCTTTTAAGCGCTCTAAGCCATAATTTATAGCTTTAACATAATTAGATACCTCTTCTACATCTTCAATTGAGACTTCAGGTTTTTGATTATGTTCAAATAGCATTAGATCTGAGAAAGAACTCTGCGTTCC
>JANRMF010000056.1:0-4408 GCA_033761815.1 Rickettsiaceae bacterium
GATATTATAATTACAATAGATTCTCCGGGTTTTTCAACAAGGGTTACATCAAATATAAAACAGTTTTCTAATGCAAAGCTTGTACATGTTGTCGCCCCATCCGTTTGGGCTTATAAACCAGAGCGAGCTGCAAAATTTGCAAAAATATACGATCTACTCATAACTCTTTTGCCATTTGAGCCTCCATATTTCGAAAAGGAGGGTCTGAGGTCAGTTTTTGTAGGTCATTTTATTTTTGAACAAGATATTTGCGATGATAAAGAAATTTTTCGCAAAAAATACGATATAAAAAAAGAGGAAGAGATTATATGTATAACACCTGGCAGTAGAAAGGGGGAGGTTGCAAAACATTTGCCAATTTTCCTAGATAGTTTTGTTGCGCTGAAGGAAAAATATAACCTTAGACTCGTTATATTATCTGCAGGTGAAAAAATCAGCGCTATGATACAAAACCAGGTCAAAAATAAAGGGCTTGATGGGGTGATTATTACAGAAGGCGATCATTTTCAGGTATATAAAGCATCAACTCTTGCTATTGCAAAATCTGGGACAAATGCACTAGAGATAGCTATGCATCAAACTCCGCAAATTATATGCTATAAAGTGAATTTTATCAGCTGGTTCTATATCAAAATGAAAATTTTAGTGAAATTTGCTAATCTAATTAATATTATGGCAGGTAGAGAGATTATTCCAGAATTGCTGCAATCTAAATTTAATTCATCCGAGATATTAAATATTGCCGATAGATTATTGCGCGATGCAGAAGCAAGGGCTGATCAAGTAGAAAATTCGAGCAAAATTCTAGAGGAGATGAAAAACAAAAAAGGAAAACCAAGTAAATTGAGTATAAAGGAGATTTTAAAATTATGAATATTCAAAAAAGAGCAAGGGCAGAGGAGTGGTTCAAAACCTTACGCACCTCAGTGTGCCAAGAATTTGAAAATATAGAAGAGCAATATGCTGAGCTTTTTCAGCTTCAGCCGGCCAAATTTCAGAGAACGAATTGGGATAGGCCGGGCGGGGGCGGGGGCGAAATGTCTATTATGAAAGGGAATGTGTTCGAGAAAGTGGGAGTGAATTTTTCGGCAGTTTACGGAGAGTTTTCAGGCGCATTTTCAAAAGAAGTTCCAGGGGCAGATATTGACCGAAGATTTTTCGCAACAGGAATTTCTTTGGTTGCTCATATGAAGTCACCACTTGTGCCTGCTGCGCATTTTAATACAAGATATATCGAGACCACAAAAAATTGGTTTGGAGGAGGGGGGGATATGACTCCCGCATATCCAGATGAAGAAGAAACTAAGCAGTTTCACAATGCCTTTAGGGAGGTTTGCGATAAATATGACTCTTCACTTTATCCGAAATTTAAAAAAGAATGCGATGATTATTTCTTTTTAAAGCACAGGAATGAATCCCGGGGAGTAGGAGGGATTTTCTTTGATTACTATAATACAGGGGATTTTGAGTACGATTTTTCATATGTGCAAGATGTAGGGAGAGCGTTTAGGGATGTTTATTCTGGGATCATAAAAGCAAAAATGCTTCTAGAATGGACAAAGGAGCAGAGGGAGTATTTATTGCAAAAAAGGGGTAGATATGTTGAGTTTAATCTTTTATATGATAGGGGTACAAAGTTTGGGCTAATGACAGGGGGTAATGTGGAGGCGATTTTGATGTCACTTCCGCCTGAAGTAAGGTGGCCTTGAATTACAAGATTATAAATCATCCCGCAAAACAATCATAAGTTTAGTATTGCAAAAGAGATTTTTATATTATAGACTCCTGTTTAGTTTTGCCCCTGCTTTTGTGCATGGGCTACATAAATGAGGTTAGAATAATATCGCATATATCCTTTGTGGTAATTACGCATGATTTCTGCGCGTATTAGAACAACCTATGGTTAATTCAATATTTATTAGAGTTTTAGTATGTTAGGATTCGTGGGTAGCAAAATTCGCGGTTTATTAAAAGCAATATTTCCTGAAAAGGCTGTTAATACCTCTCTTGCAATAGATCAAGATGTTGGTTATTGGCGAGGGAATTATAATATTTCAGAACCTAATAGAACTGAGGTGCAGCGTTTTAAAATAATTTTACAAAAAAATAAAACTTTATACGAGGAGAATTTGCGCGCGACACTGGACGATGAATTGCGCAACAAATCCTGCGAAAATCCCATTATCCTTCCTACGCCTCGGAACTCAGAATCCTATAATAATACAATTCTAAGCGCAGAACTTGATCACAATTTTTCTATACACAATCATCATAATATAGAATCCTTCAATAACACAAGCCAAAATCCAGCGCTTCTTAACAATTATTCTATAGACTATAGGCTAATTCAAAATCTCTTACTCTTCGTATATGTGCCCCTATCATTAGTTGCTTTTGGGGCTATGTATTTCTTACGCAGGCCTCATAAAACAAAAATTAACAGAAATACGTTACAAAGAGATATAGATGAGCTCAATTCGGACCAAGAAGATCAAAATGAAGAAGGGGGCGTTTTATCTAGCTTTAATACACCGCTACACTTAAACGACAGTGAGCACGCAAAGGTTATTATGAATGTTTCAAATGAATTGATTGAGGAGCTAAATAACAGAAAATTTACAGAGAAGGGTTTCTTTAAAAATATAGAGCCTACTATATTAGAACATAGAGTTCATACTTTTATGATCTTAGCCTCATCCCAAAGTAAGGTTAAAAATATTTTTGCAAAATATGAAAGTAAATATCAACTATCAGGTGGTATAGCACAGTTTACTCTAGATTATATAAATTTAGCCACAAAAGAAGAACTAGAGTCTGCAGCTGAATGTTATAAAGGAGCTCTCGATGAGAGATTGCGCTATTTCACCCCTCTTGAACTTGCTTCAATCTGGGATGACATTGCTTTTTCAAAGGCGATAATTACACGCGGTCTATCAATTGGTATGTTTAAGTCAAAATTATATCACTGTGTAAAACCCGCCTTTATTTTTAACGCAACAAAACTTATAACTTATTTTGCTAATGAACATGATTACGAAACGAGCATCAAAAAATGGCCTATTTTGCTTTTTTTATCTATCTCATATTGTAATGAAGATTGCATAAAATTATATATCGATTCGGATTCCGTCATTACAAATATTCCCATAAAATCAAAACAGTACAATTCAAAACATTCTCTGCTGGGTCTGATTTTAGAGAATACGATAATATCTCTGACCGATTACGAAAAGAATCAAAACTTAGAGCACTTGCAAGAGAAATTAAATTTTTTCCATAATGCACTTGATCTAATTCATAAGAGAAAACCTTATATGCTTCCTCAGGCTTTTTCAAGCCAGTCTATAAAAAACTTGCTTGATCAAATTTCAGAGAAAGTCAAAGCTACCATTGAGACTATGATGAATGGGCAGGAGATAGAGGACCTTGAAGAAGCAACAGCAAAAATTGCATTAATTTCTAATGAGGTAATTGAAGAAGCTAAAATGAGCGCAAATTTTTCTCTACATCAATTAGATTCTCAATCCGAAGCTCCAAGTGACATGACTGCGCATTCGATAATAAGTGCAAATCTTAATGAAATAGGAGAGGTATATAAACCCGGGGATTTTGATAGATTGATTATGGGAGGAGTAGATGACTCTGATAGCGAAATTTTTTAAATATACTCTACTCATATTGTGGCTATTTTTTCTTTCTATAAATGCGCCTCCGCACTCTCATGCGAGCCATAAAACTGGGATACATAGGACAAATAATAACCTTTTTTTGTCGCCCAAAAAAGAGAGTCATAGTAATCATCAACCTAGTTTTGTAAATAATGCAAATCAAGACATAGAGAATAAAGAGAATGATAAGGCGACTTCGAATGTTCAAAGAAACAAAGACCGTACAGCTCTTAATATACCAATTTACAAAAATTTGTTTCATGCAGTAGCGAGTGAGAAAGCCCAAAATTCTCCAAGATATACAAAAACCTTACTTAGAAATCTTTCAGATTTTTCGCCTAATAGGATGGATAAGGATGGGTATAGTCCTGATGAGGCAAGTCTGAGTTATCTGAGTAATAATAGCTGGACACCTTTTGACCAACAAGCAAAAAAGCTGCAACTTTATAGCGAGAATGAGAACGTTTCTATGTTTACGGAAACTACTAGTAGCGCTAATTCAGTAGGATTTCACCCAAGAGTTCTTAAGGCGGTAAAAAAGAAACATGCAAGAACCATAGTTAGCGGTGTTAATTCCAAATGGACACACTATTACCATAGCCCATCCAAAAGACACGCAAAAACAAGTTCCCACTCTCCTTACAAGGGGTTTGCAAGCCCCTTAAGTAGTCATTTGGGTTTTCTCTCAAATAATGATGATAAATCTTGGGTGACAGCAAATTCTTTTGGCGCCGGTGATT
>JANRMF010000057.1:0-13774 GCA_033761815.1 Rickettsiaceae bacterium
GGATCTTGCTTTGCAAGCAAAAGTACATCATCGGCAATATTTACAAAATTATCAGTACCTCTGTGAGAAATAATATATTCGTTTGAGTTTTTATTTAAATAAGCTCTACCAAAATATGTATCATTTTGAGTCCGTGATTCCATATACACCTCCCACCCATCAGGGAGAGGGCCGGACTCTTTATTATAAACATCAAAAGCTAGAATTGCATATGTGCGAGGCGATATACCGGGGTCCGATTTTGTATGATGATTTTTGTGTTGTGATTTACGAATAGTGTGGGATTTTGTCATATATATGCTCCAATTAAATACAACTCCTAGTAAGGTAAAAGTTCAACCAAAAGTCGTCAAGTTCTTTTTATTATATGCTTTAACTTTGAACTTTGCAAAAATTAATTTCTTTAATTTTATGAATTATGTTAAGAAATATAATTTCTGAAAAAAAATGCTTTATGTTATTAACAAGGTTCTATAGCACAAGAAAACTGCCATTAAAAGATAATTTTTTAAAACCTCCTATCACTTTTCAATAAAAAACAAAAATAAAGTGAACTTTAAAAGATATTGAGTATAAATTTACACTTTTATGTAAATATCTGGGTGACTTTTTCAGTGAAAAGATATCGACTCAATGGGCTAGAAGCTTTTTAATTTCTGCTCCCAAGGGGCAACTATTTTAAATTCTCTGACGAGAGATCCTTTTGCTAAGCTCGAATCATATGATGCAAACTCCTCAGACTCTGTGGTATCAGTACTGCTGTTAAAATTAAGCTGAGTTTCGAATTTGCCAAGTCTATGATGAGTAAATCTTAGTTGCGCTGATGAAGGGCCGTTTTTTGTTGCAGGTGGTATGATTGTGATAAAGAAAAATTCACCCTTATTATTCGTTGTAGTTGTACCTGCGCCAAGAAAAGTATTACTTGATTTTGGAGGTTGTTTGACGAGTTTTTGGGCTTTATTTCTTAGTGGGGTGTAAGGGTACTGACCGTCGCACCCTACATGCCAAATAAAAACCTTAGCATCGCTAATGGGGACACAATTTTCATCAACAAGTTTACCTTTTACTACCACTCTCTTTCCGCATGAAATCGGAATTTGCCCAGGTTTTCTGAGTAAATTATTAGTTTTTGGAAATTTTTCCGGCTCAAAATCATTGAGCTTTTCTTCCCATGCTACACATGTATTTAGATTATTTTTCGCTCCATATACAGTTTGGGTTATAAAACTAAGAACAAGAATTAATAGTGAATTTCGTATATACATCGATGCTCTACTGATTTATCAATTTATTTTGTGCTGCATCAATCTGAGTATGGTCTATGGTATTTTTTTGAAAAATAGCCTCAGAAATATTTGCTCCTTTAAATGACGCACCCCTGAAATCGCTATTTTTGAACAATGAGCGAGTCAGAACTGCGCCCTCAAAATTACAGTCTATTAATCTTGATTTGTAAAATGTTGCATTCTCTAAGTTAGCATTTTGGAAGGAAGCATTAAATGTCCGAGAATTGCTGAAGTTAGCGTAAGAAAGTTTTGCCTCTTTGAAGTTTGCGTTAGTTAGAATCGCATCTGCTAGATTTGCATTTTCAAGATTTGCGCCTTCGAAATTTGCCCCAACTAAATTAGCTTTTACTAAATTTGCTCCTTTTAAGTTAGCGCCTTTAAAATTTGCCCCAACCAAACTTGAATGTGCAAAATTAGATAATTCAAGATTTGCTCCAATAAAAGATGTATTATTTCCAATGCAATATTCAAGATCGGAGGCTTTCAATGTCGCCCCATCTAGTTTGGATTTTGTAATATCTACCCAGTCTAGGTCTGAGTGGCTAAAATCTACATTGCTTAGGTCCATTTCTCTTAAGGAGGCATTTGCTAGATACAGATTTGTTAGATCAAGTCCTGAAAAATCATTACCAAATTTTTTGACAATATCAGCTTTTTCCCCTGAAGCTCTGGACTTTAGAATATAAATTTGTATGTCGGCTGGGTTTAATGAGCGAGAATTTGTTTTTTTTTCTAAGAGTTCATTATATGAGGATTTGATGCTATCTACCACCGACTTTGTGGCATTATCGCTATTATTCATGCTAGCAACTACATGGAAAGCGCTAAAATTTATTAGTGCTGCGCACATTATGTTATATAGTTTCATTGTTATGTTACTCATTTTTTTCATATAAGATATCATCAATATAGACAACAAGAAGATAATAGTACGATTTTATATTTTATTTTCCTTCTCAAGTGGAAAAAACTCCACATATTCCTGTGAAGTTCTGGGTTCAAGATACTCGATTACCGCTCCGCTTTTTGCTAGGGTAGAAAAACTATGTTTGCAAAATGCTTTATCATCTCTTTTTTCAAAGTCAGATCTATAATGAGATGCTCTGGATTCTTTTCTTGAAAGGGCAGAGTATGCAACATGCTTTGCGCAAATTAGCAAAGATTCGGCTTCAAAAAAATTTAGCAAATCAAGATTCCATTTTAGGTTTGAAGTTTGCAGAGCTAAATTTCCTAATTTATTATGCAAAGATTCGAGTTTTTTTGTCGCGCTCACTAAATCATCATGATTACGCACTATTCCTATCTGAGAATCTGAAATTAGCTTTATGTCATTAATTATGGAATTTATATCAACCCCAACAATTGCGCCGCTTGATTTATTTAGGATGGGGGTGATTGAGATTTTTTGATTTTTTGAACATTTGGGAGTTTTGTGTGAAGAAGATAAAATATGCTCAGCTGCATGAGAGCCAAAAACAATAATATCAAGGAGAGAATTGCACCCAAGCCTTCCTGCGCCATGAACAGAATGACAGGCGGACTCCCCAATTGCATAGAGGCCTGTAATAGGGTTTTCTTGCCTATTTTTTACCATAATAACCTGACAGTCTTTATTAGTAGGGATTCCGCCCATACAATAATGCGCTACAGGTTTGATTGGAACTAGGTCTTTCTTAAAATCAAGCCCTAGGAAGTATTTGCACATTAAATTCACATAGCCAATTTTTTGCTCAATTAGACCTTGGTCAACATGCCTTAAATCTAAGAAAATATGCTCCTTTAGCTTGTTAGATTCTTTGAAAATAGCTTTTGAGACTACATCCCTTGCGCTCAGTTCCTTGTAAATTTCGGAATAATTTTCCATAAATCTTTCCCCTGAGGAATTGAGCAAAAAACCTCCTATTGACCTTGCTGTTTCTGAGATCAAAATTCCCGTATCTCTCATAGAAGTTGGGTGAAATTGCACGAATTCCATATCTTTTAATGCAAAGCCTAGGTTAGATATTAATCTAATCCCATCTCCAGTAGATGCACTTGATGAGGTAGATGTTTTATAAATCTGACTATACCCACCTGTTGCAATAATAATATTCGATCCAAAAAATGAAACTATTTCACCTTGATTAATGTCATACACATTTACCCCGCAGCATATATCATCGGTAACGATTAAATCCAGAGCTTGGTGATAGTCAAAAAAATTGACCCCTAATTTTTGCGCCTCAAGATATAAGCTATCCATAATAGCGCTCCCAGTTCTATCTGAGACTGAGCACGCTCTTTGGGCAATCTCGGGACTTCCGAAATGAGTTGTTTGGCCGCCATATTTTTTTTGAAAAATCTTCCCGTATTGATCAAGGTCAAACTTCACACCAATTTTTTGCAAAAAAAGCACAGACTCGTTTGCTTTTTGACATAAAATTTCGGCTGAGTCCTGATCCACAAGGAAACCGCCAGCATTAATAGTATCATACAAGTGCCATCTCCAATCATCAGGAACCTGATTGCCGAAATTTGCATTTATGCCCCCTTGAGCTGCGGATGTATTGCTGAATATAGATTTAGTCTTAGATAATATCGCAACCTTACGATTATTTGATGCAAGCTTAATTGCGGCAGTCAGGCCCGCGCCCCCTCCCCCAATTATCACCTCATCAAAATATTTTTGCTTATTTATATCAAAATACATAATTAGTTTTCTTGCGAATTTGAAAAATAGCCTGTAGATTCTTCTTGCTTCAATTTATATGTAATATTATGCGACATTTGGTTCTTGTTTCTATTTTCTTATTAGCTTTGTACCTCATTTTGGACGAAAGATCATCTGAATTTTTAAATAAATCAGAAGAGAAAATTGAAAAATTCTCCCAAAAAAACATTCCTGCTAATGAAGATATCAATATTGATAAAACCAAAAAAATTAATAATGAACAATCATTTGCCGAGAAGGTTGTGAATAACGCTGTTTCTAGCTTTGTGGGAACTGAGACTGGGGCTAAATTTGTGCAAAAATTTATCGATAAAGAAGATTTTTCTATGAAGTCTCCATCCTTTTCTATATCAACAAATAATTCGGGTATAGCAAGAAGGAAATACCAGATCCAAAAGGTCACATCTTCTGCAAAGCCAAAAACCATTTGCGGACAAAAAATAGTTTTTGAATATACAAGGCACGCAATAGATGGAGCAAAAGAAGCATCGAAAGAAGTTAGTTTTAAGCTGGGCAAGGGATATACCCAAGATCTTAATATATTGGCTGATGGCATGAATCTGGGTGAGGTTATAAGCGTATATATAGAGCCTTCGAAAATTCAAGACAAACCAAATAAATCAGAGGATGGCGATAATCCGGAAAAGTATAGGTACCATATTCAGGTAAAAGATCATGATGAGCCACATAACCTCGATATGAGTAAGATTAAAATTTTTGACGAAATAGTGAGCTCTGCAAGGTCTGTAATATGCGGGGATGAAGTAGATTTTGCCGTAAAAATTACAGATATTTCCGGCAAGATAATTCAGCAAAAAAAGATCAAATTTACTCTTGGAGATTTTGAGTATCCTAAAGCATTATCATATATGCTCTCATATGCTAATTTTTCCGGTACTAGAACCGTGATTTTACCAGCGGAATATCTTAAATCATCAAATAATCCGGTTTTAGATCATGATGATATAAATGACTATGTTATTGCAGAAATATCTGATATTTCCCTAGTACCGAAGGATGCAAGGCTCAATCCTTGAGATTTAACATATGCAAACTCAGACTCATGAGGATTTCAAATCCCTCTATAAATTCGAGGACCGCGCGTCTATCATTAAGCAGTATTTAGATATTAAATACCATCACCAGGATAAATTATTACTATTTAGAGTAGGAGAATTTTACGAGGCTTTTTTTGAGGATGCCATAAAGATTTCGAATTATTTAGTGATTACTCTCACCAAAAAATCTAGTGTTGAAAGTTGCGGAATCCCAGCCTCTGCTCTTTCGAAATACATACCTAAAATTTTACTATTTCAAGAAAAGCTTGCAATAGCGGAGCAAGTAGAAGGGTGCAAAACTTCAAACTCTAAAGTAATAGAGAGAAAAGTAACGCGCATAATAACGCAAGGGACAATATTTGAGGATGAATTTTTGGACCAAAAGTCTAACAATTATTTACTAAGTATTTTTGAAAACGATAATAACTTTCACATAGCCTATGTAGATATCTCAACAGGGGAATTTATAGTTAGTTTAGCAAAAGAGAAGGATCTTCTTGGCGCGATCCAAATCATTTCCCCGAGAGAGGTACTGTCAAATCAGCCCTTACCTATCCTTGAGAAGCTTGGTATTTCATTTGAAATCAATGAAGATCTCTTCAATTTTGACCAATCCCAAAAAAATATTTCTGAATTTTATCAAAAACCTCCCGCCTCTATAAAGGGAATAAAAAATTACGGTACAATTTGCGCGGTAGGCTCAATTCTAGCATATATATTGCAAAATATGCAGAGAACGATGTTCAGCCTTTCGGAGCCTAAGTGCGAGTCTCATGACATGAATATGTTCCTTGATAGCTCAACAATTTCTTCTCTTGAGCTCATAGAGACCAAGCTTGGCAAAAAAAGTGGCAGTTTATTTTGGCTACTTGACAAAACCTCAACCCCCGGAGGCGCAAGATTACTCAGAAAATCCATCTTATCCCCATTTAATAAATTAGATCAAATAATAGAGAGACAGGAATTTACGAAGTTTTTTTTCGAGTATCAAGATTTATCCCAAAATTTTAGCAGCATATTAACAAACTTTGGCGATATGGAGAGGTCTCTTACAAAAATAATTCAAAAACAATGTTCTTTTTTTGACTTATTCACCCTCAAAAATGCATTAAGCATATGCTCTAATATAAAGGACATAGTTTTTGAGGAATTTGGAACGCGTCAAGGGAAGTCTAAAATAATAGACTATATTCAAGATGGTCTCAAATTTCCATATGAAATAATGGACCTCCTAGAAAGCGCTATTTGCGATGATGATATACAAGATATCTCAATAAAAAGCACCCATCACCCCAGGCTTTTGGAGTTAAAAAAAGAGCAGGATATAAGCTGGAAACATATCCAGAAGTTAAAAGAGAAATATAGAAAAGAAACGAATATAGAAAGCCTTAAGATATCACAAAATAATATAGTTGGGATATTTGTTGAAATAAATGCTAAAGACGGAGCAAAGCTCAGTAAGGATAAATTCCTTTTTAAGCAATCAACTGCAAGTACTATTCGTTACAAAACTAGCGAACTGATAGAGGCTGAAAAAAATATAGCCTCATGCTCCGCCTCTATTTCTTTGCTTGAGAACGAGATATTCCTCCAAATTTGCGATGAAGTTAGTGCGTATAAAAATATACTTAAAAATCTAGCCCTGATTATTTCAAGGATAGATCTACACCTAAGCCTTGCAAGGATCGCAAGAGAAAATAATTATGTAATGCCTGGAATCAATGAGTCTGATGAGATTAATATATGCAATGGAAGACACCCAGTATCTGAGCATTTGCTGCAAAAAAAGGAACAAAACTTCGCCGCAAATTCTACTCAGTTAAACAAGGAAAAAAGCACAATCATCTTAACCGGGCCAAATATGGGCGGTAAAAGTACATATCTAAAACAGACAGCTCTTATGGTAATTTTGGCTCAAATGGGCTCTTTTGTACCTGCGGAATTTTGTAATATAGGTATTGTAGATAAGATTTTTTTTCATATTGGCGGAGGGGATAATATTAAAGACGGAAAATCCTCCTTTATGGTTGAAATGGAGGGTGTATCAATGCTTCTTGCAAATGCGACTAATAGATCTTTGGTATTATTCGATGAATCATTTCGCGGCACTTCGACAGAAGATGGTATAGTAATTGCATGGGCTGTGGTAGAGGAACTATCTAAATCAATCAAATGTAAATCGCTTTTTGCAACTCACTATACTGAACTAGCTCATTTTGCACAGCGCTTAGATTGCGCCCGAAATCTTCAGGCAGAAATAGTGCAAAAGGGTGATGAAATTTCTTTTTCGCATAAAATTAAAGATGGCATCGCCCCGAAATCTCTCGGGCTTAATGTTGCAAAAATGGCGGGAATTAGTAATGTCATAATAGAGAGAGCAAAAGAGCTGATGAATATACCTCTCTCGCGCAAACTAGGCTCTGATTGGTAATTTTTCCCTTCAAAGCTTGCTTTGCGCTCCGCGTATATGGTTTAATAAAGATGTATAGAGAGTGTTATTTTGGGATGCCTAAAACAAGTATTTTTAAAATGAGGGCTTTGAATAATTCTGTAAATATTGGCAAGATAAGTCAATTTGGTGGATCAGATTAATTGGCATAATTGATAAATTTAACAAATTATGTAAATTTTCTAAACTAGTAAATTATGAATTTTCTAGAAAAATAGGTTTTATTAAAAACTTACGTTTTAGAGTTTTCGTAATATTCTATATTGTTTTATTTTCTAAAATATCCTATTATGTCATGATATACCAAAGTATATATTTGCTACTTAAGATAGATATCTAATTAAAATACAAATGCCAAATGAGAGAAGGTTTTATGCTCACGCAAAAAAGTTATATAGATACTAATGGTAGACTTGCGATACCAGCTAAAATAAGACAAATATTTAAATTAAAGCCGGGAGAAAGGTTGTGGCAACATATTAAAAGTAATACTATTCGCAATAAAATCTATGATACTCTTGATATTCTAGAATATGAAGTTTGTGAATTTATTAAGTCAATATCAGATAAAACTGTATCACAAATTTGTTCAGTCAATTGGTTTAATTAATTGTGGGATTTGGTATTACTGAGGAAATAGCTATTCTTGCGGGTAAACTCGCGCGAACCACAAAAGCTTTTGGCCTATCTAGAGAGATAGAGCGGCAATTGCAACTGGAATCAAATATAATATGACCATATAGCAGTCATTGACTTTGGTTGCGCAGCTAGCGGAGATCCTGTCTGCGATCTTGTAATTGCCTGGACGTATTTGAGCGGCAAAGCGCGTGAGATTTTTATTTCTGAAATGGATATGGATTCTGATACATGGCTACGTAGCAGAGCCTGGGCACTTTGGAAAGCAACATTTGAGCTCTGTCAAATTGCAGATAAACGCAGCCACGAAGCTGAAGCTCAAAAACGAATTATTGGCGAGGTTGCGAATGGATAAATTAGCGCATTATGAGCAATACAACATCACATTTTATGTTAACAAAAATTTTAATTCAATGGAGATTTCATGATTGATTATTTGGATTTTTTTGCCAAAACTGTATTGGAATTTAGTCACGAGACTATTATTATACCTATATTAATTATGGGTTATATCTGGATAAATAGAGAAATTTTTTTTCATAGTATTTGTCTAGTATTGTTAAGTATGATATTTAATTCTTCCTTGAAAGCAACCTTCCAGATACCTTTAGCCCCTCATATAGGCAAAGAAGGATTTGCGTTCCCAAGCGGACATATGCAAACTTCTATGGTATTATATGGTTTTCTTTATACATTTACGCGTAATAAACTATTAAAAAATTCCCTAATTGTTTTGTTAATAATGATTGGAACAAGTTTAATATATTTCGGTTATCACAATATTGCTGATATATTGGGCGCGGTTTTCTTTGCCTTGGCACTAATATATTTATATAAATATTTGAAAATAAGTATGGAAACACGCTATTTGTTTCTAGTAATTATCGCATTTACATCTGTTTGTTTGGTATACATAAAATTAATACATGCAATTCCTCCTCATTTATGGATGGCTTACTTTGCAGTATTTGGATTGCTGATTTCACAATATTATTTTGACTATGGGGGTGTACTAGGCAATCCTACTCAAAAAACAAAATTAGTAGCTACTATATGTTGTTTTTCTTTTTTATTTCTAGTAAACGTGGTTTTTTCGGTAAAATCTGAGATGGCGCTACTTATTGCGCCGCTAAGATGGCTTTGTATAGGAGCATTAATTCCGTTTTCTGTTTTTTTATCAAACTTAATTTGCATGCAAGATAGGAGAGGTAATAATGCTAAAAATTGAAAATTGGATTTTAGTGCTTCGATCAGAGTCGTTGAATGTATTTTTTGCATATTTTCCACTTCTTGCTAGTGATTATTTTTATATAAGCCTAATATCCATAGGATATTGGATAGGTTCAGGAAGAGTAAATTTTTTATCATTAGCATTTCTGGTGCCATACTCCACTTTATTAAATTGTTTATTAAAAAACGTATTTCACATACCACGACCTGATTCTGAACTATACCTTGTTCCTGCGCATGACCCATTTGGTTTTCCAAGCGGGGATGTTCAGGTTGCAACTGTTTTTTGGTATTATATTTTTCTAAATAGCAGAAATTTAGTAAAATATCTTTATTTTATCCCAATAATTGGTATTGGCATTTCTCGTATATATCTTGGAGTTCATAGTTTTAACGATGTAATATTTGGCTTTATTGTAGGAATAGCAACCATCTTCATATGGATCAATTATTTAGAAACACAAATATGGAAAGAGCAATATTTCAAATATTGGACAGTGGTAATAGTGACAATAGCAGGATTTTTCTTTTTTTCTTTTTCTAGGGGGTTAAGTATTCCTCCTATGGTGAGCATGTCTTCCGGCGCTTTAATTGGTTTAGGGATTCTTTTGCCATATTTTCAAGGTAGATTAAATTATAAAATGAGAATAGCTAATGCCTTAGTTTATTTATTTTTCGTAATAATAATTTTTAGACTTATACCTATTATTAAAACTAATGCTTTAGTGCTACATATTAGCATCGCTGGCAAATTTGTCTTTGTGATTGTTTCGATTTTTTATATAGTCCCAAAAATTGATCAAATCTTTTTTCATAATATTGGTAAAAACAGTAATTCACTATGAGGTAAAGGATGCAAAATAAAAACCACCTCTCTTTAATCATCTGGATAGTGGCGCTAATCGCGATAGGAGGAGTCATTGGCTCTTTGACCAAACCCGAGATTAGCACTTGGTACATCACTTTGAATCGCTCCACCCTGACACCGCCAAATTATATATTCCCTGTTGCTTGGACTATTTTATACGGCATTATTGGCACTTGCGGCTGGCTCATTTGGCGAGAGCTGTTATTTCCCAAACTCACGGCCATCAAAACCTTATACGTGACCCAGCTCATTTTAAACTGGAGCTGGACTCCTTTGTTTTTCCATTACCACTTAACTGGAATTTCCCTGGTAGTTTTGGGCGCTATGGATATTCTGGTAGTCACTCTCATTTGGCTAACTTACCGGAAAATGAGAGCCGTATCGCTGCTTATGATACCTTATCTTTCATGGATTCTATTTGCCAGTTACTTAAACTTTTACATATGGCAATACAATTGATGGTAATTATATGAGTAAAAAAGGTAAAATTATTAAAAATACTAATTAATGGCTAGATATCAGAAAAACATTGTCCAAATGCTCTGAACGAGATTTGCTGGGATTAATCGCAGATTTATACGCTCTTTCAAAGCAAAATAAAGATTTTCTTGAGGCGCGTTTTATCAAAAATGATGAGGTGCTTGCGCGCTACAAAAGTATCATTAAAAAATGTATTGCTCCAAGTGAACCATGGAAAAATAACCAGCAAATTAGCCTTAAAGATGCCAAAAAGGCTATTAGTGACTACAAAAAAGCTACAAATGATGCAATTGGTCTCATTGATTTAATGGTTTGTTATGTGGAATATGGGACAGATTTTTGTGCGAATTTGGGGATATGTACGAGCAGTATCACTGCAGCTTATACGTCTGACAAAATATGGCTAGATGCAAAAAGATACTTGCTCCATTATAAAGCAAGCAGATATAAGGCTTATAAGATAAAATAAAAAAGCCATTCATATTGGCTCAGTTCAATAATCTAGGGTATTTATATAGCGTTTTTTTGCAACTATTTCCTTATTTTATTACAGGTTTAAATCAACCTCCTTATCACTTCGAAGAAGATTCGATCTTAAACTGAAGGCCATTAGGAGAGGTTTTTAGTGATATTTTACCACCTTCTTTGAGCTTTCCAAATAATATCTCGTCAGCCATTTTTTGCCTGATTTCAGTATCGATTATCCTCTCTAAACTTCTCGCACCATCTGCTGATTTGAAGCACCGATCCCTCAAAAGCTCAAATACTTTAGGCTCAATCGAAATCCTAACATTCTTATCTGCCAGCTGTTCTTCTAGCTCCTTGATACCTTTCTTGATAATTTTGATCGCAACCTCATCGCTGATAGGTTTAAAAATAATTATATCATCAAGTCTATTTCTAAATTCTGGAGTAAAACTGGCTTCTATTTTTTTGATAGCTCTTGATTCATGATGCTCATTATCCTCGCCAAAACCCATTTTGTTTTTTTCATATTCGGATGCACCTGTATTTGATGTAATAATTATGATAGAATGACTGAAATCCACGCTCTTTCCGGAAGAGTCTGTTAGCTTGCCATAATCCATTACTTGCAAAAGAAGGTTGAATATATCTTCATGAGCCTTTTCTATTTCGTCGAACAAAATCACAGAGTAGGGGGCTTTGTAAATAGCCTCTGTTAATAGACCGCCAGTATCATGACCAGTATATCCAGGAGGAGAGCCTATAAGCCTTGATACGCTATGCGGCTCCATATATTCAGACATATCAAACCTAATTAGATTCATGGTGCAAATTTTTGCAAGGTTTCTTGCAAGCTCAGTCTTGCCTGATCCACTTGGGCCGGCGAATAGATAAACACAAGCTGGCTTTTCGAAATCTCTTAACCCCGCACTTGCCATCTTTATTCCTGCGCATAATTTATCTATAGCCTCATTTTGCCCAAAAATTACCTTCTTGAGTTCGGATTCTAATTTCTTGAGTTTGTCAACTTCATTAGATGCAATATTGATAGCTGGGATATTTAGAGTTTTTGCAATAGTGAGCTCTATATCATCAGAGGTAACTACTCTATCCTTGGGGTTTTTTACCATGATTTTTTTACGCGCACCTGATTCATCTAGTAAATCAATAGCTTTATCTGGCATATTGCGATCATGAATATGTCTTTCTGCAAGTTCTACTGCTGCTTCTATCGCTTCGTCTGAATATTTAACTCCATGATGCTTTTCGTAATATGATTTAATTCCATATAATATCTTTAATGTGGTTGGGCTATCTGGCTCTTCAACAATTATTTTTTGAAACCTCCTAACAAGAGCAGCATCCTTGCTAAAATGGGAATTAAATTCGCTAAATGTAGTTGACCCGATGCATCTGAGCTCTCCTCTTGCAAGAGCTGGCTTTAGTAGGTTACTTGCATCAAGGGATGCTGTAGTAGTAGAACCTGCGCCAATAATTGTGTGAATTTCATCTATGAATAAAATGATATTACTTCTGGCTTTAATCTCTGAAAGCAATTCCTTCATCCTTGATTCAAAATCTCCTCTATATTTTGTTCCAGCAACAAGAGACCCAATATCTAGGGCGTGTATTTCGAAGTTTTTAAATACATCAACTATTTTGCCGTGAATAATTCTATGAGCTAGCCCTTCTACAATAGCTGTTTTCCCAACCCCTGGCTCTCCGACTAAAATTGGGTTATTTTTTTGCCTCCTACCAAGAATTTCAATAGTTCTGTCAATTTCCCCATCCCTACTGATTAAAATATCAATAGCTCCTTTTTTTGCTTTTTCGTTTAAATTGACGCAAAAACTTTTCAGAGCGCTCTCTCCTGAAACAACAGGTCTTACTCCTTTCTCAGCCTTTTCCTCATGTTTTTTTAATTGCTCAAGTAAAGAGGCTGTTTTCTGGCTTGTTGATTCATTTTTGTCCTCTGTGATGCTTCCATCAATATGCAGGGAAAATTCTGGTTTTTTGGATGGGTTGAAATTTATCTCCTTTAAAACAATCTCTCTTGTGAGTCCGCAGGATTCCAATAATTTTGTCGCAAAAGATTCGCGCTGAAAGAAAAATTCTGCAATAATATCTAGTCCGTTTACTTCTTTTCTCCCGCTCATATGCGCATTCATCGCAGCATTATGAATTACTTGCTGAAAACCTTGCGTAGGCCTTACTTCTTTGAGTTTATTATTTACTAAAAAATGCAGCTTATTTTTTATAAATGCTTTTAATTTGTCGGATATTGAGGCGATATTTATATTATTTTTTGTAAAGAGTAAAATAACGCTTTTATTCTCAAGAAGCGCGAGCAGCAAGTGCTCAAACGTCGCAAATTCATGATGATATCCAGATGCTATCATCAGGGCTTGCTTTAGAGAATTTTCAATTGTCCTGTTTAACATAGTAATTATAATTAGTTTTTAAATAATGATAACTCAATTTTTAAAGATTTAATATATATTTCCCTTTGAATATCTCAGAATATTCTGTATAGTGTCTGAAGGGCACCATTTTACCTCAATTTCTTCGTCAATTTTTATGAAAAAAATTTTA
>JANRMF010000058.1:0-9645 GCA_033761815.1 Rickettsiaceae bacterium
TTGCAAGGAACGACCCTCAGTTGCAAGTATTAAAATTTGATACACTTAATGAGCATGATGAATACAATCAGCCCGACTCTCGAGTTAGTCAAAATTCTACGAGGCAGCAAAATCCCAAAGAAAAACACGAAGAAAGGGTAATCGCTATAACAAATGCCCTGAGATCCAATACAAATATAAAGGTTCTGGATTTTAAAAAATGCAGCCTATCTGCTGAATGCACAGCTACTATAATAGCTTTCATCAAAACTAATAATACAATAAAAGAGCTTAACTTATACGGGACTACAATAGATGAATATATGACAAAAGCAGCAACAACACTTACCAGTCTCCTAGTCACGCCTTTCTTAAGCCCATTGGTTGCTTTATCAGAAACTAAAAATGCAACCTTTGCTCTTGCTGAGCTAATTCGTAATAATAATACATTAGAAAAGTTAAATATTGGCTATACTGGCATCACATCTGAAGATGCTTGCATAATTTTCAATGCCTTAAAATATAACACTACTCTTAGAGAGGTTTATATGGACAGTAATCATATCAGATCCTATGCCAAACATTCTCTAGCAGACTTACTATCATCTACAAATCTTAAGGTTTTGTCTTTGTCTAATAATTATCTGAGCGATGAGCTTGCAATAGCGATAGCGCCATCAATAACCCAGAACTCTTCTATGGAACTACTAGTATTAAGCGGTAACCATGAAATAAAAGAATCAGGAAAATTAGCTCTAGAATGCGCAACTCAAGCAAATGATCATATAAATATTGACCTTATAGGCCATAATGATGCTTCATGCGTAATTATGTAACTTAAATTCTTGCAAAAAACATTAGGCTGGTATTGCAAAAATTAATACCAGCCGATTAAAATTACTTTACAGCCCCAAGTAATAAGGTGAATTTTTTTTCAAAAATCAAACTTTTCGAGTTCGCAATCCGCCCTATTGCTTCATTAATTTTTATCATCTCGTCCTGCGTAAAATTATTCAGAACAAAGCTTGCGACATCTGGCCCTGCACTATCTGGCCTCCCTACCCCAATTCTTATTCTATGGTAGTTTGAGCCTATATTCTCATCTAATGAGCGTATGCCATTATGCCCTCCACTCCCCCCTCCTTGCTTGTGCTTGATTTGACCAAGCTTTAGGTCTATATCATCGTGCAAAACCACTACATCATCTATGTTAATTTTGTAAAAAGATTTCACAAGGCTTGCGGATATGCCGGAGAGATTCATATAAGTTTGAGGTTTAAGTAAAATGATTTTTTTCTTTATTTGGCCAGCTTCAAATTCGCATATAGAAATTTGAGCTTTATATTTACCTGACTCTTTAAAATCAGATTTTAACGATTCTGCAATAGAGTCCAAAGCAATGAACCCTGCATTATGTCTAGTTTTTTCGTAATTCACCCCCGGATTACCAAGGCCAATTATAAGCATTATTATACTCCAATCTTAGCTGTCTGCCCTTTTATTATATATCCATATTTACAAAATTATAAGGCTAAAAATTTTGCTTTTTTGCTAACCGAGTAGCTTCATTATTTAGGTAGAATATATTAATTTATTTGATATAAATATCCATGCGCAAATAATAATAAGGAAAATAAGATGTTCATACTTGGTTTTGATACAAGTAATAGTTACAGCATGGTATCTATATCAAAAAATATAGATATTTTATACTCGAAAAAAGATTCTAACCCGAATTCGCAAGCTGAAAACTTACTCCCTATGATAGAGGAAGCACTAAAATCATGCAGCTTATGGTATGATAAACTAGATTATGTCGCCGCAATAAATGGCCCTGGCAGCTTTACGGGTATAAGAATTGCACTTGCAGCAGCAAGGGGGCTTTCTCTTGCGAGCTCAAATATAAAGACAGTTTGCGTTAATAATTTTCAGACTATAAACTTCAGAGCAAGACAGCAATGTAAAGAATTTGACCTATGCGCTGCTTTTGTCAACGCTTATAGGGACCAATTATATATGCAGCTTTTTACAAAAAAAGGCGAATATGGTGAGCCAAAATTACTCCTAATTTCCGAAGCAAAAAAATATCTAGAATCTCTGAAAGGAAATATAGTGATTAGTGGAAGTGGTATAGAGCAAATATATAATACAACTAGCTTACCCCCAAAAAATATCATAGTTCTTCCAAGATTCTCATATCCTGATGCAAGATTCATATGTAGAGTAGCTCATCAACAAATTGTGATGGATAATGTAAATGAAAATCTGGAGCCATTATATATAAGAGCCCCAGACGCAAAGCTTCCATCTTAAGAATGTGATATTTGCTCAATATGCTCTTTGGCTTCTTCCTGAATGACCCCTGCAAGTTTAGCAGCAGCATCATCAATAAGTCCGCTATCTGCAATAGCCTGACCAAATCCTGAGGCAAAGCTTGTATCTCCGTTATTATTCCCAAGCTTATCAAAGTGCTCAGCAAGATCATCAGCCTTTTCTACGGCCAATTCTTCAACATGGTCTATGACTTTGTTCAGCTCCTTTGTCAAAATCCCAGCTAAAATAGCTTTCTGATTATCTGGAATATATGGCATGCATTCAGTAATTATACCAACTAACAATACTGAATTTCCAGCTTGCACAGCATCAGCAATTGCTGAGATAACGGGCTTAGAATCTCTGGCTATTTCCTCTAATATTGGGTATGCAACTTCTTTCATAGCCTGCTTGATTTTTGGCCCAGCAACTTCTTCTATATCATCAATGACATCATCAGCGGACTTAACAGCCCAGCAAAAACATCCTGAAAGACTAGTCCAAGCAGAACTAAGATATGAGTATAGGCTATGAAAATAAGATTGCCTTGGTTGTGTTTGGGGATTTTCTGGAATTAGAGACTCTAGATTTGTCATATTTACCTCCTAAAATTATTAATATGGTAAATTTATTATAATTAAATAAAAAAAATTTTTATATAATAATATTTATAAATATTTAATATTTTAGAAGGAGGTAGCAGATTTATCACACATAAACTATATATTATAAATCGTTTTTTGTAATCTTGAGGGGGATGGTGCGTCAATCTTGCAAACTAAAAACTACTTACATTCACAGCTATCATTTCTACCCATTTCACTGATAGTAGATTTCACATATTGATCAGGGCCTATTATGTATTCTGGTGATATATAAACCTTCAAATCGCCCTTTGCTTTGTCAATTTCCCTAGATATTAGTATGTCTGATGGTAATTCCATTACATCTAAGCTCGGTAAAATTTTGTCTACAAATCTATCTGTTACTATAAAAGCAGCGCCAGAGGCAATATCAGAATTAACATTTTCATTAACAGCCCATAGCTCATGAGGTCCAGTAGAGAAGGGTTCGATAGGATAAACTTTGTTAGGGTGGAAATATGCATGCAAATATATTGCATCAAAATGCTTGGAGACTTTGAACATTAAATCAAAAATTTTTGATTTAAAATTAGTCTCATATCCTTTTTTAATCGTTACATCATCTTCTAATATAAGAGCAATCTTATAGCCATTATCCTTAATATCTTTAAATATGCGCTTTGTTGAGCAAAAAACCCCAATCTCTCCGGGAGTATTGCAGCCAGAGATTATAGTTACCCTTGGGGAGGTTGAGCACTCTATTTCATACCTATCTTCTTTGAAAGCCAGACGGTCTGATTTGCAACGATCCCACATTTCCTTTACATTAGTTTGCTCGCCAGTTGCGAGATTTTTTGCTAAAATTGAGTAGCCATCTGAAGCCGAAAATCTCTGGTGTTCGAGCCCTACTTTTGCTAACTCTTTGGAAACTTTTTCATACCTCTCAGGCTTTCTATCAAGACTAAGTACGTATACATTATCAAATTTAGCAGATGAGACATATATTTCTTTCTTGAAGTATTTTTTGATGGGTTTACTAAAATAAAGCGCAGAACATACTAATAATAAAAAAATAAGTACGTATGGCAGTTTAATTTTAGGAAAGAATTTTATCATGAAGCCCTTTGGTTATTTGAAGATTTCTTCCAACTGATACAAAACTACACACTTAGTGTCAATAGTAAATATCATAGGATTTAAGTATAATCTAGGTTCTGATTCATTACCTATGTAATAGAGGAATTTATAGGCATTATCGCACGCAGAAACGCAAGGTGTATGGGGGTATACATGCGTATTGTAGGCGCAAAAATAACGCCTAAATTACTTATTAGATAGGGAATGAATCAGAACCTAGTGGGAATCTATGCATGAATTTAATACTAACCCGCCAACTTCTCTACTCAGCGGATCGAAACATTCAAGCAGATTGCATGCTTTTGCTGATAATTCATCGCTGATTTCAGCGCCCCATCCAAGAACAACTGAAATTAATTCAAATGACTCATGTGTTCTGTGGTCTACTAACCACTTAATCATAGGCACCTCATTTTCCGCATCAAGAAAAAGTGCATTAGGATTAAAATTATTCGACTTACCAATCATAAATAACGCTGCATCATATGCGCCCTGAATACATGCTTCTTGAAAAAAAGAGGGGGTTTTATGAGTACCAAACTCATGTTCAATCGAGGTTATTTTGGTGAAATCTAAACCTTCTTTATCTAAAATGATTCTAAGGCTATTCTGAAGTCCAGGCCTATCAGGGGACATGCCAGTATAAATATGCTGCATAAGAGAGTAAGTGAATATTTTTGCCTCAACAATTTCATCGCCAGTTGCAGACACCATTTGCTCATTTAGCTGGTTTATAGCTACTGGGTGAAAGTTACATATACCATCTATGTTAGCATCGATAAAATTTTGAATGTTTGACATTTTTGCCCTATTTGTAATTCTGTTTTAAGCAATATACAACGGAAAAATATATAGTCAAGCGTATATTACTATGTGTTAATAATAATGAGAAATATTAATTATTTTTCATGGTGACATATTTCATTTTGGAGCTATAATATGTTTTTTTAACTTTATTAATTTTTAATATTATGCTAAATTTAAGTAATATAATTAAGCCCAAGAAAAGAGCCTACCAAAAAAATTTTGGGCCGCAAGGAAATGCAAAATATTGCACAGAACAATATCATCCCTTTTCTGAGAAGTCGGGCTCTGATGAGAGTAATGGAAATTATACTCAGCAATATAAAAATCGTGATAATATGATTGAGAGAAATGGGGATGTGTTTTTGCCAAAAGGCGGGTTAGAAACTAAATATACCATAGCTAAGAAGAATATGCCGAGTATTTATAATTTTCAGACACTCACGTCTTATAATAATATTTTGAACATCCAACTTGGATCCAAAGCAAAATTCAAAGTATATGAAAAAATGACCTCTTCAGATTCTGGTAGCGCATTATCTTATGTCCTTATAAAAAAATACAACCTCAATCAATATGCGCAATCTATTGTATTATTCGAAGGTAGCTACAAATCTGTTAGTCAAATAATCAACCACGAATTCTTAAAATATGAATGTAGCTACGAGGTTCCTAGAAACCTCGAAACAGAAGCCGACCTTGATCAATGGCTTCTTGGTTATGATGCAAATTTGGGGGAAAAGTTTGAGTGAGCAAAATGCTCGCTCAATTATAGCATATTTTTGCGCGGGGCTAAGAGTTTCCGCGCATTTTTTTATCCTTTTTTCATTTCAATCTGACGAGGAGCGCTATTAGGACCCATGATCATCATCATCTGCTTTCCTTCTAGCTTTGGTTCAAATTCAATTTTTGCCTTATCCCCAGCTGTATCTATAATCTTCTTAAATAGGCCCATAGCGAGTTCGTTGTGCACTATCTCACGCCCCTTAAAAGCAAGAGACACTTTTACCTTGTCTCCTTCATCCAGAAATTTTATGATATTTCTCATTTTAACATCAAAATCTCCACTACCGATATTAGGTCTGAATTTCATCTCTTTCAATGAGCTTGTTTTTTGTTTCTTTTTAGCGTTGTGTAATTTCTTTTTGGCTTCATACTTAAATTTGCCGAAATCCATTAATTTGCATACGGGAGGGTCAACCTGAGGCGAGATCTCGACTAAGTCTAGCCCCGCATTACTTGCTGCATGGAGAGCTTCTGATAGAGACACTACTCCAAGCATTGATCCATCGGCTGCAACGAGCCTCACATTTTGGGACTTAATTTCTCTATTAGCCCTTGGAAAGTTAGATTTTGATATATTATCCTCTTTGTTTAATTAAAATATTTATCTGTTTCGCTCTTAATGCGATGAGCCAGCTCATCAACGCTCATCTGGATATTTTCCGTTGAGCCAAACGGCCTTATGGAGAGAATTCCTGTTTTTGCCTCTCTATCACCAATTACTACTATAAATGGGAACTTCTGGCAAGACATCTCTCTAATTTTATAATTGATCTTTTCGTTTGAAATGTCAAGTTCACATCTAATATTACTTGATTCTAGCTTTTCTTTTACCTTAATTGCGTAATTATTGACAACAGTTGTAACAGTTGCAATTCCAACTTGAACAGGCGCAAGCCACAAAGGAAATTTACCAGAGGTATTTTCAATAAAGATCCCAAGAAATCTCTCAAAAGTGCCTATAATTGCTCTATGAAGTATAACGGGGCGCTTTTTCGCTCCGCTCTGATCTATATAATTAGCATCAAGCCTTTCAGGAAGAACGAAGTCAACCTGGAGAGTTCCGCATTGCCACTCCCTGCCGATTGCATCAGTCAGCACAAATTCTAACTTAGGACCATAAAAAGCGCCCTCTCCTGGGTTTAGGACATAACTATATCCTGCAGACTCAACCGCCTTTTTTAGAGCATCTTCTGCCTCATCCCACACTTCGTCTGAGCCTGCTCTAACCTGAGGCCTATCTGAGAATCGAATTTTGATCTCCGTAAAACCTAGGTCATTATAGACTTCCGTAAGAAGCTGGCAAAATTTAACAGTCTCATCATTAATTTGCTCAGGGGTGCAAAAAATATGAGCATCATCCTGAACAAAACTCCTGACTCTCATGAGACCATGTAGCGCTCCTGATGCTTCGTTTCTATGACAAGCCCCGAATTCTGCCATTCTAATAGGAAGGTCCCTGTAACTTTTGATTCCTTGCTTAAATATCTGAACATGGCAAGGGCAATTCATGGGCTTAAGTGCCAGAGCTTTTTCGTCAACGGTTGAAGTAAACATATTTTCTGCATACATTTGCCAGTGTCCTGAGGCTTCCCAAAGGGAGCGATCTAGAAGCATGGGAGTCTTCACTTCTTTATAATCAGATTTTTCTAATTTTTTTCTGATATAAGTCTCAAGAAGTCTATATATAGTCCAGCCTTTATGATGCCAAAATGCCATTCCTTGCGCTTCTTCTTGAAAGTGGAACAAATCTAGCTCCTTACCTAATTTTCTATGGTCTCTCTTTTCCGCCTCCTCTATCATGAAAAGGTAGTTTTTCAGCTGCTCTTCTGTTGCAAAAGCAGTACCATAAATTCTCTGTAGCATCTCATTCTGACTATTCCCACGCCAATAAGCACCAGCTACTTTCATAAGCTTGAAATGCTTTAGATACCCGGTGCTTGGTGCATGAGGCCCTCTGCATAAGTCAAGAAATTTACCCTGCCTATATATTGTGATTGGCTCGCTTTCGGGTAAATCTTGAATAATCTCTGCCTTATATAATTCCCCGATTGATTTGAAATATTTTATCGCCTCGTTTCTATCCCACTCTTCTCTGATAAAAGGCTCATTTTTTGCAATAATCTCGCGCATTTTCTTTTCGATTTTATAAAGATCGTCACTTGAAATTGGCTTTTCATAAGAAATGTCATAATAAAAACCATTTTCTATGGATGGCCCTATTGTAATTTGGGCTAATGGGTAGAGCTCTTTTATTGCCTCGGCAAGAATGTGCGCTGTATCGTGGCGAATAAATTCCAGAGCTTCTGGGTCCTTCGTTGTGATAATTTTTAAATTACAATCTTGATTAATTGGTCTTGTGATATCATAATCATCCCCATTGAGTTTGACAAATAGAGCATTTTTGGCAAGAGAGGTGGAAATGGAGGATGCAATCTGCATACCTGTTGAGTTAGCCTCAAATTGCCTTACGGAATTATCTGGAAAAGTTATGTTGATCATGTGTGTTTTATCCAGTCAAAATATAATCGGTTTATATTTTGAATATAAAAACTCAATTTGTCAATTAATTAAGGAGAGATTATGGTACTAATGCCCCACTGGCCCAAGAAATTTCTAAAACATTTGGATATAGTTGATTTATCTAGGATGGAGGTTCTGATGAAGCAACTTGGCAATCCGCATAAAAAATTACCTCCAGCGATTCATGTCGCAGGGACAAACGGTAAGGGCTCGACTTGCGCCATGCTTAAGTCTATTTTTGAATGCGCTGGCAAAAAAACTCATGTCTATACATCTCCCCATATATTAACATTTAATGAGAGAATTGTTATATGCGGCCAAAAAATATCGGATGAATTATTATTTGAATGTATGGAAGAAGTAAAAGAGGCTTATGAAACACTCGGAATGGAGCCATCTTTTTTCGAAGCAACAACAGCCTGCGCTTTTGTTGCTTTTAGTAAGAATCCTGCTGATGTTCTAATTTTAGAAACTGGGTTAGGAGGAAGACTAGATGCTACTAATATTGTCTCAAACTTGCTAGCTATAGTAATTACTCCGATCTCCTTTGATCATATGGAATATCTTGGAAGTACAATCAGGATGATAGCTCGGGAAAAGGCGGGGATAATAAAACACGGGGCAAAATGCATCATATCCATGCAAAGCGATGAGGCGATGGAGGTATTATTAGAGGTATCTACTCGGAATGAGGTGGAGGCAATTGCATATGAATATGATTTTGTGCCTGAGCCACAGGAAAAAGGGTTTATGTTTAGGTCTATTTTTGGGGATATTATGGTAGATAAAATTGGCCTTGAGGGTGACCACCAGATTATCAATGCAAGCACAGTAATTGCAGCGATATTTAGCATTTCAGATAAAGTAAAGATAGATGTGGAGTATATCAGGAGGGGGCTTGCAAGGTCTGAGTGGGTAGGAAGGTTGCAAAAAGCATCTCTTGCTAAATTTATCGGCGGAGAAGGTAAATATTGCTGGTTAGACGGGGCACATAACCCAGGCGGCGCAAGAGTTTTAAATCACTGGATTAGGGGGCAAAATTTTGCAAAACCTGTGCTAATTTTTGGGGTCACTAAAAATAGGGATGTAGTTGCTTTCTTGTCTGAATTTGAGGGTTTATACAAAATTTTTTCCGTCCCTGTTTTATCCGAACCTTCAAGCTATAGTAGCGAAAAAATCGCAGAAATTGGCCGTAATGCTGGAATAAATATAGAACCTCACGATACTCTCATTAGCGCTGTAGAATCAGCTATTCAAGAGGGCGCAGCTGGGCAGATAATAATATCTGGCTCTCTGTTTCTTATATCAGATTTTTTGAAGATATGATTTCATCAATTATTCTTAAGCCTTAGTTATATATAGGCGCAAGTAGAGAAGCCTGTGAGTATTCATATCTTTACCCATAAGTTTTGCAAGAGTTAAAAGTTTCAAAAGCCAAAGTGAAATCCTTGAGTCGTTGCAGGCCTATCCACATAGCCTTTCTCTATCCAATTATTCATCTTATAAATTTCAACCTCTTATA
>JANRMF010000059.1:0-3903 GCA_033761815.1 Rickettsiaceae bacterium
CCTTATTTCTTCTTCCACAAAAAACCTATTTAGAATTTAACCTAACTATTGTTTATCATCCATAGGTTGCGTTGTCACTAAGTAATTTACATACTTATGATAAATTATTAGATATTTCTGTCAGGTACGTGAACGGTTACAGAAGCTATTATTGAAAAAGCTATTTCAAAAGGACTAAAGACTTACGGTAGCAAGCTTGATATAACATTCCTTGCAGAAATAATATTAGAAATAGAAGACAAAGAGGAGGGCCAGTCTATAAACAAATCTGACAATACTATAGCAAGAGATCTTTCCATGAGTCTTTATTCTTACACTAAAGATGGTATTTATGGGAAATTTTTTTCAAATTCCGCAGGAGGACCCGCAAGTCCAAATAAACAAGAAACCAAATTCGATAAACAAATCACTATCTTCGAGTTTGAAGAAATTAAAAACAACCCTCTTTTACTTGGAGTCATACTTCAGATTATAGGAATGGAGATTTTCATGCAAGTTCTAACAGGAGACCGTAGTAAAAGATTCTTGCTTATCGTAGATGAATCCTGGATGATTCTAGAATTTGCCGCTAAATTTCTTGCAGATTTTGCAAGAACCATCAGAAAATATGGTGGTAGCCTTGTTACCTGCGTCCAAAACTTCAATGACTTAAATTCGGGCGAGCATCAAAAATCCATCCTTGAAAATAGTACATGGACCATATTGCTCAAACAAGACGAGAAAGGTATCAATTCATTCAAGGATTCAGAGGCTTTCAAAGATAAAATAGAACTCATCAAATCTATTGCTATCAACCCAAATAAATATGCAGAGAGTCTTATCTGCGCAACCGGCGTTGCTGTTATTGGCAGACTCGCTTTAGATAATTACTCAAAAATTCTCTATTCAACCGATAGTGATATATTCAAAGCCTTAAACGAACTAACGGAGAAGCAAAACATACCACTAGAGCAAGCGGCCGAAATCATAGCATCGAGGAAATATGGAAAATAATCATCCAATCAATAACAATCGTATAAATAACAATATTATAGGCTCAGTATTTGCTCCCTATCTATTCTTAATAGCAGGATTAGTGCTAGGATATATGATTTGCTCATTTTCAGCTACTTCTACTAGGAATATAAAATATAAAATAGCCTATATCTCACAAAAAGAGATCTTAGATCTTGAAAACAAAAGAATTACAAATCTAAAGCAAAGCAAGGAGCTGGCAGCAGAAAATCAGCAATTATTTTTTGGCCACCATAAAGAAGCAATAGATTTAATCGAAAAAGAAGCTGGAATTTTATCACAAAAGATGCCAGATCTTAAAATCATCTTCAGTAACGATCAGGTTTACGGATCAGATGTTTATTCCATCTCAAAGCAAATCTGGCGCAAAGTAATCAAGATACTAGCCTCAAAAGATATTGCAGTAAGGCAAACTCTAAAGCAAGAAGAGTTAGAAGATGAAGATAAGTAATATCAAGACTAATATCACGCAATCTGATCATATCTCAATATTTAGGATGCTGCAACTATTCTTCTTGATGACTTTGTCTCTTGAAGCTAGCGCGGCAGATCTTGGGACTTTTGGACATAGCTTTGCCATTAAAGAAGAATCTTTTCTTGATATGATCCGCAGGAAGCTAAAAAACATTGATATAGCAAAGCATCAAGATCAAATGCTACTTAGAGCAAATCAAAAAATACAAACCCCGGATCCAGTAGAAAATATCGGTCCAGCAGTCAAGATAAGAGAATTTTCTTATGATCCAACCTATATCTTGCAAAAAGATATAATATTGCCTTGCGGCAAACTTCTATATCCCAAAGGCACCAAAGTAAATCCCCTTGATCACATGGATTTTGATAGAAAATTATATTTTATTGACGGGCGAGAAGATACACAAATTGCCTGGCTAAAAAACGAATTACAAACTCATCACAAAGCAGTAAGTAGTAATAAAAATGAGGCCGTGCAAATCAGAGTAATTCTAATCGCAGGTAGCCCGCTACTTTTACAAGAAGAATTAGACATGCAAATATTCTTTGATCAAGCAGGAGAACTAACTAATAAATTTGGGATTAAAGCAAGCCCTGCCATATTAGAGCAAGATAATAAATTTCTCAAAATAACCGAAGTTTATATAGAGGAGGGAGCGTGATAATTTTTAGAATAATTATAATTCTAACCCTTTTTCTATCTCCTAACCTCTCTGCATGCGCAGATTTTCCTTGTGCTGGTAAAATGATAAATCCTATTACTGATATTTGCTGGAGCTGCCTTCTGCCTATTTCAATTGGTAATATAAAGGTAGCTAAAGGCTCTGGGGTAAAAAATAGAGATACGAATAATCCATCAAATCCTCTATGTTTATGCACAAAAAACAATATTCCTATCCCAGGGGTATCTATTGGTTTTTCTGAGCCTGTTCGTCTTGTTGATGTGACCCGTACTCCTTTTTGTATGGTCAATCTGGGAGGAATCCAGATCCAAAACCATAAGCAAACCAAAGTCTCGAGTTACCAAAGAGGTTACGGCAAGCATCATGCTCATCATTCATTTTATCATGTCCATTATTACATATACCCACTAATTTACTGGCTTGAGCTTATTACAGATTTTTTGTGCCTTGAGCAGGCCACTTTTGATGTTGCATACTTAAGTGAGTATGACATTACCTGGAATGATGAAAAGCTGCAAATGCTCACTAATCCAGAAAGCTTTTTATTTGGCAGCCCTATAGCTCAAAGTGCGTGCGCGCTAGATTGCGCAGCTGCTACTACAAATCTTCCAATAGATTCTCTATTCTGGTGCGCAGGCTGCCTCGGCAATATTTACCCCTTTTCCGGCGCAAATGCAGATCATGTTGGAGGTATTCAAAATAGCTCGTTACTAACAGCAAGAATACTCGCTAAAATGCACAGAAGCGGCCTTCTTGAGGAAACTTCTACGGACGATGGGTCCATAAATGGCAAGCTATGCCGCAAGAATTTACATTTTCTGCCCAAAAAAAGTCAGTATAAGTTGCAGCTGACAAATCCATCCTCAACCTCTGGCAATCTTGGCTGCTGGCCTCTTGGCTTATCAGATATACTCTATTCCTCATTCAAGGAATATCCAGGTAATGGACAGGATTTTGGTTATCTTATATGGAGGAAGCGTAATTGCTGCTTATTATAATATGACGGGCAAGATTATCATCACTTTAATATCGCTTCTATCAACTAACACCTCATTTGCTGATTCTTATTCTCTCTGCCCAGCAGATAAAAAAGAAATAACAAACGAAGATTTTGCTAAAAGTCTTGCTATAGAAGCAGAAAGAATTGCAAGTAGGGCGGCAGGATCCAATCAAGACATGGAGCTTGAATCATCTAAAAGTGCAAATCAAGAAATATCTAATAAGATACAAGAGCACAATTCTAATACTCATCTAATGGTATTTGTTTCAAGTTCGATGAGCATAGAATTATTAAAATCCTATTTCAAAGAAGCATCTAAATTTAGAGGGACTTTAGTTTTTAACGGACTTCCTGGCGAAAGCTTCAAGAATTTACAAAATATAATATTTTCTATCCAGGGCATTCGAAATACAAATCAAATCCAAAACCAAGCTACTGATTTACAAGCATTAGCTCATGTAGTTATCGATGATGAGTCATTCAAAAAATATAATATCACCTTAGTTCCTTCTATCGTTTTATCAAAAGAAGAGGAATGTAGCTCCATAATCTCTTGCCCTACTATTTATGATAAAGTTACTGGAAATATAGGCATTATTGGAGCTTTAAGAGTATTTGCTGAAAAAGGAGAGCTTAGAAAAGAGTCAGAATATATACTAACAATGTCAAATCATGAATAAGTATATTAATATTATCAATATTATAATTATTATTATCTCTAATATAAGCAAT
>JANRMF010000060.1:0-6365 GCA_033761815.1 Rickettsiaceae bacterium
CCTTATTCTGGCAATTATTCCTTAGATGAGGTAAAATCATTTTACCATAAATCACTCCTCGGCTCACAGAGTAAAAAGAGAGGTAAAAAACATATTATACAAAAATGACCCAGCACGACCTAAAAAATGCAACAAGCCCGAACTACTCAGCCTGGATTGCAGCATCAGCAGGTACTGGAAAAACTAGGTTGCTAACAAACCGAATTATCAACCTCCTTATATCAGGTTCAGATCCAAGCTCTATTCTATGCCTAACATTTACCAAAGCAGCAAAAGGAGAGATGCAGTCAAGGATCAGCAAAGTTCTTAGCAATTTCGCAAACCAAACGGAGGATGAAATTAATGCCTATTTTTTTGAAAATTTCGGCAGAAATCTTGGAAATAAAGAAGTAAAATCCGTGCAAGGCTTTTACAAAAATTATATCTCATCCGGCAAGCAGGTGCAAATTTATACAATCCACGCATTTTGCCAAAATTTGCTGCAAAAATTCCCGATAGAAGCGGGCATCAGGCCGTACTTTAAGGTTATAGACGAAATAGAATCTGCTCGCTTCTTGCAAAAAATTATAAGCTCGGAAAAAATACTCCCTCATATCACGCAAATTCTTTCTGATAATTTATCTATTTTTTCTATCGCCGAAATTGTTAGGGAATTATCAGAATTTTACTCTCATATTGGCCTTGATAAAAAAAGCCTAGAATCAACCAAGCAAGTTCTTGCTGACTACTTCTGCCTCCAAGAGCAAAATTCTCTCAAATATCTTGCAGATGATCTTACAATGTTGATGAGCCGCAACAAGCACCTACTTCAAAAGATAAAATCTTTCGAACATTTGGAATCATTCCTCTCCCCTGCCCCAAAAAAATATGACAAAATCTTAGAGCACTCCGAAATCATACAGTTTTTCCTAACAAAAGACTTCAAAAAAAGAAAAAAATTACTCCCAAAGGCGGCGCAAATTGAAGGACTAAATGAAGATGAGCTCATTTCGATGCAGGATATTATCCACGAAATAAAATATGCGAAAGATCTAGACGATGCTATCAATATCAACCACGACATACTAAACCTTGCTTGCTTCGCATTCGATGAATATAAAAAATATAAAGAATATAATAATTATCTAGATTACCAAGATTTGATTATATATTCCTACAACCTCTTATGTAACTCGGATATAAAAGAATGGATCAAATATAAACTAGATGGCGGAATCACCCATATTTTGGTTGATGAATCCCAGGATACAAGCCAGGAGCAATGGAATATTATCATAGCTTTACTTGAGGATTTTTTCGCAGGAGACACAGAAAAAAATGCAAAAACAATTTTTGTAGTCGGGGACGTAAAACAATCTATTTATAGCTTTCAGGGCGCAAGGCCAGACTTATTCATTGAAGCAAAAAATTACATAAAGCAGAAAGCGCTGGGCGCGAAAGTCAATTTCATAGAATGTCACTTGCAAAAAACTTATAGACTCCCTGAGCATATATTTGAGTTTGTACACAAAACCTTCCAAAATATCGGACTAATTGAGGAAGTAAAGAAGCTAGAATGCCACAATAACGAGCATTTTTCCACCATAGAAATCTGGCCCAAAATCACAGAACAAAACAAGCAAGATCTATTTTGGCCATTGCCAGATGGTGGGGTAAAATCCTGCTCCCCGCATATGATCCTTGCTAAGCAAATCGCAACCTATATAAGGCAAACTCTGGATTCGAAGTTATATCTAGATAGCAAACAAAGAGAAGTATCCCAGTCCGATTTTATGATCTTAGTCCAAAGAAGACTAATATTAAATAATCTTTTATACAAAGAGCTAATCCAGCTTGGAGTTGGCATTTCCGGCCTAGACAGGATGAACCTCGGAGAGTCCCTAATAGTGCAAGATTTAATAGCAACAGCAAAATTCATTTTAGACCCAAAAGATAACCTAAACCTTGCATGCTTGCTAAAATCTTTTTTCATCAGGGGGGCAGATAGCGATCTTTATATAGTAAAAAATGAGAAGCAATTACTAGAAAAAATCTCCGAAAAACTCCCACATATATATGTTAAATTAGAAAAAATCAGGCAAATATACTACTCATCTAGAAAAAAGGATTTTTTCCAAAACATAGTAGGAGAATTTGATATATTAAACCACCTCAGAGACGAATGTGAATATGAGATGCAAGATGCTCTCAAAGCGTTCCTAAATGAAATTAGCTTATTATTCAGCCACCAGCCCTCCCTCGGCCTTGGCGATATTGCAGATTTGCTAGAAATTTCAGACATCTCCCTAAAAAGAGATTTCTCAGAATCAAACTCAGTGAGAATAACCACAATACACGGAGCAAAAGGCCTTGAAGCACCAATTATCATCCTCGCAGACAGCACAGATATAAAACTCACATCATCCGCAAAAATCTTGCACTTAAACGTTGATGCAGGCCTTGTGCCTATAATTTCCTCTAAATTTAAACATCAAAAAATAGATGAAATTAAATATATGCAAAAAAAAGAGAGTTACAACGAATATTTAAGGCTCCTTTATGTTGCAATCACAAGAACTCAAGATCATCTAATCATAGCCGGAATTTCCAAAAATAATGAAGAATATCAGTCCTGGCATGATATATGCACAAAATCTGCTCTAGGAATTTTTGAAGAAAAAGAAGATGGAAGGCTCGTTTTTTCATCCAAAGAACCCACAAGAAAGAAAAGGGCAGAAAGAACTCCTATCTCAATTACTAATACCGAAATATATCGCTCCGCTAGCCAAAAAATCAACAAAGATGGCTCAGGCGAGAGTCTTCATCATTACGATTTTGAAAATCAAAGCACAATTATTGGGGAAAAATTCCACAAAGCTATGGAGATTTTGGTAAATACAAACCAAACTATGGATGAAATTCTTTCAAGCCATTACCTAAGCTCGATAAATTCATCAGAAGCAGAAGAAATGCGCCAAAGCCTTAACTTATGCGCAAAAAATGAATTTTTCAAATATCTAACTTCCCTAAAAAAATTCGCAGAACAAGAGGTGATTGTCAGAAATTCTGATTCATTTGAAATCAAAAGGCTAGACTTTGTAGCTTTTGACGAAAAAACAAATCAAATATATATTGTTGATTATAAATCCGACAGACTAAGAAACAGAAAACAAGAATATCAAGAGCAGATGATTGAGTATAAAAACGCCCTTGCGCAAATCTACCCAAACCACGAAATATTACTATATCTATTTTGGCTTCGAGAAAATGAATTCGAAAAACTGAATGTATAAAACTACAAATATAACTATATACATATTAAAAAGTCTGTAACATATTTACCATATAAATATAAATTATCTATAAGTGTTTTCTTATGATATTATGCTTTACCTCAATGTTAATGTAATATAATTAATATAAATAACTAAATATGAGGTAAGATTATGACCGGGGAAGAGACAGGTATAATCAGCGTGACAGAGGAGCAACGGACTCTTCAAGAACTTCAATTGCAAAATAAATTGCTAAGGGATATTCTACTTATTCTTACAAATCAGAGAGATTATGGAAATCTGAATAGCATGGATGCTAAACAATTGAATATAGAGAATGAAAGTTTTAGTAATCAGTTGAGACAAGATCCAAGACGAAGAAATCACAATAATAAAGAGGGTGGTCCTTATAACAAAGATAATGACAAGATTCTAGCCAAGACCATAAACCAACACTTTAGTCAGGAAACGCAACTAAATAATGACAACGTTGGAGCCAACACCACAGACCAATCATATAATGATGGGCCGAAACTAAAAGAAGATTCGTACTTAACTCGTCAAGCAGAAAGATTATTATTAATGGCAGTAGTAGCTACTGTAATAGTGGGTATATTTGTTGTTACAGGTCCTATTGGATGGGTTATTGCCGGAGTGGGATTTGTGGGATATGTTATAGGTAAAGTTATTCAAAAAGCCTCTGAGCTCCAACACAGACGCGAAGCCGAAAGAACACTTGAATATGAAGGCATATTGAAATCTTCTGGTAAACCCCTACCTAAAGGTATAAATCATGAAGCTTTCCGAAAATTTGAAAATCAATTTGAGGATTGGAAAAGGAATTTGGGTATAAAGAAGGGTGCAAAGAATGATTATATCGACAGATGCATTTATAACGAGTTTTTGAAACGTAAAATTATCGAGAATATTAGTCCGGAATTATTAGACGATAAAAATCCTGATCAAATTCTGAAGGTATTGAGAAAAGCAAACAGAAACACAAGGGGCAAGGAGACTAAAATTTACGATCCATCTTCTTGGTATTTTCTAAGCAGAACACGAGAAGAAGCTCTTGAAGATAGAAAGTTTCAGTTTGATGCGCAAGATAGGCTTAAAAATAAAATTAATCCACAAACAGCAAACTCGCATACACAACTCAAACGTTCAAGATCGCCCAACGGCCGCGGCGGCCCTTAATTAATTAAAACCCTTCATCCCCGTGAAAACGGGGATGCATTCCTTTATACAACCAGACTCCCACCTCTGCAAGAAACAGTAATGACAAAGAGTAAAATCAAACCTCTAGGTTATGTGTACATTCCTATGTAATAGAGGAATTTATGGGCATATTCGCCCGCAGAAACGGAAGGTCTATGGGTATACATGCGTACTCGAGGCGCGAAAATAACGACTAAATTACCTATTAGATAAGAATGAATCAAACCTCTAGATCATCCGCATGACTATGCTCACCGGAACAGCACACAATATCCATCATTTTGTCTACTATATCAGAATCTAACCTACAATTTAGAGCATGGACATCATGCCCTTTGTAATGCAAGAGCGTTTCAGGTGCAGTTTTGAACTCGAGTTCACGGATGAATGAGGTATAAAAATCATGATTCTCCCTTAAGAATGAAGAGTCTGACTTATAGAAGTTTAGCTGACAAATCATTAGATAGTAAACCAGCTGAGTTGGGTCATCTCTTAAGGCTTTATCGGCGCAAAAAGCAGGATGAAACTCACTAATTTTCACTAAATTAGGGTTCGCCCCATGGGAGAGGAGTTCGTGGAGCATATGCACTGACTTTCTATTTACCGCAAGCCATAAGGGGCTATATTGGCGGTCTATCACGTAGTTCGGGTTTGCACCTGCATCCAGCAAGCTCGAGACAATCTCTTCTGACCCCCCAGAAATAGCTGCATATAATGGGGAAATTTTATTTGCGCAAGTCCCATTTACATTTGCTTTGTGTTTTATCAGGCAGCTAACTATTTCCTCATTTGATTCTGCAATAGCGCAAAGCAGGGGCGTAAATTTATTGTGATTTAAGGCCTCTACATTTGCCCCTCTTTTTATCATTAAATCTAATATCTCTTTTCTTTGAAGGCGAATTGCTGTAAAAATAGGCGGATCAAGTGGTAGAGGCTTGTTCAAAGAAGCCCCGAGATCTATCAATTGTGCTACAATTTGTGGGAAGTTTCTTGCTATTGCTGTCTCAATTGGAGGGAGTCCAAAAATTAGCTTGTCTAGATCATACCCTGTCTTTGCAATAAACTCTATCATTTCCATATTTCTAGAGAGTATAGCGGTAGAAAAGGGCGGAACCTCATTTGACTCGGGCTCAAAATCTATTAATGCACCTTTGTTTATCAAAAGCTTTGCAATCAAGTTATGCCCCTCTGCAATAGAGCAGCTAAGGTATGAAAAGCATCCGTAATATTTGCCGTTGACATTTGCGCCCTGATCTGTAAGCATCTGGACACTATCTATATGATTTCCAATTATAGAGGCGTATAGTAGATCAATTTTATAATGTATCTCGTGATTAGGGTCATAACCTTTGCTGAGCATAAAACTAACTACTTCGTATGATCCGCAGTCAATATATGGCTTCGCATTCTCTCCCACCTCTTCCCTAAATTTTGGAAATTTTTCAATGTCAAGGCCAAGTTGGTGAAGCTCCTGAACCAGATCATCTGATGCTGCAACTAAATATGCTTTGCTTTTATTGCTCAATTTTAGATTTGGATTATGATACCTTTTATATTCTTTGCTACTTGGATCATGATAGCGATTTTTTACTAGTCTAACTCTTATGCAATTTTGCGATTTTGCTGGCATATCAATAATAATTTGAAGTAATGAATTTTGGTTATACTAATATCAATCAAAATCTCAAGCAAAATTTTATTATTTAATATTATGATTATTATCCACCCTACAACTTCACTTTAAGCAGTATAGAGCCGGAGAGGAGGTTGTATTTGTTACCGGCTTGGGATTGTGCTTTGGCGGTGAGTTCTGTTTGGCTGCCCGTGATGGTGATGCTTATATATGGTGTTATGGTTGTGGTTTTTTTTGCGGTTGATTTGAGGGTGAATTGT
>JANRMF010000061.1:0-12198 GCA_033761815.1 Rickettsiaceae bacterium
AATATCAAAAAAAATATACATGGATATAGATAGAGAAAATTTATTGATTGAAAAAATTATTCGAGATAGAAAAAATCTGACAATTCTATCTCTGAGCAAAAAACTGGACCTTAGATATGGGCAAATGATCCAAATGGCCACTAATATACAAAAACTTGGCATATTCCATATTTTTGTTGGCGAGATATTTATATTTATCGCAGTAGTCAAATCCTCGATTCAAAAATATAATGATGAACATTCAACCCTCTTAAGACTCGACGAAGAAACGAGTAACAATGGCCGTCTTGGTTTTTTGCAGAGCTATAATGCTTTTGTAATAGAGCATTTAAGGAAACAGAAGGCCAAGCAGATTATTAATAATGTAGTAATTGCGAATAATAGAGCATCTGTAGTACACCTAGTTCCCAAGGTTTTGGAAGTAGCTTGTGAATTTTTACCAATCATCAAACCTTTCCTCAAATCATTCGAAATTGAGGTACTTCCTCATCTAATTCATAAAAATACTGCAGCTCTTAATCTTCAGAGAGAGCTTACCACATCGCATCTTGCAATCCAAGATGAGAAGGTTCCTATAATAATAAATCACCCTTCAAATGCATCAGAATCTGAAGAGAAAGAAGATAGAAAGTTGGAAGTAGAGCCTGTGATCACAAACCCGGCAATAGCCCAAATGTATAATCTTTATCTTGAGCCTGAAGAAAATACCCTCTCTCCAACTAATGTTTGCGCCAAAGCCCAGCCCGCAATCAGCGAGGGTCAAAAAATAGATACAACAATCAGCGAGGCGCTGATTCCGCAAACCGAAGAAGAAATTTCTGGAGCTGGCTATACCCCCTCGCTTAACACAAAAAAACCCTGTATCAAAAGAAGTGCATCTGAAACTTCGGTTGAAGATAAAAGGTTAGAAAATATTCAAAAAGATTATTTGGAAAATATGAATAGTTCTGGGAAAAAAATTGACCTATCAGTTCTAAGAAGCTCATCATCAAGCCCATATCTTGAGAAAATCTCATATAGAACTGACTCTTATAATTCCGTAACTTCCCAATATTCCCTTTTTTATGAGGAAATTCCTCAGCTAAATACATATGCAATTGAGGAGAGTGCTGAGATGGAAATAATAGGCAAGAATACGTAAAATAGATTTTATCCGAGAGCTATTGGCTTCTACTCCGAACTAGAATCAGTCAAAATGAGGCTAGATTTCTTGATCTCATTCCGTGCCTTCTCCGCTTTTCCGCTAAGATGTCTTGCTAAAAATTGTTCCACAATCGCATAGTAAGAAAGTCTATTTTGCTCCCTAACAAAACCATGACCTTCATCTGGATATAGCGCATAAGTTACTGGTATATTATTCTTGCGAAGAAGCCGAGTTATCTTTTCTGATTGATCCTGTTTGACTCTAGGGTCATTTGCTCCTTGAGCTATTAGTAGAGGTTTTGTTATTTGGTGGGCGTAATTTATAGGTGAGACTTGCATAAGTTCTTTTCGCCCTTTTTCTGTTTCAATATCTCCGACTATGTGGCGAAGGCGGCCAGCAGTAGGTTTCCAATAATCTGGTGTATTTTTGAGCAAGGATACTAAATCAGAAGGCCCAACCAGATCAACTCCGCATGCAAATATTTCAGGGCTCATAGTAAGGCTTACCAGTACTTCATAACCACCATAACTTCCTCCCATTATGCATATTTTATCTGGGTCTGCGATTTTGTTTTCTATAGCCCAATTTGCAGCATCGAGTATATCTTCGTGCATCTTCTTACCCCACTGCCTATTTCCTGCATTTAAAAATGCCTTCCCTAATCCAGTAGAGCCTCTGAAGTTTACATCTAAAACAGCATATCCTCTATTTGCAAGCCATTGGTGCAATCCGCTATACCCCCATATAACTCTTGAGTTTGGCCCGCCGTGAACATGAAGGACCATGGGCTTTGGGCCATTTTCTTTGAGTGGCATCGTGAGGTAACTAACTAAATCAAGACCATCTCTAGATTTGATGATAACAGGCTGCATTGGAGATAATTTATATTTTGATAAAGTAGGAAGTAGTTCATATATGAACTTAATTTTTTTATTTTCTCTGTCATAGAGATAATATTTTCCAAAGTTTGTATCGCTCCAATATTTTACTATCCATTTTTTATCGTCTACTGAACGGGAATGAATGTTAAAAACCCCTTCATGTACAGATTTTAGAAATTCTAGATCAGGCTTTATAGCATCATCCAGGACTATATCTTTAGGTTTGTCGTAATTCACCCTGACTAATTGTATTTTTTTAGTTATCGGTGAAATAGCGGTAACTCTCATACCTCCTTTGCGCGGAGGCAAAATCACTTCCGATTTTCCCGTCGTCAAATCTAGTATTTTGAGATATCCGGTATCAGTTTTTCTTCCATCAAAAATGTAGATTTTATTTTCATCTTCTGTGAATTTAATAAAACTGAAGGCGCCCATATTTTCTGGGCTGAGTTTCATAAATCTATGAAATTTTCCGTCTTGATATTTGAAAATTTCTTTTGATCCATCTTTTCCTACTAAAGAGGCAAATCTTATATTTAAACTACGATCAAAAATAAAACCTTTGTAAAGATTATTTTCGTACATAAGCTCTGGCTTAGGCTCGCCTTCTTTCGAGAGGTCTAATTTATAGATATCAAAATATTTCTTACTGCGCCTATTAGAAGAGAGCAAAATCACCTTGGGATTTTTTCGGCTTCTCATTGTAAGACCGGATTTGCAGCCTTTATCTGCAAAAATTACGCTCTGTTTTTTGGTTTTTATATTATATAAATAGGTGGACGTATTTTCGCTACCATCAACATCTTCTGAAAATATAATATGCTCATTATCATAGGCGAAAGCGCTACCTCTTATTCCCCTTTTTGAAAAGGGCTTTATGCATTGTTTGGCATTTAGGTTATTTATATCAGAGATACATACTGTTTGCACCCCCTTATTTGAGGTTTTATAGCTAAAAAAATTTCCATCAGGGCTTAAAATCAGAGATCTTATGGTGGGGTCGCGGAATATTTCTTTGCGCGGAATCAAGCCCATATTTTTATTTATAGAGCATGATGATAGAAGTCCTAAAGCGCAAATAAAAATTGCAGGAAATAAATTTATATAATATTTCATTTTACCTAGTTTGATAAGTTTACTTCAAAAGATTTTAATGGCCGACTAAATATGGAGTCGCTCCTAAAAATGGGCAGTCGGACCATCATCTTTTTTACATAAGAAAAGTGTTTTTGAGTTTGAGCTATCTGTAATTTGACGTATCGCTTTAAAGATTCACTTTAATATGTTTTATAAGATGTTTACAAAATAAATGCAGGCATATAAATTTCTATATGCGCCTGCATTAATCACATTTCTTGACCGATAATATTAATCGTAAGATCCTGGCGCATCGCAAACACAGTTATCACCTGCGCAAGAAACCTCTCCACCGATATCAGCACAATCACTTGCGCCAAAGCATGAGTCAGGATTGTTATCGTTACAATTGTTATCATTCATAATATTTCTCCTTATATTTAAATTAATTCTATACAGCTTTAGATGAAAGATCTTTAGCCACAAGAAACGGCGTAACATATCACACCCAAAATGTCAAAAAAAATAGTGTGAAGTATTTATTTATTAATATTAATACTCAATCACCCCGAATTACCTGTACAAATAGGGATTTAATCTATCATTTTTACAAAAAGCATTACCAAAGTCATTACAAATTCTTGCAAGTAACTTCAGGGCCTATTATACCTTTGTAATATAATAGGCCGAGCTGGCAAATTAACACCCACCATTCTTTGTTATCATCAAGCTTTTAATAGCTTAATCGCATCATGATTGACAACTTCACCTCCTAAGCGCTTTGTTGCATAAAATTTTGTAAATGGCTTTTCCGTATATGGGTCTTTCATAATCATGATACCGTGCCTATCGACAATTTTGTATGCTTGCTTGAAATCAGCAATAGCAACTACAGACTTTCCAGCCTCGCAAAAAGGCATATTTGACTCAAGAACAACTGGGATGCCGAATAATGTACTTGGGGCTTTTTCGGATAAAGATGGCTGGATGATGAATCTACCATTTGCATCTCTAATCATTTGAAGAGCCGCATATACTCTCCTATTCATCAAGAAAGTTGCATTAGGCTGATATCTCTCTGGGAGAGAATTTAGCAAATTGAGTAAATCTTCTATCGCGATTAAGCCGCTTTCCCTGACCCCTACCCTCTCTATTTCATCATAAGATAATATTCCTTTTGGCTTATTTTCTCCGTCTCCATGAATAAAGGCTTCATTTTCCTTTGCGGCAAATGATTGAACTAATTGAGATGTAATCCATTCTTCAATATTTACAAATGAATCATCTAGTAATTTTTGCGTAGCTTTTGGCTGCGCGTATACTTCATGGATCATAATACGCTTTTGGAGTAGCTTTGAAGCTAATGTATCGGCGCGCGCGGCACGTTCTGAAACCCATCCACACTCAAATTCGCCTTCCTGTATCAAGAGCTCGAGAGCATTGCTTGATATCGTATCTACGCTTGCGAGTTTTCTCATAGGAGAAATTTCTGCTATTTTCTGCAAAATTCCCTTAAACCTTTCTGCGACAACAGCGTACCCACCTCTATCTTGTTGGTCTGTACTTATTGTTTTATATTCATCCGGAGATGATATGCCTTTGACGAAATTTGCAAAACCATCTTTTGTTTGAATTGAATCATCGACTGATATTTCTAAAAAATTATTCATATTTTTTTCCTCTTTATTGTTTGTTTTTTGGTTGGTTATTATTGCTTGAAGTTTAATGCTATCTGCATTATCTAGCCTTGCTTTTGAGTTAGCAGGAAAAGTTACAAGGCTAACTTCCCATAGATCAAGATCAGAAATTACTCTTCTATCTTCATTATCCTGCCAGGAACTCACTGTGTTGTATCCTATGCTCAAACCATCTACGATACCTTTATGCACAAGGTCTATGGCTTCTCTTCCGCGCTTTGTGCCGGAAGTAATTTTGGCTTCTATATAAAGCCCGTAATCATCAGAAAAGATTTTTTCTACCTTTCCGATAGGAGACCGCGCGTCATGTTGCCATAAAAATTTGACATTATTCGGCCCAGCCTCAATTGCCCTTGCGAATGCCTTTTGCTCTACTATATCATCATAAGAATCTACAATACCGAAAACACTTGCATAGCCGGAGATCATAACATCCCCGTTATCATTAATTGATTTATATTCTATTTTGTTCATTTTATTTACGCTTTTTTAAAAACACGCTGGTCTTATATCATAAAAAAATCCACCACTAAGTGTTTTGGCAAAAAAATTTGATTTTTTTTGAAAGAAATAAAAAGAGGCGAAAAAAGGATTGCACTGAGTAGTAAAAATCAACAACACAAAAAATAGAAAAAATTTTCAAAAAACTCTTAGTCCTGGGATATTTTTATGGTATGATCACACGCCTATATAAAAATATTAAGGCATGGAATCTCTAGAAATACCCCCTTTTTCAGGTAATAAAGCAAAAAAACTTGTCATTCTTTTTCATGGTCTTGCATCGAATGGCGAAGATCTACTTGGTCTTGTTCCATTTTTTCACAAGGGCCTTCCTGATGTGCATTTTTACTCCCCAAATGGAGTGGAGGAATTTGACATGGGTCCTTATGGATATCAATGGTTTAGCCTGAGGGATAGGGAATACGAAACTGTAAAACAAAATGTTTATAAATCAGAGCAAAAGATAATTTCGCTAATAGAAAAGAAATTATTGGAACTTGATCTTGGATATGAAGATCTAACTCTCATCGGCTTTTCGCAAGGCGCCATGCTTTCATTATATCTTGCCCATAAGCTTGATAAAAAAATACAGTCAGTAGTCGCATTTTCTGGGGCTTTTTACCCACCCGAGATAGTTAGCAATAAATCAACTCCTATTTGCCTAATTCATGGAATGCAAGATGAGGTTGTGAGTTTTGATTCTCTCTCTCAGGCAGAAAATATACTTAGAGAAATAGGAACTCAGGTAGAGGTGCATGGGCTTGATAATCTTGGACATTCTATAGATTTGCGTGGAATTGAGATTGCACAAAATTTTATAATTAAACATATGAGGTAAAAATGGACTTTAATCACATTTTAAGCGAGCAAGATTCAGAAATTTTTGGCTGGATCAAAAAAGAGGAAAAAAGACAATATGACAATATAGAGCTAATAGCATCTGAAAACTATGCAAGCAGAGCCGTAATGGAAGCTTGTGGCTCTATCCTGACTAATAAATATGCGGAAGGTTATCCTGCGAGACGTTTTTACAATGGATGCGAATATGTTGATGAGATTGAAAAAATTGCAATTGAAAGACTTAAGAAGCTCTTTGGATGCAATTTTGCAAATGTGCAACCTCACTCAGGCTCTCAGGCAAATCAGGGTGTATTTTTAGCTCTTATCAAACCCGGGGAAACGATTATGGGTATGTCATTAGATTGCGGTGGTCACCTCACACATGGATCTACTGCTAACCTTTCTGGCAAGTGGTTTAATCCTGTTTTTTACGGAGTAAGCAGAGAAACTTCTGAAATAGATTATGAAGACGTTCTTGCAAAAGCCAGGCAATATAAGCCAAAAATTATTATTTGCGGATATTCTGCATATCCAAGAAAAATTGACTTTGCAAAATTTAGGGAAATAGCAGATAGTGTAGGCGCTTATTTAATGGCAGATATTGCTCATATTTCAGGTCTTGTTGCTTCAGGAGTTCATGATAATCCATTTCCACATGCGCACATAGTAACCTCCACTACTCACAAAACACTCCGCGGCCCAAGAGGTGGTATTATCCTGACAAATGATGAGGAAATAGCGAAGAAAGTTGATTCTGCAATGTTTCCAGGCATTCAGGGGGGTCCATTAATGCATATAATAGCAGGTAAAGCTGTTTGCTTTGGAGAAGCTTTATCTAGCGAATATAAAACTTATGCGCAAAATATTTGCCAAAATGCACGAACATTCGCCTCCTCTTTACAAAAAAATGGATTTAAGTTAGTTACAGACGGAACGGATAATCACCTAATCTTGATTGACCTAAGGCCCAAAAAACTAACAGGAAAACTTGCTGCAAATCTACTAGATTTAGCGGGGATTACGTGCAACAAAAATTCTATTGCTTATGACGACACTTCGCCTTTTGTTACATCTGGAATAAGGCTTGGCACACCAGCTTGCACTACCCGTAAATTTGGAAGCAAAGAGTGGGTTATGGTTGCAGACTTTATAGCTGGAATTTTAAACTCTGCCTCTTCGCCGAATGCAGAAGAATTTGCAAAATCGGTTAGAAAAGATGTGGTAGATTTATGCGCAAAATTCCCTATTTATCAATCTGCGTAATATAAAAGCAATCTAAAATTCTGATAGATAGAATGGAATATTTCTGATATTGTGAACAAGAAAAAATATAAGAGAGTAACATGTTTAATAAAGTAGTAAGGCTTCTTGACCTTGAAGATAATTATGATGCTTTTTTGTTTGATATTTGGGGCGTGCTTCATGAAGGGGGAGACTTATATGATGGAGTGATTGAAACATTCAACTATCTCTCTCAAAAAAAAATCGTTAGGGTTATTTCAAACGCGCCGAGACTTAAAGAAACTACCGCAAAAAACCTAATATCTCATGGGCTAAATATTGACCCCAGAAATGTTTTTACCTCGGGCGAGGCTGCAAGATTTATGCTTTCTGACCCACAGAAGCATCTTGGTATTGATAAGCCTGTTATTTTCCATATTGGTGGTTATAGAAATGAAGAACTTCTCTCAGGAGGAGACTGGGAAGTAACTTCGGAAATAGAAAATGCGAATCTTGTTGTTTTGTCTGCTTATAAAGATTACCATGAAGATGACTCTGATTTGCGCGAAATGCTAGGAAAGTCTCTTGCGCTTGGACTAACTATTCTTGCTGCAAATCCAGATCAGGAAGTGCTGCATCTTGGAAAGATAAGAAAATGCGCGGGTTTTTATGCAAAAATATATGAAAATATGGGCGGGGGTGTGATTTATTCCGGAAAACCAAATCCCATCATCTTTCATGAATGTTTTAAAAGCCTTGAGTCTGATGGTAAAAAAATGATCATCATAGGAGATACATTCCATACAGATATTCAAGGGGCTGTGAATGTTAAAATTGACTCTGGGCTTGTTATAACTGGAAATGTTGGAATTATGATAGGCAAAACGGGTATTACCAATAACATTGAGGCTGTAAATAAAATTTGCGCTGAGCAAAAGCTTTTCCCATCTCACTTAGTCAGCATGAAGTAGTTGTTCTGAGCTTCTAGATTCTGATTCATTCCTATCTAATAGATAAACAAAGAGGGTTCGCGAAGGAAACCTTAACTCGCGCTGGTAAATTGCAAGGCTAAATTTCTCACGAAATTTCACAACCCCCACCCAAACAACTGGATTGACCCACTTGCTCAACCCCATCATTTCGCATTTCCTCGGTTCCTTCAGATGATGATTCTTCTAGGTTACGCTCTATTAATAGATCTCTATTTTCATCGCATTGCTCGGACCTCATATCATAAACTAAGTTAAAAACAAGGCCGAGATTATCGATCTTAGACTCAAAATCATATACATTAATTGTGTTTTTTGTGAAATCTATGTTAAAATCTACACCGCAAAAACTTTCTACAAACTTTTTATTCGCTGGCAGACTGTCTAAAAATGCCTGAGCATCTTCTATAGTCACATCATCTTCAAGCAGCTCTTTTATTTGTATCTTGCGCCATTTTCCTTTCGGACTCTTCGTAGCAAGCGTCCAATTATCTTCATTGATTTTATTTACAATCGCAGCTAATATTTGAGCTTTATCCATATTCTTTAAATTAATGAGATAGTTTTTGTTGTTGTAATAAGGATAATCGCGATGGAGAGGATCAATAGTGATTGGGGTTCTTGAAGTTTTCGAGGGATTAATTGTAATTGGTCTTTGGTGAAGCATTGTGACTCTCTTTAATTTATTATTTATTTGTACTTAGAAACAAATCTAAGGAAAATTGCTTAATAAAATAATAAAAGGTAAATTTTACACATCTAGGAATTTCCATTCAGCCAAACAATCTCTCTGTTTGCTAAGGAAGAAAATTGATATATATTTTGGTAGACTCTAAAGTCTCTGACTTTTTATTTTTTTATCATTTAGCAAGTAATATAATATGCCTAATAACACAAAAAAATACTTTCTTCAAGAATTTATAAAAATATCTTCTAAAATAGGTATTAACGAAGAAGCCCTAGAAACTACCTCAGCCAAGATTTATAATCACCCCAAAGGATATGTGGATGATTTTTATTTCGGAATTTCTGATGTAGTAAGAGAAGTAGAGAGCATGATGGATGAAGAACTTGGCAAAATCCAGGAGATAAGGGAAACAAAATCAATTACAGAAAAAATTAGAATTTGTCTTTATGACAGAGCGCTAAGCCAGGATCATGATTTTGCAAAAAAGCTCGGCTCATACTATAAAAGCTTTAAAGGCATGCAGCAATTTTTTGCCGCTAAAGCAAGTACTTGCGATTATATATGGCGCATAGCAGGAGATAAGAGCCTGGACTTTAATTATTATTCCAAAAGAGCTTTGCTACTTGGGGTTTATTTATCTGCAAATAGAGAATTCATAAAGTCAGGAAATAAAGAGAGTACGAAAAAAACTATTGATAAAGGACTTGAAAAAGTTTTGAAATTAAGTAAATTTAAGCCGTCAATAATATTGGAAAAAATCCCCTTTGTTAGATTGATGGTTAAATAATATAAGCAAAGCATGAAGAAACAAATTTATCCGCAGACAGACTCCAGCCCAAGCTTCTCTGAGTTAGAGAAAAAAATTATAGATTTTTGGCAAAAAGAAGAGGTGTTTGAGAAATCTATATCATTCCGCCCTTCTCTTAAAGACGGCCTCAGGAATGAATTTACCTTTTATGACGGCCCCCCATTTGCAAATGGCCTTCCTCATTATGGCCATCTTCTTACTGGATTCATCAAGGATGCTATTGCAAGATATCAAACCATAAAAGGAAAGAGAGTAGAAAGAAGGTTTGGATGGGATTGTCATGGACTTCCAGCAGAAATGGGGGCAGAAAAAGAGCTTGGAATTTCAGGAAGAGCACAAATAACTGATTATGGAATAGATAAATTCAATAATCATTGCAAAACATCCGTGATGAAATTTGCAGATTCATGGGAAAAATATGTAACAAGACAAGCAAGATGGGTTGATTTTCAAAATTCCTACAAAACCATGGATACTAACTTTATGGAATCTGTTTTGTGGGCATTCAAAGAGCTTTATAAAAAAGATTTAGTATATGAGGCTATGAGAGTTATGCCATATTCATATGCCTGCCAAACTCCTCTTTCTAATTTTGAAACAAGACTTGATAATTCCTATAGACAAAGAGCCGATAAAGCGATCACGGTCTCGTTTAAACTAAAAGATCTACCAAGCAAAATTACCGACAAAAGCGTTGATACAAGGATATTAGCCTGGACAACAACCCCTTGGACCCTCCCCTCTAACCTCGCTCTTGCTATTTCTAAAAAAATTGAGTACGTAGCTATTAGTGATGGAAAAATTTGCTATATAATAGCATCGTTTTGTTTGGGGAAATATTTAGATAAACTCGGAGTTAGTGAAAATGATATAATAGCAAAATTTTATGGCGATGCATTAGAGGGCCTTGCATATGAGCCAATTTTACCTTACTTTGAGTCTCATAAAAATGGGTTTAGGGTTTTACATGGCGACTTCGTAACAGAAGGCGAAGGCACGGGTATTGTCCATATCGCACCTGGCTTTGGTGAAGATGACCAAATCTTATGCCAACAGAATAATATAGAATTAGTTTGTCCTGTAGATAGTGCAGGCAAATTCACAAGCGAGGTTCCAGATTTTAAAGGTCTGCTTGTCTTTGATGCAATTGATGAGATAATCAAGAAACTCAAGTTACTTGGCTCATGGATCTCTACAGAGCAATATATTCACAATTACCCCCATTGCTGGAGGACGGATACCCCTCTTATATATAAAGCTATGCCATCCTGGTATGTAAAAGTTACAAATATAAAAGAAAGGATGATGGAGCTGAATCAGCAAATAAACTGGATACCGCATCATGTTAAGGATGGCATGTTTGGTAAATGGCTTGAAAATGCAAGAGACTGGTCCATTAGTAGAAATAGATTCTGGGGAACGCCGATTCCAATATGGCGATCAGATAATCCTGCATTTCCGAGAATCGATGTATATGGCTCAATAGAAGAGCTTGAGAGAGATTTTGGAGTCAAAGTTACAGATCTTCACAGGCCTTTTATAGACACGCTAACAAGACCAAACCCAGATGACCCATCAGGCAAATCAATAATGCGAAGAGTGGAGGATGTTTTTGATTGCTGGTTTGAAAGTGGATCTATGCCATATGGCCAAGCGCACTATCCCTTTGAAAATAAAGAATGGTTTGAAAAGCACCTACCTGCTGATTTTATAGTCGAATATTCAGCGCAGGTTAGAGGTTGGTTCTATACACTCATGGTTCTCTCTACTGCATTATTTGATAGACCACCATTTCTGAACTGTATATGTCACGGCGTGATACTCGACAGCACGGGTCAAAAACTATCCAAAAGGTTAAATAATTTTGCAGACCCATTAGAATTATTTGAAAAATACGGCGCAGATACAGCAAGATTTGCAATGCTTGCATCTAATGTGTCAAAAGGACAGGAGCTTCTAATAGACAAAGAAGGCAAAATGGTCCATGAAACCCTAAGGCTCCATATAAAGCCACTATGGAGCGCTTATCATTTTTTTACTATATATGGAAATATAGATGAAATTAATGGCAAGATTTCATATGAATCTCAGAATATTTTGGATAAATATATTCTCAGCAAGCTAAAGATTGCGCTAAAAACAATAGATGAATCACTACAAAATTATGATATACAGCAACCATATGTGGCATTGTCTTCTTTTGTTGAAGTGCTGAATAATTGGTATATAAGACGCTCAAGATCAAGATTCTGGCAATCAGAAATAACCGGTGATAAAATTTCCGCATATAATACATTATATACTTGTTTGGATCATATTTCTCGGGCTATATCTCCCATCCTGCCGCTCATT
>JANRMF010000062.1:0-3934 GCA_033761815.1 Rickettsiaceae bacterium
AGGCAGAAATTTGAATTTAAGAATATAGAAAAATGAGTTCATTAAAAATTGAAGATTATATTGAAGATTTTGTGCATCTGAGGGTGCAGAGCTCATATTCCCTTCTTGCTAGTACAATCAAAATTCCTTCTTTGATTAATCTTGCCAAGAAAAATAAAATGAAGGCAGTTTCAATTTCTGATAGCGCTAATTTGTTTGGCTCTCTGGAATTTTCCATGGCTGCAACCAAAGAGGGGATTCAGCCCATTCACGGGCTGATAGTCAATCTTTTATATAATGAAAGAGATTTAGAAATTTCGCCAGATAACTTTGGTGAGATTTTGCTAATTGCAAAGGATGATGCGGGTTACAAAAATCTCCTCAAACTTGCTAGCTACCCTTACATAAAAAATTCTAGAAAAATCAAAGAGCATATTTCTCTGTCTGATTTAAGGGCATGTTATGAAGGTTTAATTTTGCTCTCTGGATACACAGAAGGCCCCATAGGAAAAGAGCTCCTTCGTAATAACCAAGAAGGCGCTGAGCAAAATGCGCAAATATTTTTGGAAATCTTTGGAGACAATTTTTATTTTGAAATTTTCCGGCATAAAGATGCTAGTGAATATAAAATCGAACAATCATATGTAAAGCTTGCTCACAATCTAGGCGCGCCACTTGCTGCAACAAACAAGGTTTTGTTTGAGGATATAAAAATGCATTATGCTCATGACGTGCTTATGTGTATTGCGGCTGGTGTTGTTAAAGACGATATGAACAGGAAGTTTGTTAGTAATCAATGCTACTTCAAAACTCCTGAGGAAATGGCAAATTTATTCGCAGATCTCCCCAGCGCTATAATAAATACAACTCTAATCGCAAGGCGTTGCAGCGGAATAGCGAGGGAAAGAGACCCAATTCTGCCTAGCTTTACAAATGAAGAATCAGAAGAGGATTTGCTAAAGAAATTGGCTTATGAAGGCCTGAGACAAAGGCTTGAGCATAAGTTTTCGCTGGATAGTGCCAAGGATGTGAGAGCTCTGACTGAGCAATATTTCGCAAGGCTTGATTATGAGCTCGATGTTGTAACAAAAATGAAGTTTGCTGGCTATTTCTTAATAGTCTCAGACTTCATTAAATGGAGCAAGTCTAACGGAATTAATGTAGGCCCAGGGAGGGGGTCAGGAGCTGGCTCCATCATTGCCTGGAGCCTCCTTATTACTGATCTTGATCCTATAAGATTTGGTCTCTTATTCGAAAGATTCCTGAATCCCGAGAGAATCTCGATGCCAGATTTTGATATAGATTTCTGCCAAGAAAGAAGGGAGGAGGTAATTAACTATGTCAGGTCAAGATATGGCGATGAGCGAGTCGCTCAGATCATTACATTTGGAAAGCTCCAAGCTAAAGCTGTGATTAAGGATGTATCGCGCGTACTTGGCCTGAGATATGAAATCGCAGATTACTTAACAGAATTAGTGCCTTTTAACGCCGTTAATCCTGTAACCCTTGATGTTGCAGTTAAGGATGTAGCAGAGCTAAAAATGGCATATGAGGGGCTTGGTCTTTATAACCACAAGAAAGATAACGAACTCATAAAACAAGTTCTAGATACGGCCTTAGTGCTTGAGGGGCTGAATAGGCACTGCTCAGTTCATGCAGCAGGAATTGTAATATCTGGCAAAAACCTCATAGAAATGCTGCCAGTTTACAAAGATACTAGCAATGATATGAATATAATCCAATATTCAATGAAATATGCAGAAGCTGCGGGCCTTGTAAAATTCGATTTTCTCGGTCTCCAGACCCTCACAGTCATCTCTAAATGCATGAAACTCTTGAATGAAAATGGGGTATTCCTTGATCTTTCTAAGATAAGTCTGAAAGATCCAAAAACATATGAGATGTTATCAAAAGGTACTTCAAACGGCGTGTTCCAATTTGAAAGTGTGGGAATGAAAGATACCCTACGGAAGCTCATGCCTGACTGTATCGAGGATTTGATGGCCCTTGGTGCTTTATATAGACCAGGACCTATGGATAATATCCCAACTTATATTGCCTGCAAACATGGGAAGCAGAAACCAGACTATCTTCACCCACTCCTAAAACCACTTCTTGAGGAAACTTACGGAGTGATTGTTTATCAAGAACAAGTTCTTGAGATTGCAAAAATTCTCGCTGGATATTCACTTGGAAGTGCGGATTTACTCAGAAGAGCAATGGGCAAAAAGATTAAATCTGAAATGGAAGCTCAGGAAAAAATGTTCATAGAAGGGGCTGAGAAAAATGGAATCAACCCCGAACAGGCAAAGCATATATTCGCATCTGTGGAAAAATTTGCAGGTTACGGGTTTAACAGAGCCCATGCTGCAAGCTATGGTATGATCTCCTACTATACAGCATACCTTAAGGCAAATTATCCTGTTGAATTTTTGGTTGCTTGCTTAAACCTTGACATTAATGACCAAGATAAAATCAGATTATTTAAAGAGGAGGCAAGAAATCTCGGTATCAACGTAATATCGCCCAATATTAATACCTCAACTGCCTTATTTTCAATTAGGAGAATAGGATCTCAAAGCTCAATAGAATATGGTTTTGGCGCCATAAGGAATGTCACGATTATATTCGGAGATGAAGTAGTAAGGCATAGGGAATCCGGGGGGGGTTTTACTTCAATGACTGATTTTGTTGAAAGACTATCAGGTAGAGCCCTTACTAAAAAGGTATTAGAAGGTCTCATTAAGGCCGGAGCATTTGACTCTATCAACCCCAATAGACAAAAGCTATTAGTGAGTGTTCCAAAATTACTCGCCCACAGCACAAGATATAAACAAGATTTGAGTACCAAGCAGGCAACTCTCTTTGACCTTACGGCAAGCTCTGATGATTTAATTGAAATAGAAGATTTTTCTGATAAGGAAAAAGCTTATATGGAGCTGGAATCTCTTGGTCTATTTGCCAATTTTCACCCTCTCGATCTATACAAATCAAAGTATAAAGATTTTGGAGTGAGCTTTATCTCGTCCATGCAAAATGAGGTTGTGTTTGGAGGTGGAAGCATCAGAATCTCAGGCGTCATAGTGAAAAAAGATGCGAGAATGTCCCCGAGGGGGAGATTCATCACCCTACTCCTATCTGACCCAACGGGAAACTTTGATATTACTATTTTCAGTGAAAATGTATTGAAGGAATATTCAGCTCTTTTGAGCGTTAAATCACCCGTTGTTGTAGAATGCGAAACATATAAAGATGTTGGGGGAATAAGGCTAACAGCACTTAGATTCTACGATGCGGATGAATTTTTCATCTCAGGACTCAATAACTTCAAAATCAAATTAAATGACCATCAAGACCTAGATCGGGTATTAGAAAAACTAGAAAAGAAACAAACTTCTGATGCAAAAGAATATATTGTCGAAGCTAGCATGAAATATGGAAATTTTGATGTAAAATTCCAGTTTAAATCAAGACATCATCTTGATACCGAGGATTATAATGAGATAAAAGCATATATTGAGTGAAAACTATTAGTATTATCAATTATTCCAAAATCTTCATGAATAATTTACTATAATACCACTTCCAAGATTAAACTTAAACAAAGAATTTAGGACCGTGTATATGATCATACGCGTCAAGTTAAGAATTTGGAGTGATCTTTTGTAACATACTTAAACTCGAAATTTTTGTTTTTCTGTATCTGTCTTTTAAGCAAAATATTGACCAATCTGAAATTAATTTTTTTATAAAAATCTGTATTTTATTTCTAGATTCTTTTAGAATTAAAAACAGCTCACGGCTTCTTTTTTGAGAGACCCTGTATATGATTGTGTCTAGGGGTTAGAAAGCAGAGAATGAATTGACGGGATATTTCATCCAGTTTTCAGCTTCAAAATCCTTTATGACGATGAAGAGATAGTCCAATAATCTTTCAACTTTGTCAAAAGATTGC
>JANRMF010000063.1:0-26513 GCA_033761815.1 Rickettsiaceae bacterium
AGTTGATTCTTATACTAGCTTTTTCTTCTAAACACAATTTGTGGGTAAAGATATGAATACTCATAGGCTTCTCTCCTCGCACCTAATATCTAATCCTACCTAAAAGACTATATTTCATTTGTTAATTGTTAATATAAAAAAATATATTGACAATATATATATTTTTTTATTATAATATTAATTTTTTAAACAATGGTAAAACATGTCAAAAACATACTTTGTTGGGAATGCCCAAAATATAAACCAAGCTTTTGATAGATTAATTCAATCACAGAAAGCTTCATACGAAGCAGAAGTGGATGTGATGATGAGTTACATTGAGGGCTTTTTTGAGGTTTATTCCAGATGGAATACATATTCGAATAATCATTTATCTTATCTTCTGGTAAAAATGATTGGAGATGTTGTTCCAGCAAATCACAGTTATCTATCAAGATTGTCTGAACTCGAAGCTATATTATTTGATAAGCACCATTTACTTTCCTTGATTATCACAAGTCCAGATTTTCAGAAATATTGTGATCTAACATATAAATACGAAGATGCAGAAAATAGTGAGAGCTTAGCATCATATTTCGCAAAAATCCAAAATGCTAATTTGACCCATAAAATACTTACAAGTGAATTAAACATTAATGCCGCAGATAGTGATGGTTATAATTTTGCTCAATACTTGATTTTGCACAAAAATAAGCCAGGAATTATTGAGGCAAAAAAACTCGGAATAGATATGACGATGCCCGTTCATCATAGCGATTTACCTCATGATGCCTCTTCGGACTATAGACTAATACATGATTTATCCGCGGAAGAGATAGATCAAATGTTTGATGATAATTTACGCCTTAGAGCAGAGGGTAATGACTTACCAGAATCGCATGAAAATTTTGCATTAGTGAAGTTAAATAGTATTAAAGTTGCTTTGATTGATGCTTCTTGCCCTGTGAATATGGATTTTGATTTATCTATCCCTGATCATATGACTATTGAGCGCGAAGATAATATAGATCCCTTGACTGCAAGCAAGAAATACGAACTAAGCCTTATAGAAAAAGATTTGAGTGCTGCGTATATTGAGCGATGGATGTTAAATTGTACTATTGACGATTTATCCGATATCATACTTCATAAATATGAAGCAGATAAAGAACGGAATTTAAGCGGATATTCCTCTGATGACGATTTTTGGAGTTAGATTTATCTTAGCTAAGTTGCTGTATCTTTTCAGGATTAAATCGGAATTAATATCGTTTACTGATGACCTGGGTTTATAGGATTGGATGAAATTGCTTCTGACTTTCCAATAAATTTATTAATATGCTCACTGTGTTAGGTTTTGATTTTCAAACTTACTTAATTATAATTAGTTATGTAAGAGGTATATTGTTTACACACTTGACATATAAATTAACTTTAATATAATTCTAAAGAATTTAAAAAAATTATATTGATGCCAAGAAATAATAATGAAATTTTTCATCAGCAAGATCAAGAAGTCTATCATTGGTATATGGCCAGGGTAAGTGAGGATAATAGAAGAATTTGGCTTAAATGGTGTAAGGAGCAACCATATGATATGGGTAGCGGGGGGCTTGCTCTTAGCCTATTATTACCACCAAGATTGAAAGAGCCTGATAATTTTAAGCTCTTTGTTGTCTATTCATCTGATCTTGTAAATGTATGCCCCAGCTTGCCATATGAGGGTCATATTGAAATAGCTTGCAGTGTTATGACTTCTAATTATGCGCCCGTTTCAACGCATATGGGGATCTTCAGAGTTGCTTCATATGCAGGGGAGGAACATCCAAAACTATCGATGAAATTACATAGTTTTGCGGCAAAATGCCTACATGATAAAACCTACATGATTACATCTCCAGTAGGATTAATGAGATATGTTATGTATAAAGATGTAATCAAAAATTCTGAAAATTTTAGCTGGTTTGGTGTCGAATATCGGGAATATATCAGGGAATATGTTCAAGAAGGAAGTATAGAAGAAGAAATTATTGCCGGCGAAAAAGAATTATCGGCTGCAATCACAAGATCGCAAGAGAAAAATGATAGAGAAAGTCACAAGGTCAAACTTCATACTATTAATTTACTTAAGGCGAATCAGGAGCTTTTGCTCGCAAAAGGCAAAACATTCTGCCCGTTTGAGCTTGACGAGGAAAATAATACTATAACAATTTATGATAAAAATGGCGCTATATGTACTTCTACTATGGAAGAGACTTACGGAGATTTATCATGGTTGTTTACCCATAATTATATGCTGGATCACAAAAGCTGGTTAACGCTCAAAATTGATGATCTTGCAGCATTTTCTGGTAGTTCTATGCCAATTGAGCATTATTTTGATTCTTAGAATGCTTATGCGCACAGCATACAGGATGCTTCTGATTGATTATTAGAAGAATTCGCATATCTCTAAACCCCCCTACTTGGAAATTTTTTCCTTCAGAATAGCCTTGATTTTGGGTAGTAATTTAATAGTCGCTTCTCTGCCGGCAAGATATGCTTGTTCATTTTTGCCTTCATCGAATATGCCTATGTCTTTGAGGGTAGGTTTGATTAACACATCAGCCGCCATGCCATTTAGTTTGCATAATGTATCATAGCTTATATATGCCGATCTATGGGCGACATCAAACATATTTTTGACCTTTGCTTCGCTAAGAGGCGTCGAAACATCAACCGCGATAATAACCTTGGGATTATATTCTTTTGCTACATATACTGCAACAGGGGCGCTAACTCCCCCATCAACTAGAATCATACCGTCCATTTCCACAGGAGAAAATAGCGCAGGGATTGAGCACGAAGCCCTTATTGCAGGCGCAATATTACCCTTCTTCAGGCCAATTGTTTTGCCGGATTTAAGATCAGTTGCAACGGCAATAAATGGTATTTTTAGATCCTTGAATTCTTTCACGCTCAGGTTTTGCTCTGCAAATTTCTCCGCAGCTCTTCCGTCAAATCCCCCCTTTAGGGAGCGGGTTCCGTCTAGCGCATCCTTAAGAGAGACTTTGATTAAATCTTCTTTTTTCACCCCTAGGCCAATTTTTTTTATCTTCTCAGTGTCCATACCATCAGCGTAAAGTGCGCCCATAATACTACCTGCGCTAGTGCCCACTATGAGATCAATAGGTATATTATTTTGATGAAGGACCTCTATCACCCCAAGTTCTGACATTGCCCTTGCTCCCCCACCCCCAAGCACCAAAGCAACATTAATGGATTTTCCCTTGGCCTTTACATCAGAATCTATAGCCTTCAATCTTTGGTCCATTAACCTTCCTTGGCATGAGGATAAAAGAAGCAATAATGTAGGAATTATGAAGTAAATTTTTTTCATATATCAGCTTTTAAAAAGAATTTCTCCATCATGCGTTAGGAGCATAGATTTCACGATATCATCATCTAAATCCAAAGAGGTGCGATCTTTATATAAATATTGCACTAAATTAGCTATATTATTGGCATATAATCTGGAAGCGTCGTGAGGAATTCTGCCTGCAAAATTTGAGTAACCTATTATGGAAATCCCATGAAAATCTATGATTTTATCCCGCTCAGTAAGTTCGCAATTTCCCCCGGTTGATGCAGCAAGGTCTACAATTACCGATCCTTTTGGCATTTTTTCAACCATAGATTTTGTGATAATTACTGGGGCTTTTTTGCCAGGAATCATAGCCGTTAAAATCACAATATCAAACTTGTCGATTTTTTCGTGAAACATTTGATCTTGTTTTTGGGCAAAGTCATTAGTCACTTCTTTTGCATAACCTGATGATGTAGAAAAATCCAAAGATTCATCCGGGTGTATAAATTTAGCACCAAGGCTTTCTACCTGCTCTTTTGATGCCGCTCTTACATCATAAGCAGTCACAACTGCGCCAAGCCTTTTTGCAGCTGCAATTGCCGCAAGCCCTGCAACCCCGGCTCCAACAACAAGAACTTTCGCAGGTGATATTGTACCCGCGGATGTCATTAACATCGAAAAGCTCCTTGAGAACAAATTTGCCGCTTCTGTAACGGCTCTATACCCCATAAGACCCGCCTGAGACGAGAGAGCATCAAAGCTTTGTGCTTTTGTTGTTCTTGGAACAAGATCCATCGCAAGTAAGCTAATTTTTTTCTTAGCGTAAAACTCTATCATTTTTTTGTTCTGATGAGGCTGCATAAATCCGATAATAACAGAACCAGGTTTTGCAAACTCGCACTCATATAGCTCACCATTTATTGCTGGAGGTTGAACTTTGGCTATAATATCGCTATCTGCCAAGATCTCCAGAGCGACCGAAGAAACTTTGGCAAATTTTTCATATTCTTCGTTTGCAAAAAAGGCCGCAGCCCCAGCATCTTTTTGCAAACAAACTTCAAACCCGGCCTTTGCAAGTTTTTTGGCTGATTCCGGAGTGATAGCAACTCTGGATTCATTATGTTCATATTCTTTTATAGTGGCAATTTTCATATTATTTTGTATTATTTATGTGTAATGCTTTTAGGTTATCATTATAAAAACAAGAATCAGCTTATTCCAGAAAAAAAATTCATGAAAAAACATCTTATTAAGTTTATTATCACATTTCTTGGATTCATGTCCAATGATTCTTTTGCTATCAAAAAATGTGAGCAAAATTCCATACTTCAAATTGAGTCTTATCTTAAATCTATTTCGAGCCATGCAATAACTTTCGAGCAAATAGAAAGTGATCAGACTTTACATACTGGCGTTCTTCTTATTAAAAAACCAGATATATTTAGGGCAAATTATGACTCTCCTCACCCTCTTGTAATAGTTGGAAGCAAGAATTTTGTCTCTCTTTATGATTATGAGCTGGATGAATTATCAAGAGTTGAGGCAAAGGATAATATTTTTAAGTTTCTACTTGAAAAGGATTTGTCGATTCAAAAAAACATAAATATTCAGACCTGTCAGGAAGACAAGCAATTTCTCGCCTTAACTCTGAGCCATGCGCAAACCCAGCAAATTGCGAAAGTAATATTTAAGAAAAGCCCTTTTGCGCTTCATGAGCTTGTAACCCCTGAAGATGGAGTGAATTTTGAGAAAAATGTTATTATTATTAGGTTTGGGAAGGTGTATAATATGTCAAAATACCTACCCGAGTTATTTACACTAAAGAATCCTAAGGTATACGGCCCACCAAAAAGGTACAAAAGCGATCAAATAATAAAAATGATCGAAAAAAAGTGAATTTAACTATAGACTTTGCTACCCAAAGATAGTATATATATTGCCTATAAAAAAATTAGGAACAAAAGGTCTGACCACTTATTGGTCAAAGAACCCCATATCTAACTTTTTGCCACGCAAATCGTAGATGTTTAGTTCCAATTTTGCTCTGATTAATGGGTCTGTAGTTCAGTTGGTTAGAACCCACCGCTCATAACGGTGTTGTCGCAGGTTCAAGTCCTGCCGGACCCACCATCCATAAAAAACTTTAGTTCACGAAATATATTTTCTAATACCAACACCAAATTCCGATTTTTGATCAGATAAATGGCAGCAAGAAGTCTGGTCAAGTAAAACTATTTCATGACTAACTTTTGGGACATTTTAAATGCATTACCTAAATTAAATACAGAGTTATAAAAAATACTTTACATACATTTAACTTAAAGTATACTAAACTTTAGTCGTATTTAACTCATAGTTTCAAATGAAATATAAAAATGACTCTACAAAACCTCTCATAGACCCGCAAGACTTTGAAGATTTGCTCTTCGAATTGAAGAAAGCTGTATATAATATTTTTGTATTCTACAATTTTAGACCTGACACTCCCCAATTTAATATACAAATTAACCATATACCTCTTAATACCTGTATACAAGATATCGCGTCAATAACAAATGAGTTGATTGAAAGAGCAAAAAGTGATCCCGCCTCTAGGGAATATGCTTTTCTTGCAGTGAAAGAATTTATCCTTCTATCGGTGAAACAAAATGCGCACGAAATGAGACCTCCAGTTAGCTCTATACAGGATCTAGCTATATCATCTTTGGCAAAAATTATACCTCAAGATCCTTATGGAGTATATACAAAACGAGTTCATGATTTACTAGATAAGCTTGAAGATAATTCATTAAAGGAGCGTGTGACAAACGCCGCGCAAGGTCAAGAATCAATACTAAAACCAGCATCAACAGCAACCCCTGAATTTCAGGAAGATAATAAACTACAGGAAAAGATACAGCAACACTATAAATCTCTCGGCATGGGTGACGATGAAGACAAAAAAAATGATATCTACGCTAGAATCAAGGAATTTGTCATACATAATGACATTGGCGCGAAAAATCCAGGAGCCATCAATGACTCTCCTCTTTGCATCCTAGACGAAGAAACCGAGATTGATCCGTTTCTTTTAGAAAAGATCTTGGGATTTGCTGCTGAGATAGAGGATAAAATCGCTTTAAATCAAAAGAAAATTCTTGAGTCTGAAGACATTGATAAGCGCGAGTTAAAATCAGAAGCAAATTCAATAAAAAACAATCCCTATAAAAGACATTTTTATGACACTTTAGTAAGGGAGTTAAACGGCACTTATACTGCATCGATTTCTGTTAACGGTATATTTGACATAATTCAAAGTAGTATGACAGGTAATATAGGCTTTTTAGGGGAGTTTTTGATTTGTTTTGGCGATTTAGTGCCTACATTTGGAGGCGCGGTAAAATTTGTAGGGCTTGTTCTCAAAAAACTAGATCAGATACAGCAGGATAGAATGATAAACAATCTCAGGGAAATTACAAATTCTACTGTAGATATGAATATGATAGCAATGAACATTGGAAGAGTTCTTGCTGGGGATGAATTTAGAAAAGATTCATTACAGAGCAAAAAAACACTCATGGAGAAAATCACTGCAGTTTTGCGAGATTTGACAAATAACCTTCCGACTACCTCAAGTATTGATATAGAATCCATTCTGAAAGAGATGGGCCTTGCTGAAGCTGAGCAAAAACTCGGGGATGTAATTGCAGATTGCCTCGAAAAAACATTATGCTTTCTTCCCGCATCTCCTGCCGAGAAAAAACCCGAATCCATACAAGATATTGAAATAAAAAGGCAAAAAACTTTAGGAAAAGAACATGGGATAATTATTGCTGAGATTATTATTGCTAGAATATTCAGCGGTGCGCTTGATTATATCGATAGTCCTAACAAAAATGTGGAGGTAATAGAAGAGCTAGTGGCTTTTGTCTTTAAGCAATTTGATCAAGGCAAAAACTATGATATAGAGCGTCTCAAAATATTTGAAATTAATGCTGGACATAGCACTAGCTCTAGGGTAGAAATTCAGAAAGAAGGAACTACGGAAGGGGATATTATGTCTAAGACAAGTACGGAAAAGCAAATAGCAAGCATTGTGACAAGCGAGATTGGCACGCCGATAACTATGTCAATATCAAGTGTAGCAAGCAAGATAGAACATGTAGCAAGCAAGATAGAAAATAGCCTTGCCATTGAATTACAAACTCGAAGAGATCAAATATTTTATTCAAAAAAATATCACAAGTTAAGTGATCATTTAAATGCAAGCTCTGAGTTTAAAGCTATGTTTACCCAAAAGCTTAAAGAGAAGGTTGCCCATTCAGCGGAATCAAAAATAAGGAAGCTCAATCATCTAATCAGGGCGGTGGAGGATTCTGAGCCATTCAAGGCTCTAATCAGGGCGGTGGAGGATGCAAATCAAAAAATCTCTTACAGTGAATTTGCAAGTAAAATGGTTGCTGAAGCTGAGGCAGAAATTAAAAAAGAGGCAAGTACGCACTCATATAAAATAGATGATAGATCTGGTTCAGGATATCTCGAATTTCCGCCTGATCCGCATCAGACTCAATTAGCGCCTTACGATCCAGAATTTGCACATCGGCAATTATCTGGCTCAAATGATCATAATAACGATGATTGCAATATCTCTTAGCTTCCTGGAGAAATTACTTAAAGCCCGGAATATTCAGCGGTGCGCTTGATTATATCGATAGTCCTAACAAGAATGTGGAGGTAATAGAAGAGCTAGTGGCTTTTGTCTTTAAGCAATTTGATCAAGGAGCTCAAGACATTACTGGATAATATGATGGTAGTATTGCCTGTTCCCATTTATATCTACCTTCATTTGCAAATTTCTGCTATTCTGAGCTAAATAACACAACTCGTATAATAATATAAATTTTCCGATGTTCTTAAATAATACTCTTTTCTTATATATAACAAATTTGTACCTCAGATCTCTTATGTTCGTATTACTTGGTATTTCCCTATGTGTTACTTGCTTTAATATGTTTGACGTGATGAACAAGGCGAGAAGCTTCATTTTGCCAGTTTACGAAATATTTATCTTATCTATTTTGAAGCTCCCATTAGTATTGCACGAATTATTGCCAGTTTCCATCCTAATTTCTTCTCTTTATTTTTTTCAGACCATTTCCAAAAGAAATGAAGCGGTAATCATTTTTACAAGCGGAATTTCAGTCTGGCGTTTTCTTCAGCCCTTAGTGTTTGTCTCAATATTAGTTGGGATATTTTTTGTAACCATTATTCAGCCCATAAGCGCATTTTGCCTAGATATCCAAACCTCCTTAGAGCGTAAATATTTTTCGCCCAAAAAAGCAAATATGATCTCTGTAATTGATACAGGCTTATATATATTTGAGTCTTTCGATTCGGGTAATAGAATCATCACAGCAAGAATCATAATTCGGGATAAATCGACTATAAAAGGCGTTACAATACTCGAGCTTGATAATGATAATAACCCTATAAATAGGATAGAATCAGATGAGGCAAGGTTTCTAGATTCTGGTATAATTCTCGGGTCAAAATCTTTCGGCGTGACAATGACTGGAGATAAAATAGATATGGCAAATCAGATTTTAAAAACAAATCTCAGCTTTAGCACTATTATCAAAAAATTCGAATCGCCGGAAAATATTCCTTTTTGGAAGCTTGGCAGGCTTGCTACTGAACTTAACAATTCCGGTATTCATGCTGATAAATTTGTCAATTACTACTATAAATTATTTTTTAGACCAATCTATTGCGCATCTATAATATTGCTTTCTTGTTGTTTTTTAAATATAAATCCTAGAGGAAGATCAAGAATAAAGTTGCTTGGGTACGGAAGTATTTTAGGTTTTGTTACTCATAGCTCAAAAGAAGTTGGCTCAGCTCTTTTAATTTCAAAAGAGTTTAGTCCGTTTTTTGCCCAAAGTATGCCGATTATTTTAATCGCGATGGTATCTATTCTGGTTATTATCCAGCTATTTGAAATTAAATAAACGATATTTTTAGGAGACTTAAGAGTGAGTAAATTTGTGGGAAATAAGATATTTATTTGGATGTTGGTTTCGGTATTTTACGCATATCAATATATTGTGCGCGTCATGCCGAATGTAATGCTCAAAGACATTACATCGCAATTTAAAATAGATTATGTTTTATATGGCCAATTTTCTGGCTCATATTATCTTGGATATTGCGCAGCGCATATACCAATAGGTATAGCACTTGATAAATACGGCGCAAGATTAGTTCTTCCAATTTGCTCATTTCTGATTGCACTTGGCATAACCCCAATAATATTTGATCTCGGATTTATGTCTGCGATAATTGGCAGGTTTTTAGTTGGCGCTGGCTCATCTGCTGCAATTCTTGGGCTATTTAAAGTGATTAGAATGCTATTTTCAGACAAAGATTTCACCAAAATGCTCAGTTTTGCTGTTACAATAGGGCTAATAGGCGCTATTTATGGCGGGATGCCAACGGGCTACCTTGCAGAGCAAATGGGTCATAGAGTAGTTTGCGCTTTGCTTGCTAGCGCTGGCGTGATATTTGCTTTTTCTATCTATGCGCTTCTTCCTAATACAAAATCTGAAAAGAGCCCTGATATATTTGAGGAGTCAAAAATCATACTTTCAAATCTAAAAGTACTGGGAGTATGTTTTTTCGCTGGGCTCATGGTTGGCCCTATGGAGGGTTTTGCTGATGCCTGGGGTTCTGGATTTTTTAAGAATATCTATAATTTTGATGATCAAACAAGTAATTACCTAACATCACTTCTTTATTTTGGCTTTTGCTTCGGGCCGGTTTTGAGCATGATATCCGAAAAAACTGAACGTAATATCGAAACAATAGGTTTTTCCGGGGTGATTATGGCGCTTATATTTATCTTGCTTTGCTCCGGTACGCTCAATTACGTATCTATTACTATATCCCTGTTTATTTGCGGCATTTTGTGCGCATATCAAATACTTGCAATTTATCAGGCAACGACTTATGTCAGGCCAGAAATGGCAAGCTTCACTACTGCTCTTGCTAATATGATTATTATGAGCTTTGGATATGTATTTCATAGTTTGATAGGTGTAATGATAGATTTATTTAGAGTTTATGGTGAAAAATGCGCCTTTACTTATGGTATAAGTATCATACCCGCTACACTATTTCTTGGCTCTTTTGGTTTTTTTGTTATTAAAGCAAAAGATTCGGATATAAAAAAACTTCAGCTTAATCATCAATAAAATAAAAGCTATATGAGAATATTAATTTCCGGAGGGTCAGGATTTTTGGGGTCATATTTATCTCGTCACTTCATAGAAAAAAATTATGAAGTTTCTGTTTTAACGCGGGATGAAACAAGGGCAGCGAAAATTCTGGATAAAAAAGTGCGCATTATTACCGACCTTGATGATGGAAATAAATTTGATGTCATCATCAATCTCGCAGGTGAGTCTTTGAATAAAAAAAACTGGAGCAAGGATTTAAAGCAGAAATTCATTCAATCTAGAGTCAATGCAACCAAAAAAATTGTAGAATTTGCAAATAAATCTAAGAAGAAACCGTCATTATTGATAAGCGCGTCAGCTGTTGGGTTTTATGGTCATGATTATAATAATAGCTTCACAGAGGATTCTAAACCCGCAGACCAAGGATTTTGCAATCAGCTGTGCACTGAGTGGGAAAATGAAGCCAAGAATATTGATTCAAAAATTAGGCTATGTATTATTAGGATAGGGATAGTGCTTGCCAAAGATTATGGGGCATTTAAGGAGATGGTAACACCTCTCAAATATGGCTTAGGCGCAACTCTAGGCAATGGAATGCAGTGGATGTCCTGGATTCATATAACGGACTTTATAAATGCGATTGATTTTTTGATTGAAAACAAAAAAGCAGAAGGAGTATTTAATTTATGCGCACCAGAGCCAGTAAGACAAACTGAAATGGCCGGAGTTCTTGCCTCAAAGCTAGGCAGACCACATATTCTCAGGCTCCCAAATTTCCTGGTAGAATTAATATTTGGCGAAATGGGTAAGGTATTATTGCTCGAAGGCGCAAAAGTTGAGCCCGCGAAATTACAAAAATTATCGTTTCATTTTCATTATCCCGAACTTGATTCCGCCCTTAACGATCTATGCTCTGATTAATTTCTACCTAAAGGGCAATTTTCCTCAATCTAATAATTAAGCAGAGAATCATAATATTTAACATTTAGTATAATGTTGTGCAAAAGTCACAAAAAAAATATTTATACATTTTATGTTAAAGAATACTATGTAATATATAAATAATGTGTAAAAATAAGGTTATATTAACCTAAGTGGGAGTAAAATTTATGTCAGACAAACCATCGCCTATTTCAGATAAAACAAATGCAACTACAGATACAGAGTCCGATGTGACAGATACCACAGAGACTTCATCTGTAGAATCAGGTAATTCTAAGAAGCCACGAGCTATAAAGAAATTTCGATCTGCTGTAAAAGTGATTACTAGAAAATTTCGCAAGACAGGTCCCGATGTCCATTCTAAATCAATAGGTTTTAGCAGACGGGATGGTAGTATAACAGTCTATGATGATGAGCTAGGAGAGTATATAGCGCTGACGAATGGTGATAGATTTATGCGTGATGTATTTCTTCATAAACAAACTCCTGGTAGTGGCGGTACCGTAGAAATAAAAAAATCCGATAGACCAAAATATCAATATGTTTATAATAAAGACACAAAGCAACTAGTCAACAAGTTCACAGGGGAGGTTGCAAGCACGGCTGGTAAGCAGCTTCGCGACAAACCACAATCACAAGATGCTCAGAAATATGTTGTATCGATGAGCGGAGAACTATACATAGGAGGGGGAGATCAGTCTGCAAAAGAGTTTTTTGCTCATAGTAGTTTTCTGAATGGAGAGAGTATTATGGGCGGCGGTGTAATTCGTGTTAAGGATGGAAAAATAACTCACATAGACGACGAAAGCGGTCACTATAACTGCGATCAACTTGATTTATATTACGTTGTAAAGAGTATTGAGGAAAAAATGCCCGAGGTATTCTCACCACACGCCACAGTGGTTGCCTATAATGCTGAAACAGGGGGGAATACAATATACGGTGTAGAAAGTTTTCGGACGGCAATGGAAGGTGGTGAGAAGTCGCCTTTATATAAACAATTAGAGGATAAAAGGACCAAGGCTACGGAAGATTATGAGCAAGAAATCATCAAAGCAGCAGAGGAGGCAAAAAAGAGAACAGAGAATCTAAGGAAATCCTTGAATACAAATCCAACAACAGAAGATGAAATACCACCTCCAGTACAGCCCCGCGCGGTTGCAAAAAAAGATAATCAAAGATAATGGAACTTCTAAAGGATAATGCAAATGATGAAATACAAAGTTTTCCATTCGCATATTGACTTGAGGTATATTTAGTGATACTATTCGCCCATCACTAATTCAAATAATAGATTTGTATGAAAATTTTACTACAAACCTTTTGCTTTTGTCTTTTTGTCCTTGCTCTAACTGGCTGTGCGACAATGTTTTCAGGCTCTACGCAAAAAATTAACGTTAAAGTCGTAGATAGCGCTAGCGGTAATATCTTGGACGGAGCTATATGCACAGTTACTGACGGAACAATGTCTCAGCATACTGTCGCAGGAAACCCTGGTATCGTTATGGTTCAAAGAGGAAGTAATGGAGTCTCATTTAGCTGTAAAAAAGAAGGGTATAAACAGTCAAATACTCTTATGGGTGACAGTTTTAACGCCCTAACCGTTCTGAACGTAGTATTTTGGCCGGGTCTTATCGTAGACGGCCTATCTGGGGCTTACAAAAAATTCCCATCCCACTATGTAGTTGCTATGGAAAAACTATAGGAATACCTATAATCTAATTTCGCCTCTCTCTCATGCTATTCTCTCAAAGTCTTGAGAGGGGCTAATGTTTCCTAACTTCCGTCTGTAGACAAATTTTCTAAATGCCCCACATCCCCTGTTTCCTCCCGAATCTTGCAACATTTATATATAATTCATTTGACTAGATCAAAATGAAATAATACATTTTATAAATTCAAATTAGGAGAAATATGAGACAAATTTTGCTGATGGGTTTAGTGGGTAATGCTTTTGAGTGGGTTGAGTTTACTATTTTTTCCTCTATGAGCGCGCTAATTTCGCATAAGTTTTTCCCGGCCTCAGATCCTCTAAACTCAATATTACTTATGTACCTGGTATTTGCCATGGGATTTTTTGCAAGGCCTTTAGGCGGGCTTATTTTTGGTTATATCGGAGATATACGAGGAAGAAAAACAGCATTGCTAATATCTATGATAGGCATGGTTGTCCCTACTACCTTAATAGGCTTTCTGCCTACTTATGAATCTATTGGCATAGTATCCCCTATCATACTCTCCATAATTAGAATAGCTCAGGGAATTACTCTTGGGGGTGAAGCAGGAGGGATTTACTCATATTTAGCGGAAAAGTCCGGGCCTAATAATAAAAGTTTCATGTGTAGCATAGGCCTTATGGGGAATTCTATCGGATTTTTAATAGGTATGCTCATTGTTTATGTTTGTGTCCATATTATCCCTAAAGATGATTTTGATAATTGGGGGTGGAGAGTGCCTTTCATATTCAGTTTATTTTTAGGGATATTTGGTATATATTTAAGAAAATGGACAGAAGAAACAGATATATTTCTGGAATACAAAAAAACTGCAAATAAACAACCTATTATAGAAGCAGTCAAATACCATAAGAAGAATATATTAATCGCTATAATATCCTATGCTCCTGCTGTTTCTATGTATTATATATCAGTGACATTCCTCAGTGGATTCATGACAGAAAGGCTTCACAGGCCGATTTATGAATTTAATACTATGCTCATTTTTGCGCTTTTGGCAGATATCCTGACTTTGCCATTTTTTGCTATGATGGCAGATAGGCTGGGTATCAAAAAATATATTTTTGCCTCGATGTTGTTGTTGATAATATTCGTATATCCTTCTTTTTATATTATCTGTAACTCCGGATATGAGGAGAGGTTTGCTGGCGTAATATTTATGGTCTTATTATCTACTATTTACAAAGCCCCAATACCAGGATTTATTACTCAACTTTTTCCAACGGAAACTAGATATACAAGCGTTTCTCTTGCTGTTAACTTATGCTGCGCACTCTTCGGAGGCGCTATGCCCTACATATGCAGTTATCTGATTATCTTGACTGGGCATAATGGCTCTGTCCCTGTATTTGTTATGTTCATAACTATGAGTGCATTTCTCATTTTATTTAATTATCATAAATTTGACCAATCTTACGCTACCAATATAGATAAAAAAAGGATATAAAATACCTGCAATTCCTCCATTATTCAGACATTACCCAGAGCCTAGATCTTATGTAGGATCATAAATTTTGAAGATTTTGTCATATTGCCTCAGTAATATTACACAAAAATCACTAAACTCTAAACAAATAAAGCAATTAGGGTTATAATATAGGAAAATTAAAAGCTATCTAGATGCCTAAATCCAAAATTCTCATACGTTTAGTATTTTTGTTTCTTATTATTCTTGGAAACGCATCTATATCCGCTATGGCCAATAGCCTTGATTCATGCGCCGCTGAACCCGATACAATCAATATAAAAGCTGGATGGATTGAGCTCCGCCCATATCAATATAAAAACCGGGCAATTTACAAAGATGAATTAACAGGGCTTGATATTGAAATTATTTCAAATATTGCAAAAAAAATTGGCCTTGAAATCAATTTCACAGAAGTTGAAACCTCTGAGAAATTCAGGGATAGTATAAAAACAGGAGAGCTTGATCTTGCTTGCGGAGCAGCGTTTTCTCGCAAAAGAAATGAATATTCCTTCTTTACAGAACCTTACAGAGCGGAAGAATTTTCTCTTTTTATAAATGAGAGCTCAGACTTCAACATGCATTTTGGCAGTATCCAAGAATTTATGGCCCAGGTAAGATCCTTGAATTTTAAAATAGGCATATCCGAGGGCGCTATATTCGGAGACGATGCGCTAGATGATTTTTTGTATGACATTTCTAATAAGGATATTATAGAAATCAACCCAAATACTCTCACTAATATCAAAAGGACAATTAATAATAAAATTGATGGGTTTATAGCAGATAGACTCCTTGTGACCTCACTTACGATGGAAACTAAACTCGGAGGGGCATTTAAAGAAATTCCTCTCGGAGTGACAACTCCAATTTCTTTCATGCTCAGTAAGCAAACAATGAGACCAGAGATCATAGATAAAATTAATCGCGAGATAAAAAATATCAAAGAAAATGGAGAATTTGTCAAAATTACAAGTAGCTATTTATTTCCACTACTTCTCTCCCAAACACTAAGCTCTGATTGGTTTAGTTATATGACCATTTTTGGGGTAGTATTTTTTGCCCTCTCGGGAGTTGCAATAGCGTCTAGAGAGAATATGACCCTATTTACAGCCTTTTTACTAGCTTTGATTCCCTCTATACCTACGGCTTGTATCAGAGATTATGTAATGAATGAAAAGCTAAATAATATTCATTTCATGACTCTTTATGCAATAATAATATTTATCGTTGTAATCTTCGGATACTCTGCCGTAAGGGTGCTTGATATCTTTAATAAAGATGCAAGAAACCATGTTATAATGAGAATATTTTGGAGCAAGTTTTTTATTCTCACTGATACTCTTGGTAGATCTGCATTTATAATTACCGGGGTAATCTTTGCAATAACAGAGAAATTTGAACCGCTTGAAATCTGGGGTCCTTTATGCGCTTTTTTTGTTGCTGATGGAGGAATTATTGTCCGTGATCTTTTAGTTAAAAATCAAGATGCAAAATTTCTAAATGGCTCAATTAATCCAGAGCTTTCTATTTTTTGGGGTTTTGTTTTTAGCATTTTTATCAAAATCAATGCCGAAAATCCTAGCTTACCATTAACATCACTCGGTGTTGTTATCGTAGTTTTTGGACTAATATTCAGCAGATACTTAATATTAAGATTCAAAATTGAGAATTTAAAGCTATGAACCCCGCTAATTTTGCAGCAAGGTTCATATGTTTAGCGAGGTATACACGGGGTAGAGCTTATAACTTTTTGTCATTCCTTTAAAGGGAGCGCAAGATACACAGTCATCTGCCCCCTTTTGATTAGGAAAACTATGTTTTTCTTACCCGATTTTACGGTTTTGTTATATTCTGACTTAAAGTCACTTAGATCTTTTATCTGGACTTGATTTACCGCAACAACAATATCCCCTTTGTTGATTAGAGTTTTCCAGTTATCTTGGGCATTATTCGCAACAACTACCACACCTTCTGTTTTGTCAGAGTCTAGCACTTTTGTATTTGCAAATTTCACTCCATTAACCGTAAAAGATTTAGAATCATTATCCCCCAGCTCTGCTTCTTTGTCTTTTGCAGATTCAGGATCTTTCGCACTTTCTACTTTGGCATTTAAAATTTGCTCTTTATTGTTCCTTAAAATCTTGATCTTAACGCTCTTTTTTACTGGCGTTTCTGCAACTAAAATCTGAAACTTACGGGTAGATTTTATTGGGTGACCATCATATTCAGTAATTATATCTTGAGATTTTAAGCCAGATTTAGCACCAGCACTATCTGGATCAACATCAATAACAATCACTCCCTCTATATCCTTAAGCTCGAGACCTTCTGCTATTTCCGGGGTTAATTCTTGAATTTTAATCCCAAGTCTCCCCCTTTCAATTTTTCCGCTTGTTTTAAGTTGTTTTACAACATTTTGAACTGAGTTTGAGGGTATTGCAAATCCTATACCGATATTTGCTCCGGATGGGGTGAGGATCGCTGTGTTGACGCCTATAACTTCACCTTGCAAATTAAACATAGGCCCTCCAGAGTTTCCCCCATTGATCGAAGCATCTGTTTGAATATAGTCATCTATGAGACCGCCTGAGATAATATCAATATCCCTTGATTTAGATGAGATGATGCCGCTTGTAACAGTCCCTCCCAGACCAAATGGATTTCCGATAGCAATTACCCAATCCCCCACTCTGGATTTGGAAGAGTCTCCAAGTCTAACAAAAGGGAGGGGCTCAGTACTATCAATTTTTAGCAGAGCAACATCCGTCCTAGGGTCACTACCCACAAGTTTTGCCTTATATTCTTTATTATTATTTAGTTTAACGCTGATTTCATCCGCATCAGCTATGACATGGTGATTAGTCACAATCTCTCCGTCCGAGCTTATAAGAAAACCAGACCCGAGAGAGGTTGCTTTGGGGTTAGATGGCATTTCATCCATGAAGAACTGAAAGCCGAAATGTTCGAATAGTTCGTTAAAAGGATGGCCATTCGGAAAATTCTCTTTGCCAAAAGGCCTCTTTCCTTGGTTGGATTTTGCATATTTCACGGTATTTATGTTAACTACCGCTGGCATTAACGGCTCAACAATATCAGCAAATCCCTCTTGAGGAGGGGAGGCGAAGCATATCTTGCTGGAGCAGATTAATAATATTATGAAGACTACTATCTTTCGAAAAAAATTCATATTTTGAGTGTATTGTATTTTTCTCATATTAATCACCTATGTTCATAGATTGAAGGAATTTGCTTTTAGGAGGGAGTATGATCGTCGTATCAGCCTGCCTAAACCCATTCTTATATGTTTGTAAATATCTTACGTAAGAGTAAAACTCCGGATCTTTGCCAAAAGCATCGTTAAATATCTTTGCTGCCATACCCTCGCCTTCACCCTTAATGATTTCAGCCTGTCTATACGCATCTGCAATTATAATTTTTGACTCTTTGTCTGCCTTTGATCTTATTCTTGCTGCTTCTTCCTGACCCTCTGCCCTAATTTGCCTTGCTTCTTTTTCTCTCTCTGTTTGCATTCTGCTGTAAATAGCTGCGCTATTTTCTTTTGGAAGGTCTGCTCTTAAGATCCTGACGTCAACAATTTCTATCCCGAATTGCCTAGATTCTTCCATCACATTATCGCGTACTTCTTCTATTATTTTTCTTCTTGCTGAAGATAAAAGGGCAGTAAGCTCTCTTCGACCGATTACTTTTCGCATCTGGGACTCTAGGATTTTATTTATCCTGATGTGAGCACCTGAAATATTGTTTACTGTTTTATAAAAAGTGACAGGGTCGGTTATTTTGAATTTCGCAAATGCATCAACTATAACCCTTTTTCCATCAGATGCTGTAAGCTCCTTTGCCTCAGCGTCTACATGCAATATTCTATTATCAAAAAAAGCAACATTTTGAATTAATGGGATTTTAAGGCATAGTCCTGGCGACTTAATAATCCTAACTGCTTCTCCAAACTGGAAAATTACCGCAGTTTTTCTTTGGTCTAAAGTAAAAAGCGAGGATGCGAGTACAATCAGAAAAGCGAAAATTGTAGCAGTAATTATTGTAGTTGATGTTTTCATATATACCTATTGCTTTTTTTCTAGGGCCATGTGCGGCAATACGGAATGACCTATGATTATTTTATTCGCATTCATGAGAACTTCTTCCATAGTGTCTAGATATAGCCTACTTTTTGTAAGATCCTTTTGAACTTGATATTGCGCATATATTGATAGAAATCTTTTACTGTCGCCCTCAGCTTTTGAGATTACTTCCTGCTTGTAACCCTCTGCTATTTGCATTAATTTTGCAGCATCCCCCCTTGCTTTTGGCAGAATATCATTGTTATATGCAATAGCCTGGTTAATTTCTCTCTCTTTATCAGCCCTTGAGGTTTGAACATCTCGATACGCGCTAATTACTTCCTCCGGAGGTTCTGCTTTGAGTAGCTGCACCATTTCAACCGTAATTCCAGAATTATAAGAATCTAAGGTTTTTTGCACCAAATGCTCTATTTTACTCGCTATCTCTTGCTTTTGATTAGATAGGGCTGATGATATAGGAGTTTCGCCTATAACTTCTCTGATTGCGCTCTCTGCGGAGGTTTTTACAGTCTCTTCTGGCGAAGATACATTAAAAAGATAAAATTGAAGGTTATCAATATGCCACATAACATCACAGTTTAATTCGATGATATTTTCATCGCCGGTCAGCATTTTGCTCTCATGTGGGACGAATTTCTGCTTGTCTCCGCCGTATGGATTAGATCTATATCCAATTTCTATCCTTCTGGATTTAGATACTGGCTCAATAATTACCTCCTCAAATGGGAATGGAAGGCGATAATTTAGACCAGGAGTTGATGTTCTTACATATTTGCCAAATCTAAGGACCGCAGCTTCCTCTCCTTCATTAATCTTGTAAAATCCAGAAATAATCCACAAAATAAATATTGCAACTACGACGATAACAGTGTTTTTTGGAGAAAATGGTTTAAAATCTGGGAATTTTATATCATCAAAGCCAAAATTTTTCTTGTTTTTTGAGGATTTGAAAAAGCCGTCATCATTATCTTCTTCGTCCCATGGAGATTTTTGCATATTAACTCTAAAATATAAGTTATCATTTAATCTGATAATATATTGTCTTGTATAATCAAAAGCAAGTAGCAAGATTTAATTATCAGAATATTTTTCTGTCTTTGTAGGCGGAATTAACTCTTTTTTGAGTCCGCAAGAAGTAAGTGGTAATGTGATAAGTACAATAAGCAACAGTTTCATATTTAGTTTTGATTTTTTTGTTAGCCATGTTTATAATCATTAGACCAAGCAAGGCCCAATTTAGTCAGGACATCAAGTATGTTATATAAACACTTAACCAACTATGCAATTATTTTTACTTTATTTTGCTCCTTTGGCGCAATTGCTCAGGAAAAACTTCCTCAATCTAAGTTTAGGATAAAAAAGCCTGAAATCGTTATGAGACTACCTGATTTACCTTTTTTTGACGAGGCGGATCAGAAAATATATTTTGAACAATTTGAAGGAAAACCCCTGATTATCTCGTTTTGGGCAACGTGGTGTACGCCTTGTGTTGCAGAAATCCCATCGCTAGACATATTAAAAAGGGATTTTAGAAAACAAAATATTACCATAATAGCTATTTCTGAGGACTTTAACGGTAAGGATGCTGTGAGGACTTTTTATAAGGAAAATGGCATTAGAAGTCTTGAGGTTTTTGTAGATAAGAAAAATCAACTATTTCAGGCTTTGTCAATTTCCGGACTTCCTACAACATTTTTTGTAGATGCAGATGGCATAGTAAAATTCATTATTGAGGGCTCAATTAACTGGAATAGCGAGGATATGAGGCAAAAAATAGTAGAGCATATTGGGCTCGAAGCCTCTCTGCCAAAAAATAGCTCAAAGAATATTTCTCTTAATCAGTTAGTTAAGTCGATCAAGGATGAAAAGGAGGGCGCCAGCAAGGATGTATCCGAAGCTCCAGCAAATGAACCAAAAGATCCTGTAGCTCCTGAGGGTGTGGTGGTTAGCGAGCCTCGACCTGAGGAAAATATTCAGAATAGCAGTATGAGTAATACCCACTCAGAGCCAGCTGAAGAAAAAAAAGAAAAACGCGTAAAGCAACGAAATAATTAATTAAAGGTTACCAAAAATATATGAATAAAGCAGAAAAAATGTCCCAAGGGACAATTGTAATACCTAGTCAAAAAACCAGTTCAATACTAGACATATTAGTGAGCATTTGCTACTTCGACTTTTCTCATTTTTCCAAAAAAAGAGTTGCGATTTTGAGGCTGAATGGGATCATAGGAAAAGCTTCGGGATTGGGGTCAAAGGGAATGTCGCTAGAGTCTATGAACTCTCAAATAGAAAAAGCATTTAAATATTCAAGACTTGAGGCAGTCATGCTAATAATTAATTCTCCAGGGGGTTCTCCCGTTCAGTCCGAATTAATAGCCAGCAGAATAATCAGCTTATCTAAAGAAAAAAAAGTCCCCGTATATAGCTTTGTTGAGGACGTTGCGGCGTCCGGGGGTTACTGGCTTGCCTGTGCTGGGGATAATATCTATGCATCTAAAAGCTCAATTATAGGTAGTGTGGGGGTTATTAGCGCTGGGTTTGGATTAAACGAAGCTATCGCAAAACTTGGCATAGAGAGAAGGATTTACACTTCCGGAAAGAATAAATCAGTTCTTGATCCATTTAGCCCTACAAAACAATCTGATATCAAGCTAATACAGAAAATTCAGACGAGCGTGCACAAACATTTTATTGATTATGTTAAATCCAGACGCAATGGGAGGCTGACTCAAGATGATGATGTTTTATTTAACGGAGAATTTTGGACAGGAGAAGTTGCAAATGATTTTGGGCTTATCGATGGAATTGACGATGTATATAACTTTATTAGGAGAAATTTTGGCCCTAAAACCAAAATAGAATATGTTGTTATAAAAGAATCATGGTTTAAGAAGCAACTCGGTATTTTTGCGAGGTTCATTACTAGGAATTTTGTCTCGGAGGTAAAAACCTCGCTGAGTCAGGCTGAAATTGAGAGTAAATATAATTTAAATTAGGGGCCAGAGCTCTTCGGAGCTTTGGATATAGCTGATTAGTAGGATTAGGCAGGCGTGCGTTAAGGGTCTCCTTAATGCGTTTTGGCTATAGGTCCAGGCCTAATATTATTTCCTGTTTATCTGATCTACTTTCAAGGTAGCTTTTTCGTCATTTACAATTCCGGATCCGGTATTCTTAACTGGTAATTTTCTCCTGTAGCCCTCCTCGATTCTAAGATATTCCTGTGCCGAGTTGCTGAGCTTTTTGTATAAATCTTTTTTCTTTTTTTGCAGCTTAGCTACCTCTTTTCTAAATTCTTTGATCTCGTTCCTTGTTTCTTCTGGAACGCTAGAAAGATATGATTTATAGTCATCTATTATGTCTTGGTAATATGCCTCACTCCCTGGCGTCTTCTCCTTTCTGTATGGGGCTTCTATTTCATCACTTGCATTATTTTTTTTGTTAGATTTTTTGCCTTTGGCTAGCGCTTCTGCAAAAAAAGAATTGCAAATAACAAATATAATTGATAAAAGGGCTATTTTTTTCATAAATCACTCAAATAAATTGCCAATTAAATTATCGTAAAACCACATCCCATGCAAGAAAAAATAGATACAAATCCATTTAAATCACATTCATATCTATATAAAGTATCATTTCAGGCAAAATTCAAGGATATTGAAATGCTTGATCTAATATTTGAGGACATCGCTGAGGCTATTTCCTCGTGTGAAATTAGTTCTGATACGGTTGAATCTAAACCAGAAGATTTGTGGTATTACTCGAGTTTTTTTACAGAAATGCCAGATCCTTCTTATCTGTATTCTATAGCAGGAAGGTATATAATCTCAGAAATAGAGATTTTAGAGGAGAAGGAAAAGGACTGGGTAACTTTGGTACAAAAAAATATGAATCCAATTGTGGCGGGGAAATTTTTTGTCAAATCCAAAACTGCTCAAATAGAGACACCGAAAGGATTAATAAGTCTCTCCATAGAAGCTGGGAGGGCATTTGGAACAGGAGAACATGAAACAACAAGTTTGTGCCTTGAGCTTATTTCTGGCGCGGTATTTGAGCCCGAGTTTGTTCTTGATGTAGGGTCTGGCACGGGAATACTTAGTTTTGCTGCAAAAAAACTCTGGAATAATGCAAGGGTTGTGGGAATTGACATTGACCCTATTGCTGTTCAAATTGCTCAAGAAAATAGTAAGATTAATAACACTCAGGTTGAGTTTTTTGAATCAAAAGAGATGGTGCAGCAATATAGTAATGCTGATTTGATAATCGCCAATATTTTAGCAAGACCTTTAATTGATATGGCTCATGATTTTAGCTTAATGTTAAAAAGAGGTGGGCATATTTTTGTATCAGGATTCCTGGAATATCAGAAGCAAGATGTGATTAATGCCTACTCGCTTCTGGGGTTTAAGCATACAAAAGAACTGATGCGAAATGGATGGATTGCAATTGGCTTATCAAGCAAACCTGACTAATATTTATTTGCAATAAAGTTGACAATTTAAATAAAAAAACTATAAGAAAAAATAACCACTACTATTGACATAACCTAGGATATATGGTAAAAAGGTACGCTCTTAACGATTAATAGAAAATTAATATACAGGTATAACATGAAAAATCCAGAAAAAACAAGCTGGTTAACCTCGCTTAGACAAGTGATTTGGCCCATCGAAAGCCATGAATTAAAGAAGTTTTTGCCTATGGCAATGATGATGTTTTTGATATTGTTTAATTACTCAATGCTAAGATCGATTAAAGATGGATTTGTCGTAACGCACATAGGGGCAGAAGCCCTCAGCTTCTTAAAAACATATGTGGTACTTCCGTCTGCTATTCTTGCGATGATAATTTATGTCAAATTGTGCAATATAATGAGTCAGCAAAAAGTCTTCTACACTATTACAACTTTCTTTGCTGTATATCTTGCTGTGTTCGCATTTGTGCTCTATCCAGAGCCGGACGCATACCACCCAAGCGTGCATATGATCGAAGGCCTTGCAAAATCATACCCTACATTTAAATGGTTTATCAAAATCATAGGTAAATGGACATTTGCTTCTTTTTATACAATTTCAGAATTGTGGGGCAGCATTATGATGAGCTTGCTATTCTGGCAATTTGCAAACCAGATCACAAAAACAAGTGAAGCAAAAAGATTTTACTCAATGTTTGGAGTGATTGGAAATTTCGGCCTTATTTTAACCGGTTATGTTCTTGGTAGTTCATTGAGCGAAGAGGGTGGTAAGTCTGGTGGAAACCTAGGGTTTGAGTTCGTTCTTTGCGTTGCAATCGGAGCGACAATTTTACTAAAAATTATTTACTGGTGGATTCAGACTTATGTATTAACAGATCCAAGATACTATGAGCCAGAAGAAAAAACCTCAAAGAAAAAGAAGGTAAAGCTTGGTCTTATTGATAGTTTTAAGCTTATTCTTTCTTCAAAATACCTAGGCTACATAGCGATGCTTGTATTTGCTTATGGTGTTTCAATTAACTTGGTTGAGGGAGTTTGGAAAGCGAAGATCAAATTACTATACCCAACCGCAGAAAGCTACACAGCCTTTATGGGTAATTTCCAGATGTGGCAAGGAGTAGGCGCTATTGTGTTTATGTTAATAGGAAGTAATATCCTTAGATACGTAACATGGAGAACTGCCGCTTTGTTCACTCCTTTGATGATACTAATCACAGGAATAGCATTTTTTGTATTTGTCAGTTTTGACCATCAGATCTCAGCTCTTTCTGCAGGATTTATAACAGCAAGTCCCCTTGCTCTTGGTGTGCTCATGGGAACAATACAGAATGTTCTTAGTAAGGCTGTAAAATATTCTTTATTTGACTCTACAAAAGAAATGGCTTATATACCGCTAGATGACGAGCTCAAAACCAAAGGTAAGGCAGCTGTTGACGTGGTTGGCGGAAGGCTTGGTAAATCAGGAGGCGGCATAATTCAGTCTACCGCATTCATGATACCAGGAGTAACTTTTGCAGAAGCGACTCCATATTTTGGCCTGATATTCATTGCAATTGTTTTGTTATGGACATTAGCAGTAAACGGTCTCAGCAAGGAATATAAAAAAGCCACAGGCGAGAACTAACATAGGTATATAACCCAGAGAATTACCTTCTCTGGGTTTATCCTCATTTACTATAAAAATTTTTTTTGGATTTACAAAAATGAAACTACACAAAACTATATTATTATCTTTATTATTTACATCTTTATCTTCTAAAGCAAATGATGTGGAATTGCTTCTCAAGGGGGGGTTTGATTTTCAAGCCGGTTATTTTAGCTCTAATGCACCCAAAAAAAGCGATAATGATGCTACCGCAAAGCCTAACTATATAACTCAAAACCAAAAGAATTTGGCTTTTTTGAGTACGGCTTATGTTGGAATAACAGCGCAAAATACCCTAGAAAGCGGCTTTATCTATGGGGCAAAAATTGCACTCGATACGACCACAAAAAGTTCTCGTAAGATGCAGTCTTGCATTTTTATGGAAAATTATGCCGGAAGGGTCGAGCTTGGCAGTGAAAAAAGCGCTATGTCAAAAATGAGAATAACTCCTTACTCTGTTGCTGCCGGCCCAGGTGATGCGTGGGATATGTGGGTTAAAACAGATCCTGTAGGTGCAAAAGATCAGCAAATACCTTATGCTACAGGCTTTTCTAACTTTCTAGATCAAAAAATGAGAGCATCTGGAAGGGTCGAATATTCAAGAAAAGTCACATATTATACACCAGAATTTTATGGCTTTCAAATTGGCGTAAGCTACATACCAGATAGTTCAAATGTTGGTTATAGTGAGATAAAAGATGAATCAATAAGATATACCCCATCAAGATCAAAATACTACTTCACAGTGAGAAATGGTTTTGCATCCGGAATAACATATTCAAAAGAATTTTCCAAAGACACAAAATTAAAATTATCTTTCGTGAACGAGACGGGAAAAGTCGTAGCAAAGCCTAAGGACCCAAACACTACAGTTCCTTATGATTTTGGCTATTTGAATACATATAATTTTGGGGCTCAGCTTACAATGGGAAAAGTTTCTATAGCAGCATCTTATGGTGATTATATGAGATCTCTAACTACAAAAGACCAACTAAGAAGAAAGACTCAGATTTATGGAGTAGGTGCAAAATATGCTTGGGATAAAGATTTATCTACCAGCATCACATATGTCAAAAGTGAACATATGAAAAATCAAATTTACGCAATCACTCTGGGTGCTGATTATAAGCTTGCGCCAGGACTCCTTCCTTATGCCGGCATAACTTATTTTTCAACAAATGGAAAATATAACCATTCACAAGATGAGAAACCATCTGTTCACAAGGGTGTGATTGGAATAGTAGGCACTAAGCTAGAATTCTAGACCCTATGCTTCATATGTAATCCCCGTGCAAACGGGGATAAATTCCTCAGCCGTCATGCCCGTGAAAACGGTAATCCAGGACTTTTCTTATAGATCCCTCCTCTGCGTCCATGACGCAAGTAAGGTGCGAGGAGCAAGGCCTAATAAATGCTAGGTTAGAGACGAGCAACAACGTAGGATTATAGCTGGTGATTGGTATAAATAATTGAGACCCTGTATATGATTGTGTCTAGGGGTTAGAAAGCAGAGAATGAATTGACGGGATATTTCATCCAGTTTTCAGCTTCAAAATCCTTTATGACGATGAAGAGATAGTCCAATAATCTTTCAACTTTGTCAAAAGATTGC
>JANRMF010000064.1:0-2150 GCA_033761815.1 Rickettsiaceae bacterium
TGTGGATAGGCCTGCAACGACTCAAGGATTTCACTTTGGCTTTTGAAACTTTTAACTCTTGCAAAACTTATGGGTAAAGATATGAATACTCATAGGCTTCTCTCCTCGCGCCTAGTATCTAATTGAGCCTAAAAGACTATAATAGAAAATAACCAATTACTCGGCTCTCAAGATAATGCGGATAATATTTAATCATAAAAATAACAGTTGAAATAGCGCTAGATTATTCTTGGTTTACCAAGATTCCATAGTAATTTAGCCTTAAATATATTGACCCCGTGCAATAAAATCGCATAGCTACCCTTGACTTTTTTGCAAAAAAGTACTATATAGTAAAGTATGGAAAAATGTAACTTAAGTAGCACAGGTAGAAATGAAGTTTCCGATCACAAAACAAGGTTTTGAGAGATTAAAGCAAGAAATTAAGCAGCTAAAATCAGTCGAAAGACCTAAGGTTATAGAAGCGATATCAGTTGCAAGAGAATATGGCGACTTATCCGAAAATGCGGAATACCATGCTGCGCGAGAAAAACAAAGTTTTATCGAGGGTAGAATTGTCGATTTGGAAGATAAATCTGCAAGAGCAGAGGTGATCGAACATACATCCCTTTCGTCTGATTCTGTAAAATTCGGCGCTACTGTTAAAATCTTGGATAATGACACAGAAGAAGAAAGTGCATATCATATCGTAGGAGAATATGAAGCTAATATTTCGAAGAAGCTAATCTCTATAGCATCGCCTCTTGCAAGAGCGATGATAGGGAAGCAAAAGGGAGATATAGTTGAGGTGGTAACGCCAAAAGCCTCCAAATCATACGAAATATTAGATATTTCTTATAGTAGTTTTGAAATATAGGAGGTAAAAAATGAATTTGGTAGCAAAAACAAACCAACTTCCAGCAATACAAAGCGATCTTCAAGATGGTTTGCAGAAATATCTTAGGGAGATTAACTTAATCCCCTCTCTTTCTGAAGAGGAGGAGTTTCTTATTGCAAAATCTTACCTAGAAACTCAAGACCTAAAAGCAGCAGAAAAGCTTGTAACCAGCCATTTAAAATTAGTTGCAAAGATAGCATTAACATTTAGAAATTACGGACTCCCGGTTAATGAGCTTATATCAGAAGGAAATTTAGGCCTGATGCATGCTGTCAAAAAATTTAAGCCAGATCTTGGTTATAGACTCTCTACTTACGCTATGTGGTGGATTAAGGCTGCGATTCAGGAATATATTCTAAAATCATGGTCTCTTGTTAAGCTGGGGACTACCGCTTCTCAAAAAAAGCTATTTTTTAGCCTGAAAAAAATACAAAATAAACTCAGAAATCAAAAAGCTAGAGATGTGAATGAGGGTGATTATCAAGAAATCGCAGAGAATCTTGGTGTAGAAGTTTCAGATGTAGCGGAAATGGATAAAAGGATGGCATTTTCTGATTTGTCTCTAAATTCACCATCTTCTATTGACGAAGGTTCAAATGAGTTGATCGACTTTATCCCAGAAACAAGGCCGTCTCAAGAGGTAATCGTTCTTGCAAAACAAGAGTCACGCAACAGGCATTTACTCCTTCAGCACGCTCTCAAAATCCTGAACGAGAGAGAATTATTTGTGATTCAAGAGAGAAGGTTAAAAGAAAAACAAACAACCTTGGATGAGATTAGCGAGAAGCTACTCGTATCCAAAGAGCGAGTAAGGCAAATTGAGAATAGAGCATTTGAAAAAATGCAGAATTTTATGAAGGAAAATATAGTACCAGCTATTCTGGCTCAGGAGGGTTAGTAGGTCTGTCAAACGCGATCATTTCCGGGCTTCATAACTGTGAAAACCTTCTGTCATCCCGGTGAAAACTGGGGTCCGCTCTTCGTGAACGGGGATCTAGGGCTTTTTCTTATGGATTCACACCTTCGCTGGAATTACATAAATGAAGAGTGGGTCTATGACAAAAGGCAAGCTTTCACATGGCCCTCATTTTCCCTCGGTCATACCCTTTTCCCGTGTCATCCCCATGAAAACCGGGATCTAGAAGAAAATGCCCCGCCTTAATTATTCTGTAGATAGAGTAGCTTGATCTCCAAGGATTATATTTACACTATCGCCTACCATAGTTTCATAATGACCATTATTATAATCAAATGCTAGATCCCCATTTGCTGG
>JANRMF010000065.1:0-6197 GCA_033761815.1 Rickettsiaceae bacterium
ACCATTAATTTTATTATCTAGCCACCTCATCAACTCCTCATCAAAATTATCAGACTCTTCGAGTTGAGGGGTATGGGCACTTTTTTCAAAAATACGTACTGTGAGATCTGATGCATGCTCGCGATATTTTTCCCATAAATGTGGAGGATTGAAATAATCATACCTTCCAAGCGCAAGAAAAGTTGGGCATTGAATAGCTTTTAGAGCGTCAGCAACATTATAATCAGCAAACATAGAACCCCATATAATTCCAGCACCGACGGAATTAATTTCTACGCCTTCCCAAAGTTTGGATGCATCGAAATTTGCGTCATACCAAATTCTTGGGCCAAACGATAGCAGACGCGCTACAAAAGATTGGTCACCACTTTCAATAAATTTTTGCATACTTGCTGCAAAGGCAGCTTTCCTCTCTGGGCAAACTGATTCCTCAAAATATCGATCTGCTTCTTTGTAAATCTCTGACCCTGCTGTAGGACTGGAGGCGATTAATACGAGATGGCTTACCTTGTCTGGAAACTGGCGCGCATATTCAAGCGCCATAAAAGCATGGATTGAGTGTCCGATAAGGATAATTTTATCAGCACCCAAAGACAGACGTAGAGCTTCAATATCCTGAAGGATTTTGGCAATGGTGAAATCACTTTCGCTATGATCTGATAATGCAGGGACAAAGCCACGTGTATCAGCGGAAACAAGTTGTAATTTTGATTTTAGGTTTTCAGAAAAGGTGCGCGGATAATATTTATGGCTACCAATAACAATAGCAACTGACCCGCTTCCATCAACAGAAGCTTTTAAGCAAAAATTATCCCTGTTTAATTCAATTATTTTCTGAGGTGACACTTTCATTACCTATATTTCAATCACAGCTTTGGTTACAAAGAGATTAACTACTATATTATACGCACAAAGTGTTTTATAGTCAAAAGAAATCAAATCTAAGCTGAGTAGTTTATCTCGCATAATGGATCATATCGTGAAACAACACAGACCGATCAGAAAGGTTACGGTAGCCATGTGGAAGAGATGCATCGAAGCGCAATCCCTCATGTTGATTAACCTGGCGCCACTCTCCTTGCACCAATACTTCAATAGAGCCAGTCACTGGAATCACATGCTCGATCACTCCTTTTTGATGGGGCGGCGATAGATGCGTACAACCTGGTAGCAGTTCTATAATGAATACTTCAAACCCAAGATTCTCATCAAATGGGAAGATAGGCATGACATTGATCTTGTCATCTTGTTTGTGTAGTTGTTGCAATTCTGGTTTTCTATGAATGAAGCCTGGCTGATATGCTTCTACATCCTCTACAAATGATGAGAACGAAACATCAAATCCACTTGCAATCTTCCAAAGCGTTGCGATTGTAGGACTTGATTCCCCCCGCTCAATTTGTCCGAGCATCGCTTTACTAACGCCGGTTTTCTGCGACGTAACATCTAAACTCCAGCCTCTTTGATTTCTGAGTTCTTTTAAGGTGGATGATATTTTGGCTGTTAAATGATTCAAGCTTCCCTCACAAAAAAATGCTTGTGCGCTATAACGTACGGTGTTATATTATGGATATTGTGCGCTATAACGCATAAAATGTAAATAGCAAAATTCTATAGATTGAGGTAATGATGCAAACAAAACTCGCTAAAAGCGCCGTTTCCGTTCAAGAAGCGCTTGATAAACTAAAACTAGAGTGCAAAGTTCTAGAGCTACCAAGTAGTACAAGAACCGCAATAGATGCAGCATCCAGTATTGGGTGCGATATTGGGCAAATTGTAAAGTCTCTAGTCTTTAGAACAAAGAAAACAGGGAAACCTGTTCTGGTATTAGCATCTGGCCCTAACCAGGTAGATATTAAAACAATAGAAGACTGCGTTGGCGAAAGCATAACCAAAGCCGATGCAGATTTTGTAAGAGAGGTCACGGGATTTGCAATTGGTGGCATTCCTCCAGTTGGACATAAAAATGCCATAGATTTCATTTATATAGATCAGGATCTGATGGAGCTTGATGAAGTATGGGCTGCAGCTGGAACACCTAATGCTGTGTTTTGTATTAAAAGCCAAGATTTACTCAAGGCAACAGATGGGAAATTAATAAATATTAAGGAGGAAAAATGACATTTGAAAATAAATTGGTCATCATTGTAAATAAAGATATTGATGTAGGCGTTGCTATGAACGCCATTGCTCATGCATCTTTTGCTGTTGGTGCCTTACTTGGACCAGAGCAAGCTTTTTTACAATCCAACGTAGATGCAAGCGATAATGATTGGAAAGTATCCGGCATGCCTTATATTGTCTTACGTGGAAAATCAAACGAGATCAAAAAGGCTGTATTAGGTGCAAAAGAACAAGGAATGATGCAGCTTGCTTTTGTTGATAGCATGACAGGCGGTACGTATTTAGAGCAAATCGATAACATTGCCAAAAAGAGTCAAGATGAGCATATTTATTATGCAGCTGTACTTTTTGGACGTCATGATGCTGTATCACAAATAACCAAGAGATTCTCTCTTTATAGATAAGACGTCTATTTTATTTTACACCACCTCGCAGCCAAATAATTCGCCCTGTTCATGCCACAGGCTTGGGATGTTTTGCATAAGATCGGCGAGTTTCATATGGCGGGGTTGGTGTCCTAAAAGGATAGCTTCTTTAAGTTTTGGAGCAAGAAAATTGAGCCTCAGGATCAACTGCACATATTTGGCTGTGACTTTATTAGCATCGCATAAGTCTTGCATAGTTTGATATTTACCTGATTTCAGCTGACGCTGCCATAGATGGGCACGGACCAAGGCTTTGATTAATGTGGTATCAATGGACGCATTCTGAGTTGCTAATTGAGCTTTGCCTTCCGGCACTAACACCATCTTTCTACCGCCTCGTTTTTTAAGCCGCATAGGCATGAATACCGACAATTCTCCCTTGCTCATAGGCATGCCTCCATGCCGGCATGGAGCAATAAACTCTGCAGCCCATCTGTATGAACGCGTACATCAATGCCGTCTTCTCGCACCAACACCGCTTTGATCAGCAAGCAAATAATGCGGTATTGCTCAATTGGGAAAAGCGAATCCCAAATCGCATCAATCTGCTGTAACATAGCAAAGGCTTCATCCGTGGAAATTTGCCCCTCCAGAGATTTGAGGGTTTTAGCCGTAATTTCAGGACATTTGAGAAGTTCACGTACTTGTTGTACCACGAAGCGCTCAACCTCATTGGATGCAATTGTTTTGTGGTGGGAGGTGCAGCTTTTTCCGCGTAAATGGTTGCTGCAGGCATAATAACGATAGCGCTTGTCTTTCTTTTGGGTGTAGGTCAGCGTCATGGATACATCACAAACCTGGCAGCGAATGAGGTTTTTCAAAAGTGCTTGATCTTTAGATGCAGATTCTCTACCGCGAATATGCGGGCATTTTTCAAAAACGCGCTGCACTTCATCAAAGAATTCAGGCTCTAATACTAATTCTAAATCACTTGACTAAAGATAAAGGACATGATATAAGAGACCAAAACATGGGAAGGTGAGATGGATGAGTTATAGAAAAAAGTTTCCAGAAGGCACTGCAGAACAAATGCTAAAACTAATGAAAGTCGAGAAGAAGTCTAGGAACCTGAAACGAATGCAGTGTATATACTTTCGTGAACAATTTGGGTTTAAGGCTGAACAAATTGCAGAATTACTAGGGTATCATATTCAAACTGTCCGGGAGATTCATAGCAATTTTATGCAAAAAGGTGAGGCTGCACTATTTGATAAGGCAATGGGAGGAAGATTGCGAGAGAATATGGCAATAGAAGAAGAGGTTGAATTTCTCAAAAACTTTGACAAAGATGGGGATGCAGGACAGATCTTAGAGGTTAAAGAAATTCATCAAGCCCTTGAGAATAAGCTACAGAGGTCAGTTCCATTATCAAGTACGTATAATTTATTAGCTAGGAATGGTTGGAGAAAGATCGTTCCACGCCCAAGCCATCCAAAAAGCAATGCAGAAAAGCAAGAGGCTTTTAAAAAAACTTTGTGGCATTGGTCGAGGACGCTAGATCTGTAGCTGAAAGCCGCTCGCAGACTTTACGAGTAATGTTTCAAGATGAAGCAAGGTTTGGGCGTATTACAGATCCATCAAGGTGCTGGGCTCAAAAAGGCGTAAGACCTGTAGTAGGAAAGCAGCTAGTACGGGAGTATGTTTATGCTTACGGAGCAGTTAGTCCGCAAGATGGACAATCAGATTTTCTTATTTTATCAAGAATGGATCAAGAGTGTTTCGGTATTTTTTTAGACGAAATTTCTCAACGCCACCACAACGATTATATATTAATGATTTGCGATGGGGCTTCTTGCCATAAAGCTAAGTTTCTCGATAAGCCTGACAATATAAAGCTAGTAGCTCTCCCACCATACTCACCTCAACTAAATCCCCAGGAAAATATATGGGATGATATGCGTGAAAAATGGTTTAAGAATATCCTAGATTCCGCAAAATTTAGGTACCAAGATATTAGTTAGGGAAGAAATCTCACGCTGTTTTTTAGTGAGTTCTGCCGTAAGAATATTATTGTCAAATATTTTACCCTTAAGATTACGCATAATCATTAATGCTTGCTCAGCAGTAAACTTGCAGCTTAAACATTTTCTAAACTCGATGTATATGATTAAGGCTAAAAATTGTAAAAATAGAAATCCTCGTATCGTGTCATCGTTATGTCTCCTTATTGGCAAAGACTCTAAATCAGACTTAAAGAATCCAAAAATTTGCTCTATCGTTTGTCTCGTATAATAGGTCTCTATTACATCTTTCTGAGCTATATCTTTGGAACTGATAAGCATCATAACCCCAGCTCTGTCAAACTTGTCCTGTAATTCCGCTTCAGTCTCATCTTCCGACCTAAGCGTTAGAGCTTTGTCCACTTCCTTGCTCTTACGAGTCAAATCTAAAGCTATGTACGCATATCCTTTCTGACCATATAAATCAGCTTCTGCTTTAAGGATGAATATGGTTCTATTGTTGTATCGTATAGCATTTGATGCTGTTTCTATTTTTCCTATATGCTTCCTTAATAATTGTTTGTAAAGCTTTCTATCTGCTGGTAATCGTGTCAAAAAATCTATCTTCTTATTATACAATTCTAATATATTTGCTTCTGAGCAATAACCAGCATCTAAGAGTACAAAGCTACTACTGACGCCCATTTCCTTGAGCTCTAGTATCGTGCTTTGAAGCGTAGAAACATCTACTAAATTTCCAGGTAAAAATCTGTAAAATAATGGCTTTTTTGTAAATTGATCAACTATGCACATAAAACGAAACTGCTTCTCTATGGTATTGTCAGATCTACCCCAGGCGTTGAAGCTTGAATTGATTTCATTTGGCAAAGATGTTGCGTCTATTATCACTCCTTCCGTTTTTGAATCTTCGGATATAGAGCAGAACTCGGCTAAATACTCTTTAAAAAAATCTCTCTGCAGTCTTTCGCTGCTTAGCTTACGAAGTACTTTGCTAATATTCTGAGAAGACAAATTTGCATTTTTATGCAATAGACCTGTAACGTTACCTTCGCTCCAAATTTCAGCATTATACATAGCAGAACAAGTTATAATACGGTAGATGATTAAGGGAATCAACTCTGGCAACGAAGCAAATTTTTTACTATTCATTATTGAATATATGCTGCTTTTTTTGATAAACTCATTAAGCAAAAATCCATCACCAAAATCGATCAATAACTGTTCTTGCTTGATCTTGCGATCTTTTCTTTTTACTATTGAGCCATCTAGGTCTACTATCCCTAGATACTTACTAGTCTTCTTTACCTTCTTTGTCTCCTTGTTCCAAGTAGATGTTATTTCATAAGCATATTTTTTGCCGTTGATTATTTTATTACTGATAAATCCCATTTTTATACCTCACCATTCTATGGTACCTATATTTAGGTACCATAATAGTGTATATTTAGCCAAATGCTATTGCAATTTATCTCCTATACTTCAGCATATATCCACTTCTTTATTTTTTCCTTTTGTGTCATGGTAGGTATTTTTTGCGGAATTTAGGATAATATCTGCCTCGTATATTTCTAAGTTCTGTATTTTTTTGCTTGTGTTTCAATACCCAACTTGGATGCCCCATATCTTCCTCCTTACTACGTGACTCACTCTTACCACGTAGTAAGGCTTTTGCAACAAAAAAAACTCC
>JANRMF010000066.1:0-1539 GCA_033761815.1 Rickettsiaceae bacterium
GGATATTGAAACAACCGCTTTTCTACTTCTCGATAGGCAAATATGCGTCATGTGGATATTTTATATTCTTTATCTGTACTGTAGTATCTATTATTGCCTGCTCTAAATCTTTTTTTTTGAGCAAGCCGCATCGAGAAGCAACCATCGCAAGCTCCTTCATGATGCTATTCATTCCAGCTTATCCTATAGTTTGTATTACATCATCTCATTGATAAACCCAATCAATCTAAATATCACATATCTTTCTGATAAAAAGCCTTCTATGGTGGGGTGTTGGGCCGTATAGTCTGAGCGCGTCAATATGGGCTTTAGTGCCATATCCCGCATTATTTGCCCAGTCATATCGCGGATATTCTTCTGAAAGATTTTGCATTAACTTGTCTCGGTATTCCTTTGCAATAATCGATGCACATGAAATGGCGTAAATTTTTTCATCGCCTTTGACGATACTGCAAAATCTTTCATCCTCAAACTTCATGTCTCCATCAACTAAAACGATCTGGGTTCTTTGCTTGAGCGCCGCTTCCGCACGAATTATCGCAAGCTTTGTAGCATTAAGGATATTTAACTCATCAATCTCTTCCACTGATGAGCTTCCTATACCAAACTCATATTTTTCTTGAAGTAGTAGGGCAATTGCCGCCCTTTTTGTTTTGGATAATTTTTTTGAATCCATAACATCATCAATTTTTGCATCATCTTCATTTATAATGCAGGCGCAGGCAATAAGTGGTCCTGCAAGAGGGCCCCTTCCTACCTCATCTATCCCAACAACTAAAGCCATAATTTAATCAAGGTCTCTGCAATTTGCACAGCATTGAGCGCTGCCCCCTTTCTAATATTATCACAAGAAATCCAAGCACTAAGAGTATTTGGCGCAGAAATATCTTCCCTAAGCCTTGAAACATAGACAAAATCTTGTCCCGCTGCTTCTACGGGAGTGATGTATGTAGAGTGACTATCATTCCTAGATAAAACCACACCTTCTGATTCTTCTAAAATTTCTGCCGCTTCACTTGCAGATATTGGGTTTTCAAACTCAACATTAACAGAAAGACAATGGCCAACAAAAACAGGAACTCTAACACAAGTTGCAGTAACTTTTATTTCCGAGCCCAAAATTTTCCGAGTTTCTAATTCTATCTTCTCTTCCTCGAGAGTGTATCCGCCTGGTCCAAATTTATCGATTTTTGGTATCACATTAAATGCTATTTGTTTTTCAAATTTCTTGGGCGGGAGTTTATCTGGCATATAAGTAGATTTTACCTGAGAATATAGCTCATCCATCCCCTCCTTCCCAGCTCCAGATACTGATTGATAAGTTGAGACAACTATCCTTTTAATTTTAGCAGCAATATGAAGAGGGCTGAGAGCGACAACTAGCGGAATAACGCAGCAATTTGGGCTAGAGATTATTTTGGAATCAAGCTTAATTAAATGCTCATTTACTTCGGGGACTATTAAAGGTACGTCACCATTTAGTCTATAATGAGATGATTTATCAATGACTACACAGCCTTTTTCTGTAGCTTTTGGTAT
>JANRMF010000067.1:0-10299 GCA_033761815.1 Rickettsiaceae bacterium
GTTAATCATTTGCTATGGATCTTGCGAATGAATTACATATATAATTTTTATATCTTTATTTTTTTGAGTTAAATTTCAAGTTCTATAAAAAATAGATCTGGTCTTATAAAATAACTTGAGATTGCATGAGTCTCTTCCGAATTAATTGTAAATGAGTTAATTTTAAAGTCAATCGCAGCTGGATTTCGTTAACATTATTAGTAGAAATTTTTTATTTAAGCAACATAAATTGTTTATAAATTTTTTTTACAAATATACGCACGCCGATGTTAAAGTCAATCAAAAATATGAAACTAGGACAATTTGGTGATAGTGCCATATTTTGCAGGATAGAAGTGCAATTTTTTAAGAGGGTTTTTCATAATGACATTATAACAATAGTGATAAAAAAACAATATTATATAAATAATCTATAATAACACAATGTGTATTAATATAAAATCTTAAGAATTTAATGTAAAATAAGTATGTAACGTTGTTAAATGTTATAACAAACATATAAAAGGAGATAATTATGACTAATGAAAACAAATTCTCGTATCCAAACCCAATGCACGAAAATGCAAAAAATGGTAAATCTTTAGACAAGACAAATCAACCTAATGGTAAACTCATTCCTAACCATGAGCATTACCGGAATGCAACAGGAGCTTTTAGAAACGAACAGAGGGGTTTTAATCCCAAAAGTTTTGCCTCTGATACACCAGAAACTAAAGAACAAACTCCACAAAAAACTAATGTTCCAAAAAATCCTCAATTAACTCAATTAAATCAATCAAAAGGAGATACTCTATAAAGTTGATCTTTATTTCATGCGGCGAGCCACATCTGGCTTGCTAATTTGAGCCTACTAAACTAAAGATGGCTTTTTTTAAAAAAATATGTATATTGTTTTTTTAAAAAAAATTAAGCACTCATATGAAGCCAACAATAGCTTTAGTAGGAAGGCCTAATGTTGGCAAATCTACATTATTTAACAGATTAAGCAAACAAACAAAGGCTATAGTTCATGATTTACCCGGAGTAACTCGTGATAGGAAATATGCATCCGGCAGTATTGGCCCTGTGGAATTTGTTGTGATTGATACACCAGGTCTTGAGCAAAAAGAAAAAGCCGCAATAGAAGAGAGGATGATGGGCCAGACTTTTGCAGCAGTTGCAGCATCTGATCTTGTATGCATCATTGTTGATGGGCCGGCGGGCATTACCCCACAGGATGAATTTTTTGCCTCCCTAATAAGGAAACATCACAAAAACATCGTTTTAATTGCGAATAAATGCGAGAAGAAAATAATACTGGATAAGCAGTTTTTTAAGCTTGGCTTTGGTGAGCCAGTCTGCATCTCGGCGGAGCATGGACTTGGAATGATGGATTTGTGCGAAACATTTATGGAAAAGCTTCCGAAGGATAATTCCGATTTTGATGATCCTTTTAAATCTAACTTTATTCAAATGTCCGTTATTGGCCGCCCCAACGCAGGTAAATCCACCTTCATTAATGGCATAATTGGTCAGGAGAGAATGCTTACAGGCCCAGAAGCTGGAATTACAAGAGATGCTGTTGATATAGACTGGTATTATAAAGGCAAAAACATCAAACTTGTTGATACTGCCGGGGTGAGAAAAAAAACCCAAATCACGAAGTCATTAGAAAAACTTTCAGTATCTGACACTCTAAATTCCATTAAATATGCCAATATAGTCATTTTGATGATAGATGCTCAGCTCGGGATTGAGGGGCAAGATTTAAACCTGATTAATTTCGTAATCAACGAAGGAAGGGCAATTGTTGTTGCTATTAACAAATGGGATTTAGTCAAGGATAAAAAAGCCTATAAAGAAGAGATAGAATATAAATTAGAAACCGATCTTTCTCATATAAAAGGGGTTCAAGTAGTTTATATTTCTGCGCAAAATAAGGAGAATATACAGAAGGTTATAGATTCGGCGATTAAGGCATATGAAGTGTGGAATGTTAAAATACCAACCTCCAAGCTAAATAAATGGCTTGGATATACTCTTGAGCATCACCAGCTTCCAATGCTAAAAAATGGCAAAAGGATTAGGATAAAATATATGCTTCAAACAAAAACAAGGCCTCCTACATTTAAACTTTTTGTGAATATCAAGGATGGGATACCAGATTCATACCAGAAATATCTAATAAATTCTATGAGGTCTGAGTTTGACTTACCTGGTATACCTATAAGGTTTCAATACGAAACTACGGTCAATCCTTATGCTAAGAAGAAGGGCTAAATTTATCACAATACTTCACTATCTACATTTTGCCGATAAAGTTTTCTGTAACGGGGTGGTGTTTCCGATGTTTCAGATAAATTACATGAGAAAATAACAAGATATATTATAGACGAGAATTTCTTGAGGCGTAAATTTGGGATTAGTCAGAAAAAACCCCTCTCAAATCCTGTGGATTTTGCCAAAATGCAACTAGAGTCGTTCTCGCGCATCCTTTCCGCGTAAAAGCAAGAATCACATTGTTTATACTAAAAATCAGCAAGTTCAACATAAAACTACTATTCCTCATGATTACATAAACAATGAAAATGTTCTTATGATTACGCAAAAACAAAATTCATTTAACCCAGCCTGGGAAAGTGGGGCTGAGTAGGAGTGCATTAAAGATGATGAATATTTAATGACAATCGGAGACATTTCGGCATATTATACCTAATAATAGCAAAAAGTAACTAGAATCCAAAAATTGTGGATTTTATATTGATTATTAACTATAATATTAACTTATCTATTATTTAGCAATTAAGGAGACAAAATAACAAATTTCTTGATTAACGAGCATAGATAAATTATACTTAAAGTAAAAACTCTTATGAAAATATTTTCGAGCTTTGTTTCCGGTTTTCTTGCTAATTGTTATATTATTCAAAATACCAACAATCCATATCGTTTTCCTAAATTAGATATGAAAAAAAATCCAAAACCATCGCTAGATAAAATAGGTGACTCATATTTTGACGATTTTGATATTGACAAAAGTAAGTTATACCCTAACCCTTTCAGGAGTGATCCCTCTAAATATTTTTTCTCTTCAAAGGATATTTCAGTAGAAGATAAAGAGCTCTCGAAATTAATGGTAAATTATCTCAACATAAAACAGTTAGGTTACCTGATGAAGACGGGTAGGATGTTTTTTGTTGATGAGCGGGATTTGCGCCACACATTATATCCCTATAAAAATGATCAAAAATTCCAAGAAAATTTGAAGTATGTAGAATATTTAACAAGTAAATATGACGATAAAGAGGGGAATGAAGAGGAGTTCGCTAGCGGGAGTTTGTGGTTCAGAAAATCCCTCTACAGACTTCCAACCCTTCAAGGATACGATCAGAGATATGGAACTTTTGGTCAAGAAATTTTCAGTATCGATGATCAGGCGTGCGAAAACCATAATAACAAAAGTCTTAGTACAGTAAAAATTCCCACTCAATTAGATATAACAGATCTTGCAAAGAAAGGGAATCATTCTTCGGTTTTATCTGAAGAGTCAAAAAAAGAAGAAATTGTGGACAAAGATTCAAACAAGACAGATGATAGGAAGATTCTATACGATTATGCAAAATGGATATCTAGCAATTGTTTTAGCGATGATATTTCAATGGATATTAATATTGACGGTGTAAATTTATCTGGAGATCACGATTAATCTTTGCGCTCGTGTTTGCATGAGTTATTTTAGAATTAAATCGTTGACTTATAATTGCAGCACATATATAATCCTATAATATTATTTTTAAAACTAAGTTATATTATGAAAGTAGCGAGCTCACTAAAGTCCCTTAAAAAAAGAGACAAAGACTGCCAAATAGTCAAAAGACATGGTAAAGTATATATAATCAATAAAAAAAATAAGAGATATAAGGCTAAACAAGGCTAAATCTTTGCTTTGTCGTTGCTGTGTGATGCAGCGCGTAAAAGCTTCTCCATTATAAAAATAAAAAAGCCCATATATCAAATAAATATATAGGCTATATCCAAGCTCCTTCTGAAGAGCTATATAAATGTTGGATCTTAATATAGATCCATTTATTTAGGGTTCTTAACCCCTTCTTTTATTTTGGCATCCGCGCCAACAACATGTTCAGCAGTTTTTGCTGAATTTGTTTGTCTCCCAGTTGCCAGTCCAACTTTAGACTTAGCAGACGCACTCACTACATGAGTAGCACCCTCTCCAGCACTGCCCGCAAAAACAACAGAAGATATTGAGAAAAGAGATAAAAATAATATCGCGTTTAAAATATTTGTCATATAAACCTCCAAAAAAATTTATTGTTAGAATTTAAGTATAACACAAAATACAATTAAATAATATAACAAATTAGTTTAATTTGTTATATTTGCTTGAACGCGTTGTGTATTTGCATATTCAGTTTTATTCTAGTTATTTTTTGGGCCTAGCTATTTTCCAGTTTTTACCTTTCATGCATTTCTCTATAGACTCCTCTCTTGGGCCAAAATTTGCATCAACTGTCTGAGTTTTTTCTACCGGAGAGTAGTTGGGAGAGTATGATACTTTGTTACTATCAGCTCGTCCTGTTGATGTGGCTGAGTTTACGGGTCTCAGTGAATGCTCGGATTTTGTGATCAGGAGAGGTGGGTGTGAAATGTTTGATGAATTTGTGCACGAGAGAAGATCTTCGTTTGACTGGGTTTGACTTTTTGTATCGCTGATCCAGATATCTTTTGTGCATGAGGCTCCAAAAAAAAGGAGTAAAAAACAGAAGAAATGCGCTCTCATAAAAAACCTATTTTGCATCTTAAGTATATTAACTAAAGTAAATGATACTGATTAAAGATTGCAGAGTCAATATATGCATTCGGGATGAGTTAATATTATATTTTGGAGTGGTTTAGAAATACAACAATTTTATTTTTTGGATCCGCTCATTTTCCAGTCTTTATCCTTCATGCATTTCTCAAGAGATGCTTTTCTGACATTGGTATTACTATCGATAACTCTAGTTTGATGGGTTGGTGAGTAATGCGGGGCAAGTGATGATTTACCGCCGTTTGGGTATGAAGGAGGTGATGGGGAATTAACCGGCGCAAAGGAGGGTTCTGATTTTATGACATAGCGTGGCGGATATGATTCGTTTGATGAATTTGTGCATGAGAGAAGGTCTTCATCTAACTCACTCTCGCTTTTTGTATCACTTATCCAATTATTTGTTGAGCATGAGGATAGTAAAACAAGAAAGAAGAAAAAAGAAAAATTTGATCTCATAAAAATACTCCTTATCTTACCGTATAATTAATATAAATCTGAGGATACTTACAACGTATCATATAGTCAAGTATTGCAATAATAAGAGATTCATATTATATTTCCTGCTGAATTAGAAATACAATAACAGAGATAGGGATGAATTTTTTAGAAGAATTTGCAAAACGAGGCTATTTATATCAATGTACAGATTTGGAAGCATTAGGTGAGACGCTGCGGAGCAAATCTATTGGTTTTTATGTGGGTTTTGACTGTACTGCAAAATCTCTCCATGTTGGCAACCTTATGCAGATAATGATTTTGCGACTAGTCCAAAAGCATGGGTTTAGGCCTATTGTTATTGTTGGCGGTGCAACATCTAGAATTGGGGACCCTTCGGGAAAAGATGAAGCAAGAAAAGCTTTGTCCAAAGAGGATATTGAGCAAAATATTGATGGAATAAAGAAGAGCTTATCAAAGTTTATAAATTTTGGCGAAGGCCCGAATGATGCGATTATTCTGAATAATTCTAGCTGGCTTGATAGCGTTGGTTACCTTGATTTTCTTAGTACTTATGGAAGAGAATTTTCAATAAGCAGGATGCTGAGCATGGATTCTGTTAGATTGCGGCTAGAGAGGGAGCAAAACCTAACATTTCTTGAGTTTAACTACATGCTTCTCCAGGCTTATGATTTTATGCATCTAGCTGCAAACCATAATTGCCTTGTTCAGCTTGGCGGTAGCGATCAATGGGGCAATATCGTTATGGGAACAGAGCTTATAAGAAAAAAGCTCAATAAGGTAGCTTTCGGGCTTACTACACCGCTTCTTACTACATCCTCAGGGGCCAAAATGGGCAAATCAGTAAATGGTGCTATCTGGCTTAATGAGGATTTGCTATCACCATATGATTACTATCAGTACTGGAGGAATACAGAAGATGCAGACCTTGTTAAATTTTCTCGGTTATATGCCGAATTTAGCGATCAATCTCAAGAGGAGTTTGAAGCTCTGGCGCGGATTGATATTAACGGGGCAAAAAAAGAGCTAGCATTTAAGCTAACTTCTTTATGTCACGGTCTGGAGGCTGCTATGGAAGCTCGGGAAACATCTAGAAAAGTTTTTGAGCAAGGTGGAATCGGCGAATCCCTACCGGAATTTTTGGTCTCAGAAAATACCCTAAAGGAGGGGGTTTCTTTGTCGGAGCTAATTTTTATAACCGGCCTTACGACTTCGAAATCAGAAGCTAAAAAACTTATCAAAGGGGGAGGGGCAAAGCTCAATAATATCAAAGTTGAAGATGAGTCTACCCTTGTTTATACTAATGATTTAACAGAAGAGGGTTTTATTAAAATCTCAGCCGGTAAAAAAAGACATGCACTAATCCGAGTTGGTGTTTAGCTTTATATTCAAAATGATTAAGGTGCCTATGAATTAGGTCTTGGAAAAAAATTTCTTGCTGTATATAATACCCCTAATCAAACTCTTGCATAAGGGCTAGCTAAATGGAGCCGTAGCTCAGCAGGATAGAGCGAGTGATTCCTAATCACTAGGTCGGAGGTTCGAATCCTCTCGGTTCCACCATTTTAAAATTTTGAGGTCATATGAAAAAATTTCACCTAATATCTATTTTCCTGTGTGCATTGAGCCTGTATGGATGCTTGCCGACAGTAATTTTTACTGGCGCCTCAGCTACAACGCTTGCAGCAGCTAAAGATAGGACCTTTGGGGATACTGTAGATGACGCGCTAATTTCTACCAAAATTCAAAAAGAATTCATCGCAAAGGGCTTCAAAAAACTATATACAAAAATTCATGTGGAAGTTGTTCAGTCTAGAGTTTTGCTAACGGGAGATGTTGAGTCTGAGGATGATATTTTATCCGCGATGGATATTGTTTGGTCTATTTCAGGAGTCAAGGAAGTGATAAATGAGCTCAAAGTCAACGAAAATAGCTCCAAGTTTGATACAGCTCAATATTTAAAAGATACATGGATAAGCGGGAGGGTAAAAGCCGCAGTTTTCTTCAACAGATCAATCAAGTATGTTAATTACAACATAGTAACACAAAGAAGTGTAGTATATCTCTTTGGGATAGCAAGAAGCGAGGATGAGCTTGCCAAAGTAACGCAAATTGCATCTGAAGTTTCTGGTGTTGAAAAAGTCGTAAGTCATGTTCATCTTAAAGATGATGGCGGGCCAAAAATTACCTCTAAATCCGAAATGTCAGAAAATAGTCAAGATAAAGAAATATCTCGCAAGAACCTTGATGACGATTTGCTGTAAGAAATGATTTCCAAGCTCCCAAATTATTTAACTTTACTGAGAATTTGCCTTTCTCCTTTTATATGCCTAAGCTTCTATTTTGAAGATAAAGTTCTGGGGCACATAGTGGGTTTTGTGATATTCGTATTTGCAAGCGCTACTGATTATTTGGATGGGTTTATTGCAAGAAAATATAATATACAAACCAAATTTGGTAAAGTTTTTGACCCTATTGCTGATAAAATATTGATAACATCAGCTTTAATAATGCTCTCAAGTTTTGGATATGCGAGTCCAATATTATGCATAATAATTATATCAAGAGAGCTTTTAATTAGCGGGTTAAGAGAGGGTCTTTCGGTTAACAAAGTAAATGATAAGCAAATTCTGGAAGTTACTTCTATGTCCAAATTAAAAACTATTTTACAAATGGTTGCCATTTCTGTTTTGCTCCTCAGAATTGATGAAAATCAGCTTCACATAATAGATTTACTGGGTAATTGCCTCTTATTTATCGCGACATTAATTACAATATATACAGGCCTAATTCATTACAAAAACTCAGTAAAGTATTTAGGATAATTATTTACTTACTTGGGTTCTGATTACTTTTTCATTATTAGCCTTTCAAATAATACTCGTTTTTTATAAATTATAATGCGCTGCTATCGCTCTTTTAATTTTTTACCTTAAGAAAATATGTTGCAATATCTCAATGTAATTAAATAGTTTGAGGTCAATTTACTCATATTAATTGAAAAATTATACTTGTTCTACTAATGTTAATGAGAGTCAACACAAGGCGCGTCTTACGCCATTGGATTCGTGGAATTCGATAATAATGGCAACTTGTACATTTATGGACAAAATATATTTATTGGACTCTTCGAAAATAGCAAAAAGTTTTGCAGCGCAGTAGGCAAAAGGAAGGACCATTCACGCTTTCTTTTTTAGTTTTGGTTTGCTCTATAGTTACCAGAATTGGATAGCGCTTATTAGAAATAATTTGATTTATTTCTATTTATAATGCTAATGAATAGTGCATATGGATAAGAAGAAAGGGTTGTGTAAAAGATTTAGGAAAAAATTTCTAGGAGCCTCCGCTCTTTCTATATTCAACCTATTACTCCAAGATACTGAAGGGGCAAATTATTACTCAAATGGCGCCGCCGCAACAAATGCTGCAACAAATTGGGTTGATTCAGCAACAAATGGAAATAGTTATGCAGTTGCGCCAAGCATAAATGATACACTATTTTTTAATGGAAATCATACTATAACAATAAGAGGTGCCTCAGCTCCATATACTGCAGCAGGAACGGGCAATGTATTTAAGATAGCAATAAACAACCCGTATACCGGTGCTATTTCCGTTGGAGATACTGCGAGCTATACTATAAGCAATATCACAACTACAAATAGCGGTACAATAACACTATCGTATGGCTCTGCTGGGTCTATTGATCTAGGCGCCAATCTACTCACTGGAAACGTGAGTTTTAGCGGCAGAAACGGAACTCTCTCACTCTCAAGCGGAACTATTTCGGGAACAATCAACGGAGGAGCGAGTAATTTCGGAATCCTAAGCCTATCCGGGACCCCTTCAGTTACAGGCGCTATAGGCCCTACAACAAGGCTTGCAGCCGTAAATCTAGCGAATGGTACAAATTTTATCCAAAACTCAAACTTAGCATCTACGCAAGTGAATATGAACGGTAATTCCAATCTCACAACAAACGGGGTTCTGGGGATGGGTACTGTTTCTATTAATTCTGGTACTCTAACAATCAACAATTCTACAATTGGCGTTGGCGGAGGTTCTACAAATATTAAATTTTTAGATGATGGTTTAGTGAATTCTACAAATACTAATTTTAATATAAAAAATATTACTACCTCAAGCGCTGGAACTGGAAATATCAAGCTAGAAAATACTGTAACCACATTTTTCTCAAATGTCGGAACATCAACTCTTCCTATAAAAACTTTCGCTTGGGACACCCAGACTTTAACAATACCAGGCTCTGCCGCAGTATACGCAAACACAATAGATGGAGCTGCTGGTTCATCTTTGTTGATAACTGCTACTAGCGGCGTATTGCTTTCGGGTAATATCGGGCCCAACACCAAAATTTCGCTGTCAAACGGATCAGTTATATTGTCTATATCCGAGAATTCGGTATGTACAGCTACAATAGATGGGAGCGGGTCCAATCAGGGAATCCTAAATATTACTCCAGGCGCTGGAAAAACAGTTGCATTATTATCTGGTATTGGTCAAACAAAAAAACTATCTAGTTTTACAATGGATATAGGAACTCTCAATATTGGCACTTCAGTAACATCTGCGACAACAAGTTTTGTTGGAGATGGGTCAATTTCTCTTGGTGCAAATACTTTAACTAGTGATATTGATTTTGGCGGAAAAAACGGGACTATATCAATAGGAGCGCTTGGGGTGATATCGGGCACTGTTGATAATTCGGTGTCTGTTAGCGGGAGTGTATTAATATCAGGAAGTGGCGCAACTATATCGGGTAACATAGGAGGCACAAATCAAATTGCCTCTATAGATTTTGGTGGGAATTTTAACACAAGCCTTTCAGGCTCAACAATAAATGTTGCAAATATAACCGCAAACTCAAATAATACTGGAACATTAAGCCTACTATCTGCAAACGGAACCACATTTACAGGAAGTGCAGGATCAGCAAATACCTCCCTAAATACAGTAAACTGGACTTCCGGCAAAACACTAACACTTGGATCAGGCAATACATCAGCCTCAATCTA
>JANRMF010000068.1:0-5941 GCA_033761815.1 Rickettsiaceae bacterium
GCTTATAAATTTTTGCGGCATAGTATTTAATTATTTAGTTCAATACAGCAACTACTATATTAATTTATTTCTTGTGTCAAGTTGCATCAATAAATTTATTGATAAATATGCAGAGCTTGACAATAATAAACTAAATTATAACCTAGCTTCTGATAAACTAAATGTAGTCAGTATCTGGGACCTATTTTCATTTTCCACAAAACATGAAAATCCTTGATTTACTGATGTAAGTGGATATCTATCATAAATTTCTTTTAGAAAACTTGGTATTACCCTATAGATAAAAGTGCATGAATCTACCCCAAGAATCTCTGGGGCCTTGAGAAATAAAGGTAGCTCTCTTAAAAAATATTCTACCGCAATATTTTTTGCATCCATACTTATCTCTTCCTCTGTAAGTTTATGTCCTGATGCAAGAACCCATTCTGAGGTTTGGAGGCATCCGTTCTTAAAGGTCTCATCTTGATTGAAGATTTCTATGCATTCATTGTACACTTCTTGATATTTAGCAATTTTCTCAATTTCTGATAGAAGGATAATTTTATTATAGTGTTTAGGCCCAGATTCTTCTCCGTAAAGATAATCTAATGCTTTTTTTACTCTGTTGATTAGGTAATTTTCCTGCTTTCTGATTTTGTGTTTTATTCTGTTATCTTCATACCCTTGAGCTTTGAGTGTGAAATATGAAATTTTGTCAGGTATAAAAATTGCGAAATCATCAAAATTTTGCCTAGTATTATAGAGGATATTAAATATAGTCTCAACTGAAAAATAGCTATTAAATGGACTGACGCCAACAAAAGCGAAGCCTCTATTTTTTAAAATTCTTTCTGACTGATTGTTGACTGGGGCAAAAGAGCCGCAAGTTGGTCGAAAATTATCCATACTACCTTAATTTTTTAGTTAAACTGAAGAAACAGACAGAAATTTTGGGATCAAAAAATTAAACACTGCACCTTGCTTGATGTTATTTTCTGCCCAGATTACTCCCATATGCAATTTGATCAGTTCTCTGCAGAGAGCAAGGCCAAGACCAACTCCTGAGGCTTTAGATGCCGTTTTACTACTCTCTGCAAATGGTTCGAAAATAAATTCCAATTCTTCTTCGGGGATTTTTATTCCTTGATCTCTTATGCAGCATTGAACCGCTGGTATATCAGAATCTGGCATAAAACTATCATATAGCTCAATTGCTATTGTGTTTTCTGGGCTAGTCCACTTGACTGCATTTTGCAATAAATGTTCAACAACCTGCTGAATTTTTTCTTCATCTAGCATTAGCTCATATTCCTTCGGGCTATGAATCATAATTTTAGGCACTTTTTTTGATGGTAAAAAATTGATCACAGACTCAGCGCAATTTTTAACCAAAGAAGTTAAGCTTGCTTTTTTTAGGGTAAGTTTTTCTCTGTTAGATATTAAATTTGATAAATCAAATGTTTTATTTATGAGTGTCTCGATTCTTCTTGCGCTCTCAGCTATGAGAGTGACCGCTTCTTTTTTTTGCTCTTCGCTAAATTTTTCCCATTTATCTGCTAAAATTTCTGCTGTGCAAACAAAGGCTTGCATTGGGTTTCTGGTTTCATGGCTAATATTCCTTAGAAACCTTTCTTTGATAGAAAGTGACCTTGCTAAAGAATCCTGCGTTTGGCTTAAAATATTCTCAAGCTTCTTTTTTTCAGTTATATCAATGGAGACACCAATAGTTCCTATGATTTCACCGCAATCTCCAAGTAGAGGCGCTTTCGAACTCAAAAAAACCTTCTCAACCCCATTATGTATGCGAGGGGCTTCCTCTATCTCATATGCTTTATTACTCTCTACAACTATCTTATCAATTTCTCTGATTTTAGTGGCCTGCTTTCTCCATGGGAGCATGAAATCTGTTTTCCCAACTATCTGATCTTTGCTTGTAAAACCACACATTTTTAGCATGTACTTGTTACACCCCAAATACACTCCTTCTAAATTCTTCCAGTAAATACTTGCTTTTATAGCATCTAATAATTGATTGTTAATGTCTGTAGTCATATCCACTTAAAAAACTAATAAAAATCAATTGCCATTATACAGAAATAAAAAATAAATTCAAGTAAATGTTGTAATGTTTATAAAGACGTAATAGCATTTTTTTGTTTTTTGGAGTTATTGAGGGGGTTTTGGGGGTATAATATAGCTTCATAAATTCACTGATGGTTTTTTAATAAGGATGATTGCTCTATACTTATTGTAATCTAAAAAAGAATATGCTATGATTGGGCGCGTTTTTAGTGATTATCTAAATCTATTTCTTTAAGTTAAGACATAGAAACCTAGATATAACAACAAAGTCTATTCAAATTTTTATGTTTCAAGCAACAAAGTTGATCATCGTATTTTTTGCTCTTTGCAGTTTTTGTGCAGGTGCAGAGGATGTATTTGAAATTACCGGAGAAGATAATATTCGGACTGAAAATGATATTTTTAATTTTCAGGAAGATTCAAAGCTCAATTTTGCCCAGAGAGGAAAAATAATAATAATGAATAAAATTACTGCAAATTCTAGGGAGTTTCTGATTGGAGTGGGCGAGAAAGTAAGGTACGGAAATGCTGAGGTTGAGTTACATAAATGTGCTCACACAGAATTTAACGACGCTCTGCTTTTTGTGTCCTTGAGAGAGATCCCTATTGATAATCCCATCGAAAATGATAGAGCCTTGGTGTTTAGAGGCTGGATTTTTGCTGGAAACCCATCTCTTTCTTCGCCAACTCACTCCGTTTATCAACTAATAGCTGTTTCTTGTTCTTAATATGTCACACTTGTACCAATTATTGATTTTTTTAATACCTTCAATCAGCATGCTGAGCGGTTTATTCGCCTCACCAGTCGCTATTATCCTATTTAGCTTAATTTTAATTAACAATTTTGATAAAATTGACTTTAAGCAAATATACAAAAAGAAGCTAGAAATCACCTTTTTTTCCTGGCTTTTAATAAGCTGTATATGGAGCCTTGCTGGGATCGATGCTTTTACTAAATTTCTTTCAATCATTTATATTGCTTTTGGTGTATCCTTTATCACCCAAAAAAACTGGTGCAAAGATGTTGATCTAGAAAAAACCTTTTTTATCCCCCTTGTTCTTGGCGGAATTGTGGCAATTTTGTTGTTTATTGTTGAGTATATGACAGAAGGGTCAATCTCACTATCCTTTAGGAATATTTTTCAGAATTCTAATAGACATCATTTTGCTATGCATTTTTTAGATAGGGGTTGTTCTGTTTTATCAATGCTTTCATGGCCAATTATATACTTCTTGATCAAAAAAAGATATTTTATATTATCTGCCATTTATTTCGGATGTGTTTGTTATGCTCTTAGTATATCAGACAGTCTTGCAAGTTATTTAGCCTTTATTCTTGGCGCAGGGGTTTTTGCGATGACATGCATCATCCGCTCTTTTGCTGCTTATGTTATGATTGCGCTTGTAATTTTTATGGCAGCTACATTGCCAATTTTTTCGAGTATGCAGTCACCACGGGATTTATCTGATAAATATTATCAAGCCCCGGATTCTGGAAAACATAGGCTTTTTATTTGGAAGTTTACCGCAACGAAGGCTTTGGAAAAACCAGTATTTGGATGGGGATTTAACTCATCTCAGGATATACCTGTTGATGAGGAGGTGGATGTAATATATTTCCACCAATATAAATGGTACCCACTCCCTCTTCATCCCCATAATAATTTTATGCAAATATGGATTGAGTGCGGGGTTGTTGGTCTTGTTCTATTTGCGCTTATGCTAGTGAAGCTCATTTTTAGAGTGAAGAAAGTATATGCAAAAAAACACAATTTATTGTGGCTCAGCTCCGCTCTTGGATGTTTTATGAATTACTTATTCATAAGTATGATATCTTATGGGCTGTGGCAAATGTGGTGGGTTTCAGTCTCGGCCATGACTCTGATATTATTTGATTTACTTGCTCATCTAGGCAGAAAAGGAGTAGAGCAAGAATTATAGCTCTTTATAATAAAAGCTAATCTTGCTTGATTCTGTTTGAAGAAAGCTTTGTTTTTGTCTATGATATTTTCTATCAAATCAGGGCGCGTTGCAAGGTCTTATCCTCCCTCTGCTGCGCAAAAAAAATAATTAATTTATGGTATAAATATGCATCTTATATTAAACATCTTAGTAATTGGAGTTCTTCTCACCTCTTGCTCAAATAAGAAAAAAGACTCAGAGATTATTATCCCATCTGATGAGGCTTATAAAGCAGGGTTAGAGCTTTTGAAAAAGCAAAAATTTAACGATGCAGCTGAAAAATTCGGAGATATATATTTCCAGCATCCTGGAGCGCCTATTACCTCTTTTGCCGAGCTGATGGAAGCATACAGCTTATTTAAGACAAAAAAATATCTAGATGCAATAGATGTGATTGATAATTTTGCCGTAATTCACCCAACTCATCAGGATATGCCATATGCCTTATATCTAAAAGGCTTGTGCTATTATAACCAAATTTTGGATGTATATCACGATCAGGATATAACAAAAAATGCTAAGCAAATATTCGAGGAATTAATTTCAAGATATCCAAATACCACGTATGCAAAAGATGCAAAAGCCAAACTAAATCTGGTTTACGACCATTTAGCGGGCAAAGAAATGGAAATCGGTAGATATTATCAAAAGAGACTAAACCCCATAGGCGCTATAAATAGATTCAGCACTGTGGTAAACGATTACCAAACGACTTCTCATACTCAGGAGGCTTTATTTAGGCTGGTAGAGAGCTATATCGCGCTGGGTCTTACCCAAGAAGCTGCAAAATACGCATCAGTTTTATCTCATAATTATAAAGACTCCAGCTGGGATAATTACGCGAAAAAACTATTAGGCCAAGCGGGGAAATAATATGGGTCTGAAATGCGGCATAGTCGGCCTTCCAAATGTTGGCAAATCTACATTATTTAATGCGCTAACCTCAAGTAAAATGGCTGCTGCAGCCAATTTTCCTTTCTGCACAATTGAGCCTAATTCTGGAATAGTCCATGTTCCTGATTCTAGGCTAGAAGAGCTAGCCAAAATTGCAAATTCTGCGAAAATTATCCCAGCTTTTGTTGAATTTGTTGATATTGCAGGTCTTGTGAAGGGTGCGAGCAAAGGTGAGGGGCTTGGAAATAAATTTCTTAGCCACATACGAGAAGTTGATTCGATTATTCATGTTCTCAGATGTTTCGAGGACGAGGACATAACTCACGTTCATGGAAAAGTTGACCCACTTTTTGATGCTGACATTATTGACACAGAGCTTACCCTTGCTGACCTTGAGTCAGTTGAAAAGAGGCTAAAAGCAGGGATGAAAAAAAATTCGCAGGATAAAGCAGCAGCAGAATCACACGAAGCTCTTAAGATTGTATATGAGGCTCTTGCAAAAGGAATGCCCGCAAGATCTGTTAAGGATGAAATGGACCGTGATACTCTAAATTCACTGCAGATTATTACTTCTAAGCCAGTTCTTTATGTGTGTAATGTTCTTGAAAAAGACGCGGCTAAGGGAAATAGTCTTACTGACCTTGTTATGGAGAGGGCGAAGAAAGAAAATGCAAGAGTTGTTGTTGTATCTTCAAAAATAGAAGAGGAAATTGCGCAGCTAGAACAAGAGCATGATAAACTAGAATTCCTCAGTGAAATAGGTCTCAGCCAAACTGGTCTTAGTAAAATTATCAAAGAAGCATATAGCCTTCTAGATTTAAATAGTTATTTTACAATAGGGCCAAAAGAAGCGAGAGCCTGGACATTTAAAACTGGAACCTCCGCGCCTAAGGCAGCTGGGATAATACATACGGATTTTGAAAAAGGGTTTATTAGGGCAGAAGTCATATCTTATGATGATTACATTAAATTAGGCGGAGAATCTAAGGCTAAAGAGCTTGGAAAAATGCGTCTTGAGGGCAAA
>JANRMF010000069.1:0-18069 GCA_033761815.1 Rickettsiaceae bacterium
TGAAATATATACAATTCTTGCATCAGAACCATTTTCTTTTTTTGCTTTTGCGATTCTTTTCATCTGTTCTTCTGCGCCTATTCTTGGAGGATTGATGATGATAAAATCATATTTAGCGAGCTCATCATTAATGGGGTTATATAGCAAATCTCTTTTGTGCACCCGAATTGGTAGATCTGACGAGCCCTTAGAAAGCGCACTTAGGGCTTTATCGTCAAAATCATATGAATCAATATTGTGCCCGCGCGTTCCCAGAGGAATCGAGATTGTACCCCTGCCGCAGAATAAATCCAGTATTTTTAGAGGCTTTTTTGGGCTAGAAAATCCATATTTATCACGATGCTCATCTATTGCATTAATTGCAAAATTTGAGATTACCAGGTCTGATTCCTTTGTGGGCTGCAAAAAGCAATTAGGTTCAACCTCGATTTTGTAGGACCCAAAAGTAACATAAGGAGCCTCTTCGCTCAAATCTTCTGGCTCTTTTTTCTGATTATTAAATGATATTTTTAGATTATTATTTAAGTATAAGCTTATGCTGATGATATTATTCCTACCTATCATAGACTTTAGACGACGGGAAAATTCAGGCCTAATATCACTGGAACTCGTAAGTGAAATTTGCACAAGAAGACCGTTATCCGCCTTTAAAATGTGAATCTCACCAGAGTCTCTATCGCTTATATTCTTATCTATCAGATCTGAAATGGGAGATATTATCTCAGATAATTCTTTTTCTGACGCGGGGCATATGTTTATATTGATGATTTTATCGCTTCTGGGCGCAAAAAAACCTAAAAATAACCTATCGTTTTTTTTCAGGAATTTTAGATTAATCTTGCGCCTTAGGCTATTTTTAAGCTTGATAAATTCTATTTTTATGGAGTTTTGCTCCTCTAGGAAAATTATATCCCTTAATTTTACTTCCCTTTGTTCATCTTCTGAGAAATGCTGCATGGTGCAACCTCCGCATTTTCTGAAATATTCACAAAAGGGATCTATAGCGCCCATCCCTATTCTATTTGGGTTTACAAATTTTGAATTCACAAATTATAGTCCAAATCTAGTTAGCACAAAAACAAACTCCTCAGCCGCCTCTTTTAGATAATCAAACCTTCCGGATGCGCCCTGATGACCCGCCGTCATATTTACTTTTAAGTAAATATGATTTGTGCTTTGATTATAGGCCCTGAGTTTTGCCGTCCATTTTGCCGCCTCCCAATATGTTACTCTTGGGTCAGAAATTCCAGCTGTAATAAATAAGCTCGGATATTTCTTGGTAGAAACATTATCATAAGGGGAATATGATTTAATATACTCAAAATATTCCTTCTCTTTTGGATTTCCCCATTCCTTAAACTCACCCGGAGTAAGAGGTAGGCTTTCATCAAGCATAGTATTTAGCACATCAACAAAAGGCACATGTGCAACAGCAGCCTTAAATAATGAAGGCTCCATATTTATAGCGCAGCCGATTAACATTCCCCCTGCACTACCCCCAGATATTACGATATTTCCTGCTGATGTATATTTCTGCTCGGTTAAATAATGAGCAGATGCGATAAAGTCATTAAAGGTGTTTTTCTTGGTCAAAAATTTTGATGACTCATACCACTTATACCCCAAATCATCCCCTCCCCTTATATGAGCAACCGCATAGACGAAACCTCTATTTGCAAGAGTGACTGCACTATTTCTGAAAGAAGGGGGGACAGAGATGCCATATGATCCGTAACCATATAGATAAAGAGGATTTGTCCCATCTCCTTTAAAGAGTGATTTTTTATAAAAAATTGTCACCGGTATTTCTACACCCTCATTACTTGCCCAAACTCTCCTCACTTCATATTCATCAGGGTTGAATCCTGAGGGAATTTCCTGCACCTTTAAAACCTTCAGGTCATGAGCATTATAGTCATAGCCATATATCATCTCTGGACGCTTCAAGGAAGAGTAATTAATTCGTATTTCATTTTCTTCAAAATTTGCAGCATAACCACTAGCAACAAAGGCCTCGTCCGGGAAAGAAATTATTTTACTCTCCTTGTCACTAGCGCGAATCACCACAATTTCTGGCAGTCCGTTTTTTTTGTAATTTGCAACTATATAATCAGCACTCACATCAACTGAACTTAGATATGATTTCTCATCATGAGGGAGATAGTCATCCATCTCCTCTTCTTTTAAGTTCGAAACCGGAATTCTTGCAAGCCTAAAATTTGGGCCATTATCATTTGTATGAACATAAAAATATTCACCAGCATGATCTACTGTATAAAAAACCCTCTCTTTTCTCGATATGAGCTTGATTGGCGCAAATTGTTTATCTTCCATCGAAAAGTAATAGAGCTCAGTTGAGTCATGACCGCTAGATTCTATGAAAATATATTTTTTGCTAGATGATTTAGAAATGGATAGCTGATTAAGAACATCTGGCTCATGCATAACGAGAATGTCATCCTCTTGCTTTGTACCAAGTTTATGGAACATAACTTTATCATGGCGCCAGTTTTCATTAACCGGGGTGTAGAAAAAACCACTCTCATCTTCATGCCACTTTGGCACTCCAATAGTCTTTACGATTTTATCGCTAAGCAACTGTTCATTACTTAAGTCCTTAACATATATAGTATAATTTTCGCTACCATTAAAATCTGCAGCATAAGCAAGCTTTGTCTGACTTGGTGATGGACTAAGACCAGAAACCCTTGTGAATGTTTTATCCTTAGAGAGTATATTTACATCCAAAATTACCTCTTCATCCCCCTCCATGCTACCTTGTTTTCTGCAATAAATTGGGTAATTTTTGTCTGCAAAAGTTTTGGAATAATAGTAGTAATTCTCCTTTTTTGTCGCAAGGCTTACGTCATCTAGTTTTATCCTAGATTTTAGCTCCTCAAAAATCTCTTCAATATATGCTTTATGTGAACTTATGAATGATTCGGTGTATTTATTCTCCGCTTCAAGATATGAGAGAATTTTTTTATCCTGAACATTCGGCCAGTTTGGATCTCTCATCCAGTGATATTCATCGATAATCTCTTGATTATGAATTTTTGTCACGAATGGGACTTTTTCAGCTATTGGCGGGTTTATGCTCACATCTTTCTCCTTGTTGCAGTTATTAATCAAAAAAATAATAGATAGAATTAAGTAGATTTTCTTCATATTCTTACTTTGCTTTGTTTGTCTCGATCCGTGTGGATCATAGGAATCTGCACACAATACATCAAAGAATGGAACAAAGCAAAAAATATTAAATCTATTTTTTGCCCATAACATAACACAAAAAAACCCAACACTAATAGCAAAATAGAAAATACTTTAGAATCATTACTTCAGAATATGGTCAGCCATACCATAATCTACATTTAAACCGCAAACAACTAATCCAGTAAGCTCTGTATTATACTCAATAATATATTCTCGAAATTATGATTACTCTCAAATTTCAAAATATTCCTTGTTAGATGAAAAAGATTAGCTTTATATGCAATTAAAAGCGCTGCAGCCTCTAGATTTCCATTTCTACATATATAGTGTAGAGCCGTGCAGTTATTTATATTCGTTATATTTACATCTACCCCTCATCCTAAAAACTCTAACACCTGAGCTGTGGTTGTTCGTGAACTTTGACAAGCTATAAGAAATTCCTCGTATAATCCTCGTATCTCAAGACCTCTTGGGCTAGGTTCTGTGTACATTTCTATCTAATATAGGAATTTATAGGCATTTTCGCCCGCAGAAACATAAGTGTATGGGGTATACATGCATATTGTAGGCGCGAAAATAACAACTAAATTACCTATTAGATAGAAATGTACACAGAACCTAGATACATCCCGTGATTGATCATATTTTTTGACATTAAATCCTCTACATATTGATTATAAATTAATATCATACAAATTTAAATCTGTCTCTTAGATTTAACTTTTTATTGTTATCACTTGTGTAATAATCTTATGAAATCAAAAGAGTGTTTATATCAAAAAAATTTCGCAAAGACCCATTATACTATTTTACAGGCTTCATCAAAATCTAGTCTTGGAAGTCTTGGATATTGACTAGGACCAGCTTTATAACCAAGGTTGCATATAAAATTTACCTTATAGTTTGTACCCGCAAAAAAGGCTTCATTGAGTTTAGCGCTATCGAATCCTGACATAGGGCCAGTATCAAGCCCGAGACTCCTTGCTATTGTGATAAAGTAAGCGGCTTGAAGGGCGCTATTTCTTTGAGCTGTCTCTTCAGATAAAGCCTGGTTAGTCTCGAACATTTTTGCAAAACTGGAATTATGAGGAAAAAGCTTAGGAAGAGATGTAAAAAAACTAGCATCATAAGCAAATATAGCAATCACTGCAGCTGATTTTGTTTTTTCAACATTACCCTCCATGAGAGTAGAGATAACTTTTTGCTTTTGCTCGCTAGATTTTGCAAAAATAATACGTAGAGGGGAGCAGTTTCCTGAGGTAGGTCCGAGTTTCATTAGGTTATAAATCTCTACCAGCAAACTATCTTCTACTTCTTTGTCTGAAAATAAATTACAAGTTCTTCCTTCTTCAAAAATTTCCTTAATACTAAGCATAATAAACCCCTATATCTAAATTTGTTCTTTATGATACGATAATACATAACGAGATTATTATAGCAATAGATCAAATGAGAAGTAGTGTAATACCAGGTTCCGAAATTAACTGAACAAATGCAATTTAATTTGGGATCCGGTATGAGACAACAAAAAAAGCTGGTAAAAAGATCTTACCAGCTTTTTATTAGATTTTTTTAGTAATCAAGGGTGGGTTTAGGAGAAGAATTTTCTCTCTTTAACTTCTCCGGATCTAGCATAATCTGGTTTTCTTCCTCTGCTATCACCTGACCTTGAGCCTCTATCTGATCTTGAAGAATCACGGTTTCCAGAATCTCTTCCTCCGGAGAATGATCTTGGCTGTCTGTCCCCACCCCTATCTCCTCTTTCGTTTCTATCTCCTCTTGGAGCGCGATCTCCTCTGTCACCTCTATCTGACCTTGAGCCTCCTCCACCGCCTCTATGAGACCTTTCGGACCTTCCACCATCTGATCTAGACCTATCTCCTCTGTCACGACTTTGAGAATCTCTTCCCCTAGGCGCTCTATCTGATCTATCGGGTCTATCTGATCTTTCTGATTTCTCTCTTCTTGGCTCAAAATCTATTACATTACCGAGCTGATCATCAGAATCTCCCTGGTCAACATCTTGAGATCTTCTTTTATGCTCTCCATTATTTGGCAATAATGCCTTAATGCTTACTTTGATTTTTCCTCTGTCGAAATCAATGATTTTCACTTGTGTTTTCATGCCAATTGAGAGCGCATCTTCAACAGACTCAACTCTATCGTGACTGATTTCACTTATGTGTAAATAACCATCCTTTCCTCCAGGAACGCTAATAAACGCACCAGAATCAAGCATCTTAACCACTGTTCCATCAAGAATATCGCCAATTTGAGGCTCATAAATAATTTCTTTAATTTTACCTAGCGCTATTTCGATTTTATCAGCTCCAACTGCAGAAATTTTCACAACCCCGTCGTCACTTATATCAATTTTTGCTCCGCTTATCTCACAAATTTCCTTGATCATCTTTCCGCCAGGTCCGATTATTTCTCTGATTTTATCCTTCTCAACTGTTAAAGTCACGATTTGAGGAGCATATTCACTTAATGATTGGTGCTCTTTAATAGCCTTTGCCATTTTTGAGATAATATGTTTTCTTCCATCATGAGCTTGAGCCAGCGCATCTTTCATTATCTGAAGGTTTATTCCTGTAACTTTAATATCCATCTGGAGCGCAGTAATACCAGCATCTGTTCCAGCAACTTTAAAGTCCATATCGCCAAGGTGGTCTTCATCTCCCATAATGTCAGATAGAACAACATAATCCTTTCCTTCTTTAACAAGACCCATAGCAATTCCTGCTACTGGGGACTTAAGAGGAACACCAGCATTCATAAGAGCCATGCTTGATCCACAAACTGTTGCCATTGAGGAAGAACCGTTAGATTCAGTAATTTCAGAGACAATTCTCATTGCGTAAGGGAATTCTTCTCTTGAAGGAAGAGCTGGATTAATCGCTCTCCATGCTAATTTACCATGACCTATTTCTCTTCTGCCTGGAGCTCTGAAAGGGGTAGCCTCTCCGACTGAATATGGAGGAAATATATAATGAAGAAGGAACCTATCTCTCCCCTCGCCTTCTAGGCTTTCAACCATTTGCTCATCTTGGGTTGTTCCAAGCGTTGCTGAAACAAGAGCCTGAGTTTCGCCTCTGGTAAATAAGCTAGATCCGTGCGCTCTAGGCAATAACCCAGTTTCGCATTCGATATTTCTAATTTCGTTTGGCTTTCTGCCGTCAATTCTTTCTTTAGTAGAAAGCATGCTATTTCTAACAACTTTGGATTTCACTTCCTCAAAAGCTAATTCTAACTTTAGCTTCCCATATTCTTCAAGATGCTTTTTTTCAATTTGTGCAAAAATTGCATCTAATTTCTCGTATCGTGCGAGTTTGCTTTTAAGAGTAAAAGCTGATGTAATATCAGATTCAAACTCTTTTTGAAGTGATTTGACTAATTTTTCAATTCCAAGTGGCTGGGCTTTTCTTGCCTCTTTTCCTACTTCCTTCTTGAGCTCTTCAATCATCTCTATAACTGGCTGCATAGAATTATGGCCAAATTCAATAGCACCAAGCATTTGCTCTTCCGAAAGTTCAGCAGCTTCTGACTCAACCATCATTACTGATGTATCCGTTCCAGCTACTACTAAGTCTAATTTACTATTCTCAAGCTCCTGAGCTGATGGGTTTAGCACGTACTCACCGTTCACGAAGCCTACTTTTGCAGCTCCAACTACATGAAGAAATGGAGCCCCAGAAATAGCAAGAGCTGCAGATGCCCCAACTAAGGCGATAATATCGCTGCAATATTTAGGATCATATGAAAGCACAGTGCATATAACTTGTGTTTCATTAAAAAAGGCAGGGTCAAATAATGGTCTTATTGGCCTATCGATTAGTCTTGAGACTAAAATTTCTCTCTCTGATGCCTGTCCTTCTCTTTTTTTGTATCCACCAGGGAACTTGCCAGCTGCAGCTGCTATTTCTCTATAGTGAACTGTTAATGGAAAAAATGAAGCATCATCTTTTACCTTCGCCGCAGATACAGTTGTACATAAAATGACTGTATCACCCATGGAAGCAACAACTGCTCCATCTGCTTGTCTTGCAATCTTGCCAGTTTTTAGAGTTAGCGTATTGCCACCCCAATTAATTTCTTTGATTATTTCTTTAAACATTTTTTTTATTTTTTAGTTATTTTCTTACTTTTGCAAATGATGATTGCCAGTGCTAATCTATATAAATATATTTTCTTTTTTCAAACTAATGTCTTATTATTGACGGCTTAATGATAGAATGCGATTGGGTAAGCAGGAACCTTAGAATTCCATGCCCACCTTTTCACTACTTATTTTCTTATTCCGAGCTTTTCAATCAAGCTTAGATACCTACTCAAACTTTTTGATTTTAGGTAATTCAACAATCTTCTACGGCGACCTACTAACATCAAAAGACCCCTTCTAGAAGTAAAATCTTTATGATTTTGCTTGAAATGTTCTGTTAAGTTTGTAATTCTTGTGGTTAAAATCGCGCACTGCACTTCTACTGAGCCCGTGTCACCACTTTCGTTTCCATATTGGCTGATTAACTTAGCCTTTGCTTCTTTATCGATCGACATCTCATCCTCCATGATGATTTAAATTAAACACTCTCTTGATTTTGAATAAGTTTTCAGAAATATTACCGATAGCCTGCAAAACACCATCAAAAAAAACAGCGTAAAAACCGTCTTTTTTATCTTCGAAAGTAATTTTTTGACCATTTCGGATCCTATTAGATATATCTTCTGTTACATTGATAACCAGGATGTCGTCCAGCACGAAATCAACAGGCAAAAGATTTTCCTCTAAAATACTCAAAAGAGAGTTGCTTTGGTGCAAATCAGGTTTTTTTATACAATTGCTCATATTAAACCTACCTACTCCAAGGCGTGCCAATTCTATCACATATCCTAAATTATTCAAGCTAAAAGCAATATCTTCTGCAAGTGTTCTTATGTAAGTACCCTTAGAGCACCTGCAAATAAAGGTTGCGAGCTGATTTTTTTTGTCAAAAAATTCCAGATTTAGGCTGTAAATGTCTATTAACCTTGACGGCATTTCAAATTCCTGACCTTTTCTTGCAAGGTCATAAGCCCTTCTTCCATTGATTTTTATTGCTGAAAATTTGGATGGGGTTTGTGAAATTTGCCCCAAAAAAGAGGGGATTATTTGCAAAATCTCCTCCTCGCTTATATCTGACGGCATCACCTCAATTATATCAGATTCTGCGTCCCCACTAAGGGTTTTTGCACCAAATTTTACTACAAATTTATATGTTTTTTCTGCATTTATCAGTAAATCGGCGAGCTTTGTCGCCTCTCCTACTGCTATTGGCAAAATACCCTCTGCCATTGGGTCTAAGGTTCCAACATGCCCAATTTTTGGGTAAGAAAGGGTTTTTTTGACCCATCCTAAAAATTTCGCGGAAGAAATACTCCGTGGTTTGTAGAGACACAGCCAGCCATTTATTTTTTGCATTTTGTTAAATTCTTGATAAATAAAATTTCCCACATATAATACGAAAATATCCAAAAAAGCTAATATAACAATGATAAATTTATGGCAAATTTAGTTTTGGGCCAAGGCGTTCTATATCCTCAGCAATATGACCCAACGGTTTTATTTCCAATACCGAGGATTGTAAATAGAGTAAAAATTAAATTGGGGTCAACTTTCTATGGCTATGATATATGGAACTGCTACGAAATTTCCTGGCTAAATAGCAAAGGTAAGCCGGAGGTCAGAATTGCTGAAATTTTTGTATCATCTGACTCTCCAAGCTTAATAGAATCTAAATCCTTGAAACTGTATTTTTTCTCCTTCAATAATGAAAGATTCGAATCAGAAGAGATGGTTAGGGATATAATGATAAGAGATATCTCAAGAGCAACTGGAAAGGAGATAGTAGTTAAACTCAAGAAAATTAGTGAATTAGAAGAGATTAGGCTGAGTAAACCAGATGGAATATGTATTGACGATCTTGATATAGAAATATCAGCAAAACATTCTTCTGCAAAAATAATCAAGATTGAAAATCAAACGACAGAAGAAACTATATATTCAAATTTGCACAAAACTAACTGCTTGATAACTCACCAGCCAGATTGGGCGACTGTTATTGTCTCCTACAAGGGTCCGAAAATAAATCATGCATCTTTTTTAGAATATATTATCTCACATAGAGATGAGGATATGTTTCACGAAGATTCTGTCGAAAAAATTTATGCTGACCTACTCGGGCTTGCAAAATTTGAAAAAATTTTAGTTGAAGCAAGATATACAAGGAGGGGCGGCATAGATATTAACCCAATTAGGGCAAATTTTCCCATTGATATAAACAATTATGCAAATTTAAGACTTGCAAGGCAGTGAACTTTGTGAGAATTGCAACTTGGAATATAAATTCAGTGAGACTCAGGGCTGACCTAATATCTAAATTAAATCAGGATTACATGCCAGATGTAATTCTTCTCCAAGAAACCAAGGTTGAGAACTCTCTATTTCCCGAGGATCAACTCAGAGATGCTGGCTATGAATTTCAATTTTATGAAGGTGAAAAATCATATAACGGGGTCGCAATATTAAGCAAACTTCCTTTTGAAGAAAAATTTTCATTAAATTTCTGCAATAATGACAAAAGGCATTTATGTGTAAAGATAGGCGCAACCGAGATACATAACTTTTATATACCAGCCGGCGGGGATATTCCTGATATAGATACAAACCCGAAATTTCTACATAAATTAAATTATTTAGATGAGCTAAAAGAGTGGTTTTTGGCCAATCGCTCCAGAGACGATAAAATAATTCTTGCTGGCGATTTAAATATCGCGCCTCATGAACATGATGTTTGGTCTAGCAGACAGCTTAGAAATGAGGTAAGTCATACTGATATTGAAAGAAAAATTATGATGGATATCATCCATTCGTTTGAATGGCAAGATATCGCAAGGCATAATGGCAATAATAATAAAATTTACTCTTGGTGGAGTTATAGAAATAGAGACTGGCAAAAAAGCAACCGCGGAAGAAGGTTAGACCATATTTGGCTATCAAGATCCTTTCAAAAAAACTATGAAAATTTCCAAATCATAGGGGGAGCGAGGGGGTGGGAGAGGCCTTCGGATCATGTACCCGTGATGGTTGACATCGATCACACCAATCGCCAGCTATAATCCTACATTGTTGCTCGTCTCTAACCTAGTATTTAGTGGACCTTGCTCCTCGCGCCTAGTATTATTATAATTAGTTATTGGTATAACCCATTCTGAGCGGTAATTTTGTTGTCAAAACTTGATTGCGCTCTCAGATGGCGAAAAAATGAACCGAATTCTTGAACTTTTACAAGGATGAGTAGTAAGTGACGCAGAAATCTTCATCACGAATCACAAAATCAAGAAGCTTTTTTTCTTAGAGCTTTACTCTCATCCTTTATAATAATTGGAGTTTTGTCATTTTGTGCCTTATATGTTTCGTGATTTTCAATTAAATCCTCTATGGCTTTTTTAAAATATTCAGGCGGGGATAAATTTTTGATCAAATTATAGGTTTGGTTAGAATTAAATTTAGATTTCATCTTCTTAAGTTTCACTGGATTTTCAATGAGCTCTAATATTTTTGCTACATATTCGTCTGCAGAATTTGTGACAAGCTCGCCTACTCCCATCTTCTCTAAGATAAATGGAGCAAATCTACCAGAAGCTTTTGGACCTTTAAATGCAACATATGGTTTTTCCAGGTAAAAACTATCTACAACAGTACAAAATCCACCAAACGAGAAATTATCGATGACAAAATCCACATCCTCAATGTCGCACATATAATCGTCGTAATTTTTCACAGTCATGAATTCTACAAATTCATTCCCAAGCTCGGCCCTTATATCTTTTATAAAAACTTCCGTAAAATGCTGAGGCGCGCTATATGGAAATATGCGGAATATGAAATTTTTGTTTTTTGAGCTATAGATGATTTTCTTCATAGCCTCAATCAGAGGGTAATTAACTTTCTGAGCGGTCCAAATGCACCCAACAATAATTTTAGATTCCGAATTTTGAAGAGATAAAGAGTACTTCCTTCTTGTATAAGTAGGCCAGGTAACCTGGATGCCTATTCCCGGAATGAGAACAAGGCGCTCTTGATAGTTATCTTGAGCCTTTGTGACATCCTCAACCTCCACCCCTCCTATGAAATAGTCCATTTCTGAGCTAAATGTTGAAATTGGGTGCCCATATGCAGAGATTTGTATTGGCGATAATCTCATATTACATATAAGCATACTACTATCATTCATACTAATATCAGGGATGATGGAGGTGTAGCAATCAAGCTTAATCAGCTCTTCGTATCCAATTTTTCCTAGAGTGTAAGGTACATCGATAACTTCTTTGAAAATCGAAAAATCATAAAATTGCTTTGGCTCATTCGGGGCAAGATTAACAAAAACAAGATCAAAATCATCTTTTAATGTATTAATAAAAGGCACTAATGTTTTATAAACGACGCTATAGACTTGCCACTTTCCGGAAATTAGGGCTATTCTCTTCTTATCCTTTGGAACATTTATCTCATTGATCTTTTCTTGGATGCCCGCAACAAATTGCTTATATAAGGAGTTAATTTTGCGTTTCAAAATCTGATCTTTTTAAATATCAATGTAAGTCGAAGTAAAAAAAGCTAGCCTCATATTTTCTACTATGTCACCCAAAATAACCAACCTATCATCGGGACATGATTGAAATATTTTTAGATTTTCATAAGCGATTTTATTCGGCAGCAAATATGTACGGCATAAATTGACGAAAAACCAAATTGAAGCAGAAACGTGATCTACGTCAAAAATTTGCTTCATATCAAACTTGATAGTATTGTATGGATTCAAAAGAACGAGTATCTTGTTATAATTTTGCTGTTGGTGCATTACAATTGAGAGAGGTATATCAGTTGTTCTATAGTCAGAAATACACACCAGATTGCTAATATATGAGTTAGCCATTATAAAATAACCCATTTGTGGCTGAGGAAATTTAAATCTATCTTGACATATGATATAGAAAAAATGCTGAAAAAACCTATTCAAAAAGCTTTTCATGTAGATATCGCTCTCGATGAAGTGATTCTTGACCAACCCGTCAATGACCTTTCTCCATTCATTACATAATTCATCAAACCTACCCTCGTTGTATAAAGCAAGACAATTATGTTCGTTAAAAATCAAATTTTCACCGTTAATTCTCACGTAACTTACTGTAATTTCTTCTCCCATAATCTTCCTCATGAAATCTAGATTTAAAAACCCAATAATACCAATCACCGGTTATAATAATACTAGGCGCGAGGAGCGAAGTCTACTAAATGGTAGGTTAGAGACGAGCAACAACGTAGGGTTATAGCTATTGATTGGTATAACGGGTTTTTCATTTTAAAGAGACAAGTATTCTTCGATACAAGCGCATAGTCAAGCGAATTTTGTAATTATTTGTGAAAATATTAACTATCAAAACTACTTAATGTTTCTTTTTTTTATATTGGGGAGGAGTTAGTATTTTGTAAATTATTGGCATTTAGAAATTTATCTATCGCACTCTAGAATATAGGTTGCAGTTAATGCGGATAGAATGGCAATTAGAGGGAATAAAACAACATATCCATGACCAAAAGTCATTCCTACCTTTGTGCACACATATCCAGCTGGTGCGGACATTAAAACCGCGCCTAGCGAATGACCTAAACTATATACTCTATACCTTATTGCAACATTAATTTTATTCTTGAGATAAATTTGCGTTGGTACCGCAATGCCAGCATTTATAAAGCAAGCAAAAATACCTATCCATTTCAAATATTCATATTTTTCATAATGCATCAGATAAAATACTACTAGTATATTCGTTACAGCTATAACCCTGAGAACTTGGACAATATTTATGTTATTATATTTATCTGCCACAAGCCCCCAACAAATACACCCCATTGAAAAACTCGATATATAGAATGGAACGAGGTAGAGCATAGATTTGTTCGTTAGAGTCTCTATATATGGCGGTAAAAAAAGCATATAAAATTGGTAAGTCAGACCCAAACTCCCAAACATTAGGGTAGAACAAAATAGTATCTTACGCTGCCCTAAAATAATCTGCAACAGAGACAGGTCGAATATTTTTTCTTTTTGCATTTGCCTTTCTCTAAATTCAATAGTTTCACTGATGAATAACCGAAAAACTGACAAAATAAGTCCACTTAAACCACCTACAAGAAAGCATAAACGCCAATGATCTGCCATTAGAGTCTGCTCTATTCCACTAGGTGAGTCATTTTTGAGATAGGCTAGCAAAATAGCTGCTACAAAAGCCCCGGTTTGTGTAAAAACAGTTACAAAACCATTGCCTAAGTTCTGGTTTTTTCTTGGAAGCATTTCTGATACATAAAGCCTTATGCCAGCAATTTCACCCGTCAAACCACTCTTAAAACACATTCTAGATAAGATTAGCGATATTGTAGCATATATACCTATCGTCTCGTATGAAGGTATAAAAAAAACCGATAAAGCACCAAAGCTAGATACTACTCCAGTTAGAATAATGGCAACTCTTCTTCCGGCATAATCTCCTATTGAGCCAAATATGATAGAAGCTATAGGCCTAATTGCAGCACTCAAAACAATTGCAGCAAAATAATTCAGTAATTTTTCTGTCGGAGTTTTGCCGGGGCACAAGGTACGTGAGAGTTCAATGCTCGCAAGACCAAAAGCTGCGTAGTTAAAAAACTGCACCATAACGTTTGAACATACAAGCAAAAAATGTGAGATTTTCATATAATCAAGAACTTATTTACGGTTTTACAATTATACACTTTATTTGAAAGAGCGAGCACACAAAACTTTAAATAGAACAAGAAAAAGAATGAGGAGTGATTTATTATGTTCCGATTCATTCCTATGTAATAGAGGAATGAATAGACATTTTCGCCCGCAGAAACGCAAGGTGTATGGGGTATACATGCGTATTAGAGGCGCGAAAATAACGACTAAATTACCTATTAGGGGAGTGAATCAGAACCAAGATTAAATTGTATAAACGATACTCTATATATAAGTAAGTATAGCAGAGCAAATAAAAAAACAAAACCCCGAGAGAAATTTGCGTAAAATTCTCTACGGGAGTATAATTTTTTAGGAAAAATATTATAGAGTTATCTTAACCTTATATTTTCGGCTCATATCTTTCATAAATCCTTCTAGAACATCTCTTGCTAGTTTATTTTGGATTTGATTTTTGACATCATCTAAAGCTGGGAGTTTAACTGGTCTTGAATCATCAAATCTTATGATATGCCACCCAAATTGTGTTTTTACTGGGTCAGAAATATCTCCTTTTTTCATTGTGCCGATTTTTGCTTCAAATTCAGGAACGAGTTGGCCTTTAGTAAAATATCCTAGCTCTCCTCCGTTTGCTTTACTCGCATCATCCATAGAATTTTCTTTTGCAAGATCTTCAAATTTAGAACCTTTAGATAACTTATCCTTAATTTCTTTAGCTTTTTCTTCTGTTGCAACAAGAATATGACTTGCCTTAAATTCCTCTTTTCCCATGAGTTCTTTTTTCATTTTGTCATACTCTGTTTTAATATCAGCTTCTTTGACTTTCTGCTTGATAATATTTTCTATGAAAAACTGCTGTGCAACTTGAGTTTTGATTTCATCTAATCTTTTAATAAACTCAGGACTTTCTTGTATCTTCGATTCTTTTACTTCCGAATCCAGAAGTCTTGTATTTACATAACCCTTGACCAAATTTTCCTGAACATTTTTTTCGAGTTCATCAAACTTTTTTCCTTTGAAATTTGCTTGCTGAGCTAGAAACTCGCCAAATTGAGCCATCACTTCTTTGACTGCTACTTTGACGTCCCCATACTCTGCGACTATAGAAGAATCTGTGTATTTTGCAGCTGCTAGGACTGGGGTTTTGCTATCAGCAAATGATTCTACAGACAAAATACTTGCAGTAAGAAGAGCGGACGAAACAAGCGCTACTTTTATAAATTTTTTCATTTTTTCTCCGAAAATAAATTTAATGTGGTAAATTTTTAGCCCCAATAATTTCGTGCGTCAAGCTTTTTGTGAAATTGATAATATTATTTGCCTTCATGGAATAATTTCAATATGTTATATGTTGTTTTAAATTAACAGGGTGTGATGTTTAGTTTCTTTGCAAAATTTTTTGGCACAGCAAATGATAGGATAATTAAAAAATTATTCGCAGAAGTTGCGATTATCAATTCTTATGAAGAAAAAATCGCATTATTAAAAGATGATGAACTTGGGGCAAAAACTGAATATTTTAGAAATCTTCTAGCCGGCGGTAAAAGTCTTGATGATATTGCGCATGAAGCATTTGCAGTTGTAAGGGAGGCTTCAAAGAGAGTTCTAGGTATGAGGCATTTCGATGTACAGTGCATAGGGGGTCTGATTCTTCACAGAGGCTCAATCACAGAAATGAGAACAGGGGAAGGTAAAACCCTTGTCGCAACACTCGCTGCATATCTTAACGCGCTTGAAGGAAAAGGAGTGCATGTTGTAACAACAAATGACTATCTTGCATCTAGAGACGTTGAAACTATGGGAAAACTCTATAATTTCGTTGGATTATCAGTTGGATGCATCACATCAGGTATGCTTGATTACCAGAGAAAACAGGCCTATTTAGCAGATATTACATATGCAACTAATAATGAACTGGGGTTTGACTATCTCAGGGATAATATGAAATTTACCCCAGAATCCAGAGTCCAAAGGCCTTTTAATTATGCGATTATAGATGAGGTAGACTCAATATTAATTGACGAAGCAAGAACCCCTCTGATTATTTCTGGTCCAGTTGATGATAATTCTGACCTATATGTTATTATTGATTCTGTTGTTAGAAAGCTAAATTCTGACTCAGTGGAAAAAGATGAAAAATCTAAAACTATCAACCTAACAGAACAAGGTATTAATGATACAGAAGAGATTCTTGTTGCTACCAAATTAATCAAAGAAGGTACAAGTCTTTTTGATTTTGAAAATATGAGACTAGTGCACTTTATCAATCAGGCGTTAAAAGCTCACCATTTATTCTCAAGAGACGTAGATTACCTAGTCCAGGATGGAAAGGTAATGATAATAGATGAATTTACAGGAAGAGTTATTGACGGTAGAAGATATTCGGAAGGTCTTCATCAAGCCCTTGAGGCCAAAGAGAGAGTAGAAATTCAAAACGAAAATCAAACACTGGCATCAATTACATTCCAAAACTATTTTAGGCAATATCCAAAGCTCTCAGGTATGACAGGCACGGCTATGACTGAAGCAAATGAACTTAAGGATATATATAACCTAGAAGTTATTTCTGTGCCAACTCACCACCCATCCAAAAGAGTTGATCATGATGATGAAATATATGGGACAAAGGCAGAAAAAAATGAAGCAATTATCCAGGTAATTATTTCATGTTATGAAAAAGGGCAGCCTATTTTAGTTGGCACTATAAGCGTAGAAAAATCCGAAGAAATTTCCAAGCTCCTGAAAGAAAGGGGGATACCTCACAATATTCTAAATGCAAAAAACCATGAGGGAGAGGCTTTTGTAATTGCTCAAGCTGGTAGATATAAGGCTGTTACTATCGCAACTAACATGGCAGGTAGGGGGACTGATATCCAACTTGGAGGAAATGCTGAAATGCTAATTAGCGAAATTAGTAGCAAGATTAGTGTAGAAAAATTAGAGAAAAAGAAAAAGGATATAATAGAGCAAGTAGCAAAAGAAAAACAACAAGTCATAGAGCTTGGTGGTCTGAACGTTATCTCTTCTGAAAGACATGAAAGCAGGAGGATAGACAATCAGTTAAGAGGTAGAAGCGGAAGGCAGGGGGATCCTGGTGAGACAAAATTCTACCTATCATTAGAAGATGATCTGATGAGGATTTTTGCCTCGCCGAGAATGGGATCCGTCCTAAAATCTCTTGGTTTAAAGAATGGGGAGGCAATTTTTCACCCTATGATTTCTCGCTCTTTAGAAAAAGCTCAGCAAAAAGTAGAGGCTCATAACTACGAGATTCGTAAGAATCTTCTGAAGTTTGACGATGTGATGAATGACCAAAGAAAAGTTATTTACGAGCAAAGAAACGACATCATGCATGCACAAATGCTTAAAGAGACTCTGATTGAGTTTGCTCAAAATATCTTGTCTAAAATGATAACTCAGTTTATCCCTCAAAATTCTTTTAAAGAAAACTGGGAATTAGATCATCTAGAAAATGAATTCCATAGAGTGTTTGGGATAGAGTACGATATAAAACAATATGCTACAAAAGATGTTGTAGAATCTGATATTTTACTAGAATTATCAACTAGACTTTCTGAATTCGTGGAGGCAAAAGAGGCTCATTACTCAAAACAAACATTTAACAACGCGCTTAAATATATCTTCATGTCTACTTTAGACCAAATCTGGAAAGATCATCTTCATTCTCTAGACTATTTAAGACAAGGAATTTCACTCAGAGCCTATGGTCAGAAAGACCCTTTGAATGAGTATAAAAGAGAGGCGTTTGACTTATTCGATCAAATGCTGGATAATTTTTCAGAGCAAGTTGTTAGCGCGGGGTTCCAGTTCCATATAGAATCTTCAACTGATATTGAGGAAATCGCAGAGAACTCACGTAAATCTCAGAAAACATTTGAAACAAGGGAAGATCCGGCATTTTCAAAATATAATAGCGCAGGATCGAATCTAGAAACCAAACTCAAACCGGTTCTTGCTCACGTACCAGCAGAGCTTAGAGATAAAAATGACCCCTCCACTTGGGGCAAGATTGCAAGAAATGATGAATGCCCTTGCG
>JANRMF010000070.1:0-69007 GCA_033761815.1 Rickettsiaceae bacterium
GGATTAGATCATATAAGAAATTGCTTGAAACGGGCAAAAATCAAGGCGAAGAAGTTGCTAAAAAGAATTTTGGATTATGATTCTGTTCGAGATTTTAATTGCTATTTTCCTCAATTGTTACAAAAATTGTAGGGTATTATGGTTTTATCCATGTTATCGGAGCAAATGAGCAAGAGGCGCCTCTCAATTTTGGCCCTCCTTATGTCCGGGATGTAGACTTCATTCCCCTCGGGACCTTTTTTTGTTATTCCCGCACTCTCTCTGTGTCATTCGCGCAAACTTTCACGTCATTCTCGGACTCTCTCCATGTCATTCCCACGGAGGTGGGGATCTAGCCGCATCTCTCCTGGATACGTTCCTTTGAGGGGGATGACAGGTGAAAAGTGGATCCCCGTTTTCACGGGGACGACAGGGTTTTTTATGGGATTAAGATTAAGAATCCATTAGTTTTTTTCTAACCAACTTTCTCTTTCTTCTCTCAGACTCTTGTTTTTTTCTTACTTTTTTAACAGACTCTGGCTCGTAGAATCTGGACATTTTCATATACCTGAAAACCAATTCTCTTTGCATTTTTCTTTTTAGATTGCGGATGGCTTGTTCGCCGTTTCCTGCATGAACTGATACTTGAATCACTATTTACTTACCTCCTTAAGGCCTTTGCCAAGTTATATAATAATCGCAAAAAAAATTCCTCTTGTCAAGTGTTTTTGATTAAATATACTGCACGATATTCAAATCCTTCGAATATTAAACAAAATTGCAGATTATAGATAATTTTTTACAAAGAGAGAGGATCAATCTTCCTATATGGTATGTGTGTTCATATTTAGCGGGGATGTTGTGGGGTTTTGCAAGTTGGAATGAGATTGAGCAAAAACCTAACCCCCTTCCGATTATACTAGCTTTTTTCCTCGCGCTAATAGTTTCTATATTTTTTTTCCAAAAAAAACGAAATAATTTGACCCTAATTTTCCCTTTGCTAATCATAACGTGGCTTCTTGCTGGGGCTTTAGTAGCAAATCTTAGAATAAATTATACTCACAATATCGAAATTACAAAAGAAATCAAATCTGCTTCTATAGAGGGCGTAGTCTCAAAAATCAGGCCCACTCCTTATGGCTCTCAGATTACCTTGGAAGAAGTCCAAATTGATGAAATTCCAAAAAAAGACACACCAAAATCAGTCAGAATCAACTTTCCCAAAGAAAATAGCCAGCTATTTCTAGACGGAGATCGGATCAGAGTAATGTGCGACCTATTCCCATTGCCTCACCAGATTGTTCCAGATGGTTATAACTTCAGAAAAACAGCTCTATTTTCAGGAATAGGCGCTCTAGGAAGGGCGACCTCAGAAGCAAAAGTCATTAGCTTCAGAGAATTATCGATCTTTGACCTACATATGACTAGAAAAAATATATATAACTCATTAATCCAAAATCTTGGTCCAAAAAATGGCAATTTCGCCTCGGCTTTATTCTTAGGGGAAACGGGCGGTATAGATCAAACCACTTTAAACAATATGAGATATGCAGGAGTTTCGCATATACTATGCGTCTCTGGACTTCATCTTTCATTGGTTGCGTCTCTTTTTTTTCTATTTTCAAGAATTTTGTTAAATTGCTCAGATATAATTGCAAATTATGTTGATATCAAAAAGCTCTCGGCTTTTATTTCCATTGTTGCGAGTTTGATGTATCTTATTCTAACGGGTATGCAGATTGCAGCTTCAAGAGCATTTATCATGGTATTCTGTGTGATGTTTTCGATAATCATATCAAAACAACCATACGCCTTAAGATCCCTTGCTGTGGCATGTGTTTTGATTTTGACTAAAAATCCCGAATATGTGATTTTACCTAGTTTTCAGCTATCATTCATAGCAGTCTTATCCCTTCTTGCTGGTTTTGAATATTATTCACAATATATGAAAAATACAGCCAGAATAGGCGGGATTATGGGTAGTATTAAGTTATATTTTTTCTCAAATATTTACTCCTCTTTTTTAGCAAGTCTCTCAACGGCGCCTATTGTTATGTATCACTTTTATGTATATTCAAACTATTCTCTGGTTGCAAATTTGGTTGCGGTTCCTATTGTTGGCTTCTTAATCATGCCGGCTGGAATTATTTCTGTGTTACTCTCTCCAGTAGGGCTATCCTTTATTCCGTTATATATAATTGATCTCTCGATATGGGTCATAAAATATACGGTAAATTACGTAGTATCGCTACCTTACTCTGTTATCTATACCGGATATGTTAGCAATTTTGCGATTTGTTTTTTTATGTTTGGGTTTTTTTGTCTAAGTCTTATCTCTTCAAGGTCTAGGTATATTGGGCTCGTAAGTATCGCTATATTCTGCATTCTTTTTGCAAAGGAGGAGAAGCCAACATTCCTAGTTAACAAAAAAATTGGCTTTATAGCAGAAAGAAGGGGGGGGGATAAAATCATTATTTACTCTCATAAAATCTCTCCTTTTGTGAGGAATTTTATAGCAAATTGGTATGGAGCGAGAGACGCAAAGCTTGTGAAAATCAATCTCAAGAGAAAAATTACACCAGGACTTAATTACCATCAGTCTAACATTACTTTTGATCTTGAGACTATGGAGCTAAGTAAAAGTGATACAAGTTACCCCCTTTCGGATTTTTGCGCAGTTTTTGGAGGTGATCATAATATTGCAGTAAGAAATTTGGAATAGATGCTTACAAAAAATATATTATACTATATCCCAATTATCTTCAGTAGCTTCTCCTTGCATTATATCTGAAACTGAGTTTGTTAATTCGGGTTGATTAGATACTAAGTCATTAATTTGAGAAATATCAGCTAAGTCATTATGCTTGGTTGATTCTAATTCAGAGTTGAGTAGAGTTGGCTTTACAATTTAATTATAAAAAATCTTGATTTCATCAGCTGATCTCAAGATAGAAAAAACATTCTCACAGGGAGATGTGACTCTGTTTTTTAGAAAATTTTCGACAATTGCAGATATATCTTCATCAATTTCTTCTTGTGCGGTTTCGGGGTAAATAGCCTGACTCAGAACTTTTATTTCAAGTTGTAAACTAGATAAATCTTCAGCAGCTTCTCCTGGTGTATTAACTGAGAACTCCAAAATCTCAAAGTCATGATCCCTTTCTTCTTCTTGCTGATCATTCTCTGAAATGGGTGCTAAAGTATTTTCTCTATCAAAAGCTGGAGTAATTTCTATTTTTACTTCTAAATTTTGCTCCTCTTGTATTTTGTTGCTTATATCATCTTCCTTCCCTAGATCAATCTGAGGAGGGTTTGGAGCCTTTTCTTCCTCAAGGAGAAAACTAGCAATATGTTGCTCTGGTACTTGAGTCTTGCTTTCTTCCGCTTGATTGGGGATAAAGGGAGATTCAATTTTTAACTCAGTTTTGCTCTCATTATTCTGTTGAGCGTTATTGCCTTTGTTTTGCTGAATTGGTTGATATGTTTTCTTCTTAAAGATTTTGGCTTTTTTTGGGCATAGATTTTCCTTCTGTTTATAAATTACGCTTATAAACTTATACAAGAGCGCAAAATTAGTTTCAATAGCTTATCATAAGGGGTTTAGGCGCTATCAAAATGAGAATCCGGGAATGCTCCTGCGCCACCTATATCCATTTCATCATCACTATCTCCTGAGTCATCATCAGACTCGGTATCCTCGAGCTCTCCTCCGCGCAGGTCCTCAAGACCTTCTTCCTCCCCTTCGGAATCCTCAGCTGCTACTTCCTCTTCGTCTTCATAATCATCATCCCCTTCTTCGCTTTCTTCTTCATCATGGAGCATAGGCTCTCCTATATCGTCATAAATAATGTCTCCAGTATCATCGTAAACTATATTTCCACACATATCTCTCAGAGGCCTTGATTCTGCGGCCTGGGCTCTTGGTTCAAACCTCTCAAGCAAAGCCTGCTCTAATTCAATTTTTTGCTCCTGAGAGAGTCTATTATCCTCGTGTAAAATTAGGCTATATAATTCATCCTTATCATTTTGCGTGATTTCGTCTCTTCGGTAAAATTTTGATATTAATTTCCCATGTTCTGTGCTGTAGAAATGCAATATATCCACAAGTACATCTTTATATTGCTCTGGAATGTAGTGAAGCGGAGTTAGGCCGTTATTGTCAGCAACATCCATTCTTGCGCCAAAAACAAGTAGTTGTTCGAGTGTATTCAAATTACCAAATCTTGCAGCGTGAGCTGAAGCGGTCATTCCTGCGTAATCTTGAGAATTAATGATTGCCCTATCTTTGTGAAGTAAGGGGACAACAAATTCTGACATTCCTCTGCTCGAGGCCAGCATTAATGGGGTGATTCCTAGGTAATTTTTTAATGTATAATCCGCTCCTTTATTTAATAAAAAATTAGCAGCTTGTTTGCAATTATTAGCTATTGCGACGTTTAAGGGGCCATTTCCATTTTGGTCAACTGCATTTTTTAACCAAGGATATGAAGTTATCATATCGGCAATTTGATGTATATGTTCAACTGCTATGCAGGCATGAAATGCATTTATTAGGGGGTTATTTTGGGTATTTTGAATTTGGTCCATGGGAGACTCTCTGATGGGGTTAATAATGCTCTATAAAAAAGTAACTTATAGATGAGAATCTCTCCAAATATATCAACCAGGATAATATATATAACTCAACCCCAGTTGCAAAATAGCAACAATTTGTCTGGCCTGGATCAGTTTTGGTCGTCCGGCTTTAGCCCGAGTCTGATTAGATCATGTATATGGATGATCCCAGTTAGTTTATTTTCATCTACTACAAATAATGAAGTGACTTTATGATTATTCATAATGTTTAGTGCGTCAATTGCTGTTGCACTTTGGCCTATTAAGATGGGGCTAGGTGTCATTATCGTTTTTGCTGGGTCACTAAGCATCGTAGGGGACATATTTCGCCTTAGATCACCATCTGTAATGATCCCGATTACATTATCATTTTCAATAACTGCTGTGCATCCAAAGCCTTTACTTGTCATTTCTAATATTGCATCACTAACTTTACAATTTGGAGAAACGATAGGTATTTTTGACCCAGCATGCATTATTGTTGAAACTTTTGCAAGGCTTGCACCAAGTTGTCCTCCGGGATGAAAAATTGCAAACTCATCCCTTGAAAACCCTTTGGACTCATGAACTGAGACAACCAGTGCATCACCTAGAGCTATCATCATTGTAGTTGAGGTTGTCGGCGCGTTTACACTAGATGCTTCCTGAATTTTTGGTAGATTGAGAAGATAAGTGGACGAATTTGCAAGAAGAGATGATTCTGACATTGTCATACCTATAATGGGTATATTAATTTTTTTGCAATATTCTATGATGTCTATCAGCTCTTTTGTCTGACCGGAATTAGATAAAAGAAGAACAATATCCCCCTCGCCAATCATTCCTAAGTCTCCGTGACTTGCTTCTGCCGGGTGAACATAAAAAGATCTTGTACCAGTTGATGCAAAACTTGCGGAAATTTTTTGACCAATATACCCACTTTTTCCTATTCCCGACACAATTAATCTACCAGGAATTGCTGCTATTGCATTCGCAGCCTTGCCAAAATCATTTGGCATATTTTTCTGCAGCATCATAAGACCTTCTATTTCTTTATCAATCACCTCGGATGCAACTTTGTTGAATTTTTCCATATTTTTTACTTATATCTTCTGTGAGTTTTAGGCTATAATTGTGGTGATATTATATAGGATTTTAAAAAAGGCAAGGTGAAGATTTAGCCCAAAAAGTTTTAGGCAGATTTTTATAGTTGTGGAATATAGTAATTAAATATATAATGAGCAAAAATTTTTTCACAGGAGCAATAAAATGAAAAATTATTTTTATAAGGTCATATCTTTTTGTGCAATTATTGGGCTACTATCAGGGTGCGCAAGAGATTTATCCCATTCAACATATACAAGCAATTCAACAATTAATATAGTTCTACCTGGTAAGGTATTAACTAAGCGTGAAGTAAAGATAGTGGAGCATGATAGGCTTGCTGATAACTCTACGGGTGCTGTTGCAGGGGCTTTAGCAGGAGGAGCAGCAGCATCAGGAGGGAAGGGTGCAAAGGCTGGGCCTATAGTTGGAGCCGCAATTGCTGGCGGTATCGCAGGTAGCCTTATCGAAGGAAAGCTTGGAACTGCAAAAGGGGTTGAGTATGTCGTTAAAGTTGATACTTCAAAATTGAAAGATGAATATTTTGATGGGTCTGCATTAATGAGAAAGTCATTAGCTGCGGCAAAAGCATCAGGAATTGTGACCGTAGTACAAAGCGTGAGCAAAAAAGAAGCCCCAATTTCTGAAGGTCAAAACGTACTACTTATCATTTCTGAAGAAAGAGTCAGAATTGTGCCAGATAGTCTATAATTTATAGGTAGCTTAAATTATGAAGAGATTTTGCTTATCAATAGCTTTTATATGCTTAAATATTATCCTAACTTCATGCTCACATACTACAATAAGAAGTAGCGCTGGGTTTGAAGCTTCTTTAAACCAGTCTAAGAGGGCGGTAATTCTTCCGCCTATTGTTGAGGTGAAAAAATTCAATCTCGGAAGTAGCGAGAGGGTTTATGGTTATGAGGGTCATTTAGAGGCGATATTAGTAGAAGAGCTAGCAAAATCTCTTGAAGAAAAAGGCTATAAGACATACATTCTCTCTAGAAGAGAGATGCATAATGCAAAAATTACTGGCCAAATGAACATGATGGAGGAGTCATATATTTCCGAAATACAAAAGATCTATAAATCAGATCTTTTAGATTCCAAAATTGCTCATGCAACTGAGATGAATCTGGAAAATCCATTTGCGAAATCCCCATTTTTTATGGGCGGCGATATTTTAGTATATCCTGAATATTATTTTTGGTACCGCTCTTCTGCTTCAAATACCCTTGCTTTCGCTGCGCGCATTATTGGTCGATCTACAAATTATAATCCAGAAACAGACTGGTCTGAAAAATATGTACTGAGAGTTTCACTGATTGACCCAGTCAAATGTAATCTATTATGGTCAAATTTTGCAAGATCTTATTCTGATGCGATTGATAGTGCTCTTACCTCCAAAAAATCAAATACTCAAGTTGATACTAAGAGAATTAAGGCTCTTAGCAAATACCTTTTCAAGGAATTGCCTGCGAGGTAAATATAGATAATTCAAAAAAACAAGTTTCAAACGTTTTTTTTGAACACTATTTGGTTGCAAGTATATAAAAGTTACTCTATATTACCACTGAGTTTTACGATAACTTCTTATACCATTTCAGGGTATTTTGATTTAAGAGAATATGGCGGGTGTAGCTCAGTTGGTAGAGCATCAGTTTGTGGCACTGAGGGTCACCGGTTCGAGACCGGTCATTCGCCCCATATAATCTCAAATTTCCAGATTATTCAGTGTGCTTTTTTGCGCCGAGGCTTTTCTAATATTCCAGCATTTTTGTTAGAGAACGAAGAGCAAGGCTTGCTACGTTATTTTCTACAGTAACTTCTGGCCCTTTATTTTTCATGCATAAATATAATTTTTCCAAATTATTGAGCTTCATATATGGGCATTCAGAGCATTTAACGCAAGAACCTTGCCCCAGGGATGGAACGTCATAAAATCTGGAATTAGGTGCAAGTTTTTTCATTTGATGAATAATCCCAGGTTCCGTGAGAATGATAAATTCAAGCCCATCATTATCTCCTGTATATTTAAGCAGAGAGGAGGTAGAGCCGATATGATCCGCATATTGAAGTAAATCTTCCGGACATTCTGGGTGCGCTATGATTCTAGCTTTAGGGTAAGTTGTTTTAATTTTAATCAGCTCCCTCTGGCTAAAATTTTCATGAACTACGCAAGTTCCCGGCCACATAACCATTTTTCTTCCAGTTCTTTTCATCAAAAAATTACCAAGATGTTTATCAGGCCCAAATATAATAGGCTGTGATTCTGGTATAGAGTTTATAATTTTCTCAGCATTTGATGAAGTCACGATTATGTCAGATAGGGCCTTAACATCTGCAGAGCAGTTTATATAGCTTATGACTACATGACCTGGATGTTTTTTGCAAAATTCATCGAATCTGTCAGCAGGACATGATGATTCCAGAGAGCATCCCGCTTCAAGATCAGGGATAATGACCTTTTTGCCCGGGTTTAAAATATAAGCACTTTCTGCCATAAATTTTACCCCGCAAAAAATAATATAATCAGCATCTGTTTGTGAAGCTTTTCTGGAAAGTTCTAAAGAGTCTCCTACAAAATCTGCTACATCCTGTATCTCAGAATCTTGATAATAGTGAGCCAAAATGACAGCATTCATTTTCTTTTTTAATTTTGCAATTTCAGACTCTAAATTCGTATGATCCTTGATCTTCACTTTACACCTTCAGTCTCATTCTTTTTGCGATTTCTTTATATATTTCTATGGGATTTTTGTGCTTCAAAATAGTTTCTAAATCGAACTTTTGATTACTATCCAAATCCCATAATTTGCAGCTTTCTGGGGTAATTTCATCCCCTAGCATAAAAATAAAATCTTCGCCGTTAAATACTCTTCCAAACTCTAGGTTACACTCAATAAGCCTAAGACCTATGCCAGCAAAATAGCCTGAGAGAAAATCATTAACCCGAATGGCCATTTTTTTCATTTCCTTCACTTCTTGATCAATCGCCCAATTAAACCCGCAAATTTGATTCTCATTAATGGAAGGATAAAGTGAGGATTTATTTTTCACGCGAAAGTCAATCATTGGAGCGTCAAAAACATACCCACTCTGAACTCCAAAATGCGAAACATAGTGATCAGTCGCAACATTACTCACCCTAACTTGCACAGGCACAATATCCAGAATTTGCACGAGTTGCTCTCTCATATTAGCGCGCTCTAGGAAGTGGTGGTCTATCCCTACCATATCAATTTTTTCCATCATAAAGCTTGAGATGGAATTATTAATCACGCCTTTTCCAGAGATGGTTGTGACTTCATCACCCCTTCTGATGTCGTCCTTAAAGAACAAGACCAAAGTGCTTTCCTCGTCTCCAAGCTGAAAAACATCCTTACACCCACCCTCATAAATTTTTTGCTTATTTTGCTTATGAAGCGAACTAACTATTGCCATATATCTCCTGTGCCCTTTTTTCAAAGGCGTTTATCATTAAATCTGCCGCACTATCAAGTACGGTACTTAGCATATTTTCGAGAAAGCTACTTTTAAGAGCAAGCTCCATATTATAGTTTACTACCGAAGAAAATTTACCATCTTTTTTAAAAGCCCAGTCTGTGTTTAGCTTTTCAAAAGGGCCTTGTGTTTGCACAATATGCACAAAGTACTCCTCATCAGATAAAACACCATGATCTATTTTTGAAGTATAAGATTTTGCAAATAAACCATATCTAACGCTAAGCTCTGCATATATAGTCTGATCTTCCTTGCTTAAAACTTTACAAGACTCGCACCATGGAACAAATTCTGGATATTTTTCTACATCAAGAACAAGGGAATAGAGCTGATAAGCGGTAAAATCTAAATTACGGGAATCTGAAAAACTAAGCATTATAACCCGTCCGCATTCACATGCTCCATGCGCGCCATTTTCATTTTTGCAAAATCTTCTCCTGCATGATAAGAAGATCTTGTAAGAGGGCTGCTAGATACCATCAAAAAACCCTTCGCATAAGCAATTCTTCCAAAAAACTCAAACTCTTCAGGAGTTACAAATCTTGCAACCTTGGCATGAGAAGGTGTGGGCTGAAGATACTGACCAATAGTAATAAAATCTACCTCAGCTGCTCTTAAATCCTCCATTACTTGCACTACTTCCTCTTTAGTCTCGCCAAGTCCAACCATTATCCCAGATTTAGTAAACATGGTAGGGTCAATCTTCTTGACCTTATGAAGCAAATGAAGAGAGTTATAGTATCTTGCGCCTGGTCTTATTTCTTTATACAAAGAAGGAACGGTTTCTATGTTGTGGTTGTAAACATCGGGCCTAGCCTCTACAATAATCTCAGCTGCACCTTCTTTTTTAAGAAAATCGGGGGTTAGAACTTCAATAGTTGTGCTCGGTGCTTTTGCCCTAATTTTACTGATACATTCAGCAAAATGAGTAGCTCCCCCATCTTCTAGATCATCCCTATCTACAGAGGTGATAACCACATGAGAAAGACCCAGCTTAGAAATTGCTTCAGCAAGCCTCTCTGGCTCATGCGGGTCTAGCAAATCAGGTATACCTGTTTTTATATTACAAAAAGCGCAGGATCTTGTGCATGTTGAGCCAAGTATCATAACAGTAACATGACCCTTACTCCAGCATTCTCCTATATTGGGGCAAGCTGCTTCCTGACATACAGTATTCAGACTTAATCCTGATATCAGATTTTTGGCAGATTCATATCCTTTAGAATTGGGAGCCTTAACCCTTATCCAGCTTGGTTTTGTTTTGGAATCTTGTTTAGTTGTGCTCATTATTTAATATCAAGATGGCCTTTCAATATTGGATAAGAACCAATTAGAGCCAGTTTGGTTAAAATTTCTGATAAAGGTCCATTCTTCTTGTCCTGCGATATCAGCTACTATTATTAATTTGATTAATATACTATTTCCAAAGAATGTGATATCAGAAAATTTCATATTAGGTAAAAAATTTAGATTTAAGTGCAAATAACTCTCTCTCATATCTTTTATGTGCTCAATAAATCTTGAGTCAACAAGGGCCTCAATCGCTTCTGCATCTTTATTTTGCAATGCTGTGATAATCATTTTCCAAGCTTTAGCAGCATTCTTAAGGAAAGATTCTGGGGTAAATTTCTCAATTTTTTCCATAATTTCTTCGAGCCCTTGAACTAGATCCTCATTTTCGGGGTGAGCAAGCAAATCCCTATTAATTTCTTTATTTTTTTGCGGCTTAAAGAAATCTGGGATAAAGGCATTTTGAGTCCAGTCACTACCAGACTTAGTAACATCTTTCATTCCAGAATTTTTGCCGTATTTATTTTGAGCTGGTCTATCTTCATCTGTAGACCCCAAAATAGCAATAAGCTTATTTATGATGAAAAAAGCAATTGCTGCAAAAAAAAGAAGTTCAATTATCTGTGGAGACATATATTTACTAACTGTTACTTATTATCATATTAAACTATTTTCTGTAAGCTTCAAAGAATATTATACCTTATATATATAAATTATTTTCATCAGAACTCTTAGTGCTGCAAAAAAATCCTGTATATAGATTTCATGATTGCGCAGTGCCATCATAAACGATCAACAAAAAAAATACAGAAAATGATAAATAAATATCTCAATAAACTCTTTCCAGCGCAAAGGCTAGATAAAAAATCTAGTAGTCAGTTTTATTTACCGCATGATCTATTTAAGCAAGAATCTATTACACCAAACGAATATTCGAATAATGTAATCGTATATAGGTGCGTTAATATAATTTCTCAAGGGGCAAGTCATATTCCTTGGGTAATATATGAAAAAAACTCCAGTAAAGTCAATAAATTAAAAAATCATCATATATATGACTTGTTAAGAAGGCCCAACAATATTCAGTCTGGGGCAGAATTTTTCGCCTCAATAGTTGCTTCAAAGTTATTATACGGAAATGCATATATAGCTTGCTCAGGGGACAAGTATATATCCTCTCTAATTTTGCTTCACCCAAGCAAAGTTGAGCTAAAATTTGAAAATGGAATCCCGAGTTACTATTCATATAGAGCATCTGGAAAAGAAACAAAATTCCCTCTTAGCAATAAGTCTAGAAAGTCCCAAATACTTCATATTAAATCTTATAACCCAAACTCAAGCTACACAGGAATTCCAGCACTAAAAGCTGCTGCAAAATCTATTGAGCTTCACAACGCAACATCAGAATGGAATAGTAGTTTATTGCGCAATGGTGCAAGACCAACCGGTGCGCTGATTATGAAAGATTCTGGCCAATATCTTTCAGATGAGCAATTCACGAGGCTTCAGGAGCAATTATATGATAAATTCTCCGGCTCATCGAATGCAGGCAAGCCATTGTTACTAGAAGGTGGTTTAGACTGGAGAGATATGAGTATTCACCCAAAGGATATGGATTATATTGAGTCAAAAAATGCAGCAGCAAGGGAGATAGCGCTTGCATTTGGCCTCCCGCCCCAGCTCCTTGGAATATCAGGCGATAATACTTATAGTAATATGCAAGAAGCAAGGCTTGCTTTATGGGAAGAGACAATAATCCCGATATTAGATAATCTTGCTGACTCTATGTCCTCTTGGTTTTCAGGGCTTTTTGGGCAAGAGCTAATTGTGGATTTTGACAGAAATAGCATCTCAGCTTTATCAGAAAAAAGACAAGCAACATGGGACAAGATCGCAAGAGCAGACTTTATGACAATTAACGAAAAAAGAGAGCAAGTAGGGCTCAGCCCTATTAAAGGAGGGGAGGGTTTTATCATATGAAAAAACATAGAGCCAATTTTTTACCCCATTTTGAGGAGTCAGCAGAGATGTTGAGTCTTCAGATAGAGAGGGAGATATCAGAGGCGGATTTATCGAGTGACTCGGAGGAGAGGCATCAGACGCGGAAAACCTTAGCCGATACATTGCATAAATTAGTTACGATTATAAACCACGTGAAAAAGCTCGAGAAATTATACCTTGAAGAAATGCCGGATGACAGTGAAAATGACCGCAAAATTATCGAGGAATTTATCCTCAAGATAAAATCGGAATATAATAATTAGGGGAATTTGCACAATATGGAAGATTCTACCCTTTTAAAAGCTTTGCTAAAAAATGACCTACCAAGCTTTATACATAAAGTGTTCAGCACAATCAATCCCGGAGCAGAATACATTCACAACTGGCATATAGATTTAATTGCAGAAAAGCTAAGCGAGGTTGAAAAAGGCAACATAAAAAGGCTAATAATTAATATGCCGCCAAGGGCTCTGAAGTCAGTTTGCATAAGCATAGCTTGGACTGCATGGCTACTTGGGCAAGACCCTAAAACAAGGATTATGGTGGCAAGCTATTCGCAAATTTTGAGTAATAAGCTTTCAATGGATACTCGTTTTATCCTAAATTCCCCATGGTATCAGAATTTATTCCCAGCTACACGGATCCATAAAAAGCAGAATCAAAAAAGTAAGTTTATGACCACGAAATATGGGTTCAGATTTGCAACTTCAGTAGGCGGAACTGCAACTGGTGAGGGAGGGGATATATTGATAGTAGATGATCCGCACAACCCAAGCCAGATGTCTTCTGAAAAACTGAGAAAAAAAACCATTAAATGGTTTATGGAAACATTTTCCACAAGGCTAAATAACCGGACAGAAGGAAGGATAGTACTAGTGCAGCAAAGGCTGCATGAGAATGATTTATCCGGCTTTTTGCTGGCAGAAAATCCGGAATGGCAATTGCTCAAAATTCCAGTTACAGCGAGGGAAGCAATATATTACAAGAGCGGGAAATCGGAGATAATTATGAAAAAGGGGGCAAGTTTGTGCGATAGGCTATTTAGCTTGGAGCAAATCAAGAAGCTGCAGATAGAGATAGGAGATAGTAATTTTAAAGCTCAATATCTTCAAGAGCCAGATGGAGCTTCTTGCGGACTGTTAAGAGAGGAATATTTATGCTACTACAAAACATTACCTTCGATTGAATATTACATCCAAAGCTGGGATACTGCTATTAAAACAAATCATGAGTCTGATTTTTCTGCGCTAACTATATGGGGGGTTTCCTGCGAGAAATATTATTTAATCTCAGCTTTTCAGGACAAGCTTGAATATCCAGATTTAAAAAAGAAAGTGGTAGAATTTGCGCAAAAATATAATCCAGAGAGAATTTTGATCGAGGATAAATCCAGCGGTCATTCGCTTTTGCAGGATTTAAAAAGAGATGGGGTTAGGCATTTGGTACCTATTAAATCTACTCAGGATAAAATTACAAGATTTGCTACATGTCTTGATTTATTCGAATCAGGAAGGGTGATTTTGCCTATTTCTGGATATTCCAAGGAAATATCCGTGAAACAATTGCTAGACTTTCCAAATTGCAAACATGATGATTTGGTTGACTCTATTACTCAGTTTCTAAATTACATGAAGAGTAACAAAAATTTCATAAGACCAAGTGTTAGGGCTATATGAACCTCAGTTTGACGTAAGAGCCATATATTCCTGCTGTAATTTATTGCTGACTCTGATCGATGACTTTCTTGAGCGGAAGCAATAAGCAATGAGACCTGCTACCAGATTTGCGAATGCATTTGCGGGTTTTCTGTGTCTTGTATGTTCTATTTGACATAGATTTTTGAGCTGATCGTTTACAGTCTCTATTAATCCTCTTTTAGGTAAGTAGAATTTTTGGCTGATTCACTAGTGAAAATGAAAGGTATTGATTTAGACTATATATAAGCAGACAAGAGATGCTAAGGTTATGGCTGAAGAAATTAAAGCCACTAAGGCTCAAGCTCCGGTAGAGCAATACTCCCAGGAGGCTCTGGCTTTGAATGCGGCCACCGCTCAGACTCAAGCTAAGAGTATTCGGAACTCTTTAGATCCTGAGAAAAAGTGGAATAGTGGGTTTTCGGGATTTTTGAACAGATTCTTCTCGGGCAATGGTCAGGGGGGTAAGGGTCCTACCGTATAATCCAAAAAAAATAAAAAATTGATCAAATTTTTAATTTTAGCTATTGACAAAAGGCTGATAAAGTAAGATTATACCATTTTATTAAAATAATATAAGGTTAATGTATGTCAAAAGCAAAAACCGCTTCAAAAAACAACCCTACATCAAGGGAGCAAGCGAGAGAGTTCTTTTACAATGGTCAAAAGATTAAACCAGTTAGGTTAGTTACTCAACAATCTTCCTTTTTAGCTGCTGAGTTTGATGGATCAGGAGACTTAGTTCTAGATAATTCAGGAAATCCACTCACTTGGAAAAAAGCAGCATTAGGTAATTAAAATGATAGAAATTTCAAACGATCTCTTAAAAATCATAGTTTGTCCAGTTACTAAAAAACCTTTAAAGTACGATAAAGATACCCAAGAGTTAGTTAGCGAAGATGCTGGCCTTGCTTTTCCAATAAAAGATGGTATCCCTATCTTGCTAGTTGATAAAGCTAGAAAAATTTCTAATAGAAACTACATATATAATGACAGAGTGGTTACTAATGAAAATGCTATCATGCAGTCAAGCAAAGTTAAGGATATAGCTTAGCTTATTCCCTTTGGTTCTTGCAAAAAACTCCAATTCTAAGCCCTTTTTTTATAAAAAAATTAGGGCTTCTACCTCACGCTTTCCCAAAATATATTATCTCTAGGATTAAATTTTATTATAGGGTTATTTTTAATAAAAAACTCATTGACTAAGTTAAATCACTAACATAAGTATGATATTTTGTGAGACTCAATGAAAAAAAATTTATATTAAACTCGGCTCCAATCAAAGATATAGTGAATTTTTTATCAGAAAATATTCACGAGCAGGTCAATCCGCAAATTTACGAAGAAAAAATCCAGAATCTTGGTAGCCTTCTTTCTGATAAAGCTGAGATGCTATTTTTTTTAACCAAACGAGTAGTAAGGCTCAATATTCATTTGATTTAAATCAAGCGAATGAAATTATTGTTTTTGTCAGCAAAAGCCCATATATGGTTCAGGAATTAATTTCTAGATTAGATCAGATGTTTGAAATCTATGTTTTAAAATTTTTGAGAGGCGAAATATTTCATCGCTCAACAAAATTGAAACCCTAAAATTTGACTATGGTTATTATACCAGGTTCCGAAATTAAGTAACTAAAGCAATTTTTTAGGACTAACCTCTCTCGCACCTATTATCTATAGCCTTACGCAGGCTCGCCTTTAAATTGCATTTGTTCAATTTAATTTGGGATCTGGTATTATAATCAAGATCCAAAATACCATGAAACCAAAGAGATTATTTCCAATCTTATAAAGGTTAAGCTTCAGTCAGCTTTTATTTGGTTTCATGACCGAGGGGGTGCTCACAGGATTGACCTATCCAAAAATGATTCGATGATTCTTGAGTCTTTATCGAAGGATGCAGAAATTTCTGCTATTAATATATCTCATCAAAAAAAGACTTGCCGTAAAAGCAAAACAACAACTCAAAAAACCACGAATGTAATAAATGAAGTTTTGCCGAATATTAACTACCATGTAAAAAATTTTTTTGGATTTGATAGGGGAAATTATTGCGAATGGTATTATATAAGAAAAAAAAATATTCGATATTTATTAAAAAGCACAATTATATTGACAACATTAAATAAATCTATTAAAAGCTAAGTATTATATAGAGGCATATATGAAAACTAAGTTAATCTGACACTGCGCAAGAATATAAAAAAACGCAGAGCTTTTAACAAAGTCCATTTTTGCTCTTACTATGGACCATAAAGACTATATTAGTCTTATAAATTAATTCCATGATTCAATCAGAATTGTATGCTCAAAAGAGGAAACTATGAGAGTAATTGAAATAATGAAAAATGAGCTAAGGTCTGAATTTATTCAAATATCTTATAAAATTAAAGGTCCATGCCCTACTTTTGAGGAAAAATGTAACCATAAATTACTGCAACAACTTCAAAAAAATACTAAATACGCACCTCACGGTGTTATAAAAAATACCTTTACAAATTTTGTTTCCAGTTATTGGAATACGCTGGCTAGAAAACAAAGATTCGATATTTTTGATGAAAAAGTTGAGCAAGTATTTTGTGAAGAAATGTTACAACCCTCTGTGTTTGTTGCGGTATGTCCCGTTACAGCTGCAAGTCATGTGTGTTCCTATCTTTTGAAGACATTAGATGCAAGTGAAGATAATATAGCCGAAGCCAAATCAGCTTTTGTGAGAGCTGTAAGATACGCAAGTTACGATGATTATTGTAAATCTCAGATACTTTATCCTCTAACAGAGAGGCTGCAATCCGAGGACTGTTTAAAATTTTCTAATATGGAGATCGATTTTGTTCTTAGGGTAATCGGGAACGATTCAAGGGAGCTGGATGCGGCTATGGAAATTATTGATAAAATCAAAGAGGGCAAAAAAGAAGAAGAAAATTTGCACATCAATAAAAAGCAAAACCCCCTTGGCTCTATTTTTAATGAAGAATTTGACTCAGATCTTGACTGGATTCTGGCTAAAATGAATAGGGCCGAAAATGAGGGCTTGGTCAATCTTCTTAGCGTTCCAGGTGGCAAAAGAAATTTTGACTATAGAGAGAGGGGTTCATTATTAGAAGAAGCAACAAAAAAGGTCAAGACTGGCATAGATTACCTTTGCGAGAACTTGAATGATCAAAAAAAATATTTTCATCTAGACACAACTCAATCATTGGATTGCGTTGGAACTGTGTACGATATTGAAAATTCAGAAGAAAATTAATAAATAAGAGTAAGTATATGAAAGAAAAAACAAACATTAATGCAATTGACTCAAGCAATATCTTTAAAGAATTCTTTTCTGATAGGTTTTTTTTAAATACAAGACTTCTTGTGGATGCAATTTGCAGGGAGTCTGATTTTGGTAGTAGTTCACACTTCTTACGACTAATGAAATCCTTTGTAAAGATCAAAACTGATATAGATAGTTTTATAAAAAATATTAGCGCAGCTGAGTTACCAGCTTTTAAAAATTGTATCAATAATAATTTGTATGTCTCTCATAATACTAATGATATTCATGGTAAAGAGAGGACTGCGCTTCAAGAAAAATTTTTCGAATACATAGAAAATTATTGGAACTACAAAACAGGTCAAGCTGGATACGAGATCTATAATCTTGGTGCTGAAAAATACATTAAAAATGCCATACGGAGCCCCCTTGAGAAGCACATAAAGGTAGCAATAGTAGGGCTAGCAAGGAATCCTGTTAAAGATTTTACTACTTTAGACTATATCTTGAATGTTTTTGAAGAGAGTGTGCCTAGTGTAGAATATTTCCCCGACTTATATGACAAATTAACAAGCTTCAATAACCAAATAAAAAACATTGTAGAAACATTGTTAAGCGGGATAAATAACAGATTTTGTCAAAATATCATAAAGACTCAAGGGATAAAAACTAATGAATCTGGAGAGATTGAAAGATTAGGGGAAAACCCATTTCATATTCAGGAATTTCTTGATGCTAATATAAATACTGGACGCGGAGAGTCGATGAAAAATATTATTATAAAGCATATAATAAATAAGTTAGAATCTTTCATATCAGAGCATAATAAACAATTTGCCTCAAATGTAGATCTTGGTAGGTCTCATGAAATGGATATTCCTTCCACAGAGCCCGATACTACTTCTACGTCTTCAAGCTCAGACTCTGATTCTTACCCTCGTCCTGCCGCTATGCTTGCCCCTGAGATACTAACTCATAGTCCGGCTACTCACGAAGCTATTAGAGATTTTAGCGCAATCGCGTCTTATTATCCTAAGGTTCCGACATATATTGCGGGATCTAATGCTCTTGTGTCACCGCATAGTACAAATTTACCACATTGGCAAACGATTCCTTCTCAGTCATTTTATAGCAACGCTCCCGGGATTTCAGTTAAGCGTACTTATATCATTTCTCAGGTGGCTCCCTCTCAGCCGTTTTATACCATTTCTCAGGTGGCTCCCTCTCAGTCGTTTTATACTCAACTTAGTCTCCTGGGGAAACCAAGTAGCATAAATACATCTCATAATAATTTATATTATAATACCCAGCCTTCTGATAGCGCTTCTTTAAGTGGAAATTCGGGGATGCCTAAGCAGCTTTCATATATAAAAACTCTAGTTAATCTAGATCGAATTCCGTTTCAACATATAATTGAGACGAAAATTCTTGCGATATTTAAGAATATTTTAGCTAATAATACGATCCAATCAATAGAAACACCAGCTATTTTTCCAGACATTCATTTTGAAGGATTTTGCGAATATTTACAAAAAAAATCGTTAAATATTAGCTCTGTTTCTAAAGTAGTAATCACTACTTTGAGGATGCAAATAGAAAGGAATGCATATGATGCAAATCAGCCTTTTGAAGATATTGTAAAACCAGCATTTATTGCTGCATTGAAATCTTATAGAAATGCTATGGGGGAAAATGATCTGTTTACCAAATTCAAAATTGAGTTTTGTGATTTTGTAAAAAATTACTGGGATCTTTGTGAATCAGGCAAGAATGCACTTAATGAAAGTAATATGACAGATGCTCTTAATAATTCTATTTTAAGCCTTAAACCTCCGCTCTTATCTTTCTCTGATGCTTCTGGTAAAGAATTAATTCGCGGCACTCCGAAAGATGCGGTATCTAATATACAAAAGATTTTTACTGAAATATATAACTATCAAAACCAGGCTGACGATGGTTCATCAAGTAATAACATACCAAATCTTGATATATTGCATGAAAAGATCAAAAATCCTTTTGCCTCGATCGTTAAAATGAGGTCTATATGCGTGATAAACAAGAAGGATCTCAAGAATGCTGTAGAAAATGGCTTAACTCACTCATTGTGTCAAAATATTATTGCAAAAATATACAACTCGAGCGACGGTAAGTTTTTAGATAATATTATTTCTTCGGAGTTGCATGCTTTAGATGTGCGAAAATCAGTTAAAGAGGAGTTTTATCAAATCGTAAAAGCAAAGATTGACAAAGAAACCAAATGTTTTGCGTCTCATTATAATAAGATGAGTTTGGGAAGTAACTCTGGTAGTTCCGAGGGTCTTTATGATATATCGGCTCTTTTTTCTAGTAATCCAGATGAAAAAATACCAGATTTTCCTATACCAATCGAACATTCTGCAAAAAAAGCAAGGATTACAGAGGGAGTTTTGCCGCAACAGACCAACTCTGCTGTATTTGATGAAGTAGTTTGCGATGGATTGATCCTTTTAGGAAGTGTCGCTGAGGATCTTGAGTCAACTGAGTTTGGGGATCGCTAAAATAAATACGCAAGGTAAGTGTAAAATATTTTCTTATACCAATCAATAGCTATATCCTACGTTGTTGCTCGTCTCTAACCTAGCATTTAGTTTGCTTTGCTCCTCGCGCCTAGTATTATTATAACTGGCGATTGGTATTACTTGAGGTAGGTTCTGATTCATTCCTATCTAATAGGTAATTTAGTCGTTATTTTGTCTCCTACAATACGTATGCATACTTCATACAACTTGCGTTTTTGCGGGCGAAAATGCCTATAAATTCCTCTATTACATAGAAATCTACACAGAACCTAGTAAGATATTTTACCTAGCTAGAACATATACGAATACGAACAAAAAGAGCCAGACCACATCCACAAAGTGCCAGTACCAAGCAGCAAATTCAACTCCTAGATGCGCATTTCCTTTATCGAAATGCCCGAGTCTTGCTCTAAAAAAGCATACAGCAAGAAATATTGTCCCCACAATTACGTGGAGCCCATGGAAGCCAGTAGCCAGGTAAAAATTAGATGGGTAAATGCCGTCTATTAGCTTAAAATGGGCGTGGTGATATTCATATGCTTGAAATAATGTAAAAACTACACCAAGGCATACTGAAAGACCAAGCGCTGTTACTAGCTCATCTCTTTTATTATCTTCTAATGCATAATGAGCCCAGGTGACTGTTGTACCAGAGAGAAGAAGAATGAGAGTATTAATAAAAGGAATATCCCATGGGTCAAATGTATGAATTCCTTTTGGGGGCCACGAGCTCTGCCCTTCTGGCCAGAAATCTCTCAAAAGCATCACAGGATCTAGCCACGCCCTAAAAAAGGACCAAAAAAACGTGAAGAAAAAGGCTATTTCAGATAGAATAAAGAGCGCAACGGCTATTCTGAGGCCGTGTTTGACTACTTCTGTGTGAGCTTTATCAACTCTTGCTTCTTTTATTACATCTTTCCACCAGCACCAAAGAGTTAGTATTAATGTGATAAACCCTAGCGGGGAGAAGATATACCCTATATGGTGATTATGGAATATCAGAGCTATTCCCAGTACAAAAAACATAAGGCCAAAAGAGAGTGTTATTGGCCAAGGGCTTGGCTCTAGAATGTGAAAATCATGATTTTGCTTAGTTCCCATATTAACTCCAAATAATTTGTCATAGTTTTGAAAGCTCTTTTCATAATATAGCCCCGTTTTTGCTATCAGCAAATTTTATACTTATATCTTCGCTTTAAATCAAGGATTCCTCGCTTTCAGAGTACCTTTTGCTACGATATAAACTAATTTAAATTTTAAATTTACAATACTCTTTCACCATGGGTAATTTTATGCACTATAAATTTGACAAATACTATAATATTCTTAATAGAAAAGAATTATATTACTAATGGTAAAATAAAATTACAATATTTTCAAGAGATTATTTGATTTCTCTTATTTTAAAAAAACTATAAGATAATGTTATAGTATTAACATCACTCATATCTGGGTCATTATCAAACTCTGCGTCAATAAAGAATGAAACAGGCATAAGAACAAGCTTTTGGGGCTCTAGTAACTGTTCTTGAAAGCAAAAACACTCTATTTTATTGAAGTATTTGCCCGCCTTTTGAGGTGTGACATTATAAACAGCAGTTCCGACTATCGGCACCTCATCCAAATTGATCGCTTCGTAAAAAACTAGGTTATTTTCCCCGGTGATGATTCTAACTTCCTTTTGCTTTGGGTAAAAATTCCACCTTAAGCCAGGCTCGGTATTACCATCGAATCTGACTACTAAAATTTTAGTACCTTTTTTGTTAGACCCCCTATCTGAGACTGAAACTGTACCACCTGTACCAGTTGTTTTACAAAAAACATTATATATGGGGCTAGATGCAAAACTTAGAAAAATCATCCCTATAATCAAGAAAATGAGGGACTTAACAAGCCCCTGTACATCTTTACTTACCACTAAGCTTGACCAAAGTTGAAATAAAAAAGACGATCACTAAGGAGCTTAGGCACATTAGCACGAAATAGTTCTTCATTTTTTGCTTTTTATATAAAGGGTCTTTTGACATATAAATTTACTGTTTTAATCTAGCTATCTACCAGTTTCTTAAGACTACTATTTATAGTGAAAATAAACAATATTTTTTCCAGGGGGTAAAATAGAGTTTACCACAGGCTCAAGTTGTCTTGGGTTTTCTTGCTTTGCTACGGAAATAATTGTGCGGTGCATTAAGCATAAATTCGTCATCTCCTCTTTTAGATTGCGCTCTAGTTTTGAGGCGAGTGGCACAAGAACAAGATATGCAAGAATAGCTCCATATAAAGTTGTTAGAAGCGCAAGAGATAGCCCTTCCCCGATCAAATTTATATCTTGAATGGCAGAAAGCATTTGCACAAGCCCAACAATCGTTCCTATAAGTCCGTAAGCAGGGGCAAGTTCAGCTCCTCTTCTTATAAGCTGTATTACTGTTGTTTGTTCTTCATGGTGAGAGTAAATCTCTTGACTAATTAGCTTATCTATAAGCTCAATTTTTTCGTTATCAACTACATATTCAAGCCACTTGATAAAAGTTTTGTGATATAAAGGCATAGAGGTTAGTTTTTTGCCAATAGAGTTTATCCCGCTTTTATAGCATAGCTCGGCAGATTTTAAGCAAAGCCTTGCAACTTCAGATGGGTTAGCAGGAGATTTGACAAGTAAGTCAGATATGGTCCGAAAGGCGTTTCCTACATCCCGAAAAGAAAAACAAGCGCAGGATATCGCAACTGTAGAGCCGAATACGATCAGCATTGATGGTGCATTTAAGTACAAGCTTATACTACTTGATGACATCATTATGCTTGATGCAAAAAAGCAAATAGCAAGCCCCATTCCCGATAAAGTCGAAAAATCGACTTTTTTCATTTCGTATTTTTTCATCTTGCTTCTTTTTCTATTGCAACTATTTCTGTCAAGGTGACGCCGATTTTGTTCTCAACTACAACAATCTCTCCCTTTGCAACAAGCTTGCTATTCACAAAAACATCTACCGGCTCACCAACATTTCTATCAAGCTCAATCACAGCGCCTCTTCCTAGCTTAAGTAAATTACTTAGCTGAATTGAGGTTTTGCCTAGTAATATTGAAACCTGAACAGGAACATCATATAAAGCTTCCAGAGTTAAATTTTGATCTTCTGTGGACATATTTTTTACCTATTTATTTAACTATCTTGTTTAAATTGTTTAATTATCTCGCTAACCTCATTTTGTATCATAGCAACATCATATACAAGCTTTGTATCTTGATATTCCAATATACAATCCTTTGGAGATATATTCAGATCTGGTATTACTTCAATATTAGCAATTTTCAAAGACAATTCATCATTTTTGATAATTTTTTCTACTAGCTGCACGTTTTCTGGTCCCACTTTGAATATGACCTTGCCTTCTTTGTAACTAGAATCAATTATCGTTTTTAATTGCGTTTTTACAATAGAGTTAAAATCAGATGAAAAATTTGTCATTAATTTTGCGGATAATTCCTCCAAAAAAATGCCAATTAGATCAACATAATCGGAATCAACACTTTTGACCGGAAGAATCTCGTTTATTTTTGTAATTAAAATTTGGATAAATTCATTTGCGGACTCATCCTTTTTTATATTCTCTTCTAGTATATTTTTTGCCTCAATTTGACCCTCGCTCCTCCCTTGGTTAAAAGATTCGGCTTTGATTTTATCAAGCTCTTCCTGCGTTAGAGTGATTGGTATAACGTCAGGCTCTTTTGGGGCTTCTGTTTGTTCCGTAGGAGTTTCTGTGTTTTCTTGTGGCTTATTATCTACCATGCTCGCAAAATGATCTATAACCATTTGATTCACAGAATCAGATTCATTGCTATCCTTTCCAGAAGATGAGCTATTTATTACTAGAGAATCTGGTGTGAATTCCCTGAATTCGAATTTTTTTGCCATTAGATTAATGTTTTAAATTTTTAAACTATTTTCTATTAAATATACTCATCCCCTTCACCATCAGAAATTGAGATTTCGCCTTTATTTAATAATTCCTTGGTTGTTGATATAATCTCCGCCTGGGCATCATCAACATCTCGCACCCTTATAGGCCCAAGCGAATCTAGCTCCTCTTGAACTATACGTGCAGCTCTTTGGGACATATTTGAAAGAAATAGCTCCTTGAGCTTATCTGAGCTACCTTTGAGGGCAATTGTAAGCTTAGATTTATCAATAGTGCGAAGCAATAGCTGAACTCCTGCAGGTTCAAGTTTAATGAGATCTTCGAATGTGAACATGAGATTTTTGATTTTTTCTGCATCTTCAGGTGCTTTAGACTCAAGTAAACTCATAAACTTACCTTCGCTATTTCTATCTAAATTATTGAATATGTCAGCCATGAGCTCGAAACTATCTCTCTTATGAGTCTTGGAAATGGTGCTGATGAATTCTGCTCTTAATATTTTCTCAACCCTGTCTAATACATCTTTTTTAACAGAGCCCATGCTTAGCATTCTGACTATAACCTCAAATGCAAATTGTTCGGGTAAATTACTAAGAACTTTAGATGAATGTTCCGGAGACATTTTTGAAAGCACGAGAGCTGCTGTTTGTGGATGCTCGTTTCTAAGGTAAGTAGCAAGCATCTCCTCGTTCACATTCCCTAGTTTTTCCCAGGTATTTTTTCCTTGCGGACCTTGGATCTCCTCCATCAACGCATCAACCCTGTGTTTATCCAAAACTCTTTCTAGGAGTTTTTGTGTGGTTTCTAAGCTTCCGAAATAGTTATTATCCCCAGAGAAAAATGTAAGAAATTGCTGCAAAATCTTTTCTACAACCTCAGGACTCACGGCTCCAAGATGAGACATTGAGTGGGAAATTTCCCGAATTTCCTCCTCGGACATCATAGAGAGGATTTTTGTAGCATTTTGCTCAGACATAGATAGAAGAACTATCGCTGCTTTTTGAACGCCTTTTAATTTTGCTATATCTTTGGTATCTACGGCCATATTAACCCTCCTCGCTTAACCAGCGTTTTAGAACTCCCACTGTCTCTTGAGAGCTTTGTTCTGCTATGTCATTTATTCTAACAATTGTAGAATTAGATGACATATTATTTTTAGATATTTGGAGTATAACATCTTCAGTAGCGCTCCCAGGCTCAACTGCATTTACATCACCAGAAATATTTACTCCAATATCCGTCGCAAGTTGAGTATCTGCCTTTTTAATATCAAACGCTTTGAGGGCTATTGGCCTTACAACCGTTATGAAAATACCCATAATCACTACTGATACTACTATAGTTTGTATCATTGACGGAAGTTGCTCTTTTAGCCAGTTTTTAATGTTTTCGTCTTCAAGTTCAGTATCTTCCCTTGCAAACTGCATATTAATTACCTGGACCTGATCCTTCCTTGTTTCATTATAACCTACAGCTACCTTGACAATATTCTCAATTTTATCAAGCTCATCTTTCGTGCGCGGTACATAAATATCTTTTTCACCTTTAGGGTCAGGAACGTATGTACCATCTACCATAACGGCTACATGTAATTTTTGAATTGCACCTGAGTCTCTGATTTGGCTTGTTATGGTTTTAGAAATCTCATAGTTTTTGGTGTCATCTATCTTGCTCATAGTTGCAAAATTCCCGCCTTCGGAGCTTCCTTGTGCGCCTCCTGGAATGTTATTTGCAACAGAAACATCACTAGAATCTTCCCCGCCTGTTGGAGTTTTCTCTTTTTCCTCAGAAGTTTGCTGAGACCTAAGAACCGCTCCCTCTGGGTCATATACTTCACTATTAGAAACAATGCGGTCAAAATTCATTTCAAGATTAACCTGGGCTTTTACCTTTCCTGATCCCAGGGTTCTTTCTAGTAATTCTTCAATTGTTCTTTTGAACTTGGTTTCAAGAAGCGCTCTTCTTTCGTCATTTTGACTACCATTATACGAGCCATTATTTTCATCTTTATTTCCGAGTTTGAGGGATTTTCCCTTAGAGTCAATTATTGTTATATTATCCACTTCAAGCTCAGGCACAGATGATGCAACTAAATGGCTAATAGAGTCAATCTCTGGTTTTGACATAACTTTACCACCTTTGAGCCTTAAGACAACAGATGCCCTCGGCTCTTGCCTTTCTTTGGAGAATATCTCTTTCCTTGGTATTACAAGATGAACTCTTGCTTTTTCAACTTGATCTAAACTTTCAATCGTTCTTGTGAGCTCTCCTTCTAGCGCTCTTAGCATTTTTACATTCTGTAGAAAACTTGTGCTACCCAGACTTTCTTCTTTGTCAAAAATTTCATAGCCTATTATGGAACCTTTTCCTGGGATTCCCTCCTGAGCCATCGCAATTCTGAGTCTTAACACCTCACTTTTTGGAGCCTTAATTGTAGTCCCCCCAGCAACAATTTCATAAGCGATGCCCTTAGACTCCAGCTCTTGTACAATCTTATTGCTATCTTGTAATTCTAGGTCCGAAAATAACACCACCATTTCACTTGATGAAACGCGGTAGAGAAAAAACCCAAACAATATAAGAAATAACAAAGAACCAAATCCCGCTATTGCTAGCTTTACAGGGCCCAGTTCCTTTAAAAATTGCAAAATAACTGACATTTACTCATCCATTAAATTAAAAAATATACAAAGCTTTCAAACACAGAATCTATTTGGCAGAATAGAGATTTTTCACCACCCTTCTAAGGATGTTTCCGTGCTTTAAATATTCAATTTCATTCTCGGTTTGAATCATAGCTGTTACATCAAGCGATACCTCAGATCCGTTAGATTTTTTGATAACACATTTGAGTTTGGGCATAATTTTCATATCATCGTTAACCCCGAGAATATCAACTATTTCAGTACCATCTAGAGCCTCAATTGTAGCCCTATTTTCAGGGGAGATAATAAGAGGGAGAACGCCCATTCCGACTAAGTTTGACCTATGAATTCTCTCAAAACTCTCTGCGATTACAGCTTTCACCCCCAGTAAGAAGGTGCCTTTCGCTGCCCAGTCTCTGGAAGATCCAGTCCCATATTCCTTACCCGCAAAAATCACAAGAGGAGTATTTTGCGAAATATATTTCATAGAAGCGTCAAAAATGGTCATTTGCTCACCTGATGGGAAAAATTTAGTCAAACCACCTTCGACTCCGCCAAGCATTTTGTTTTTTATGCGAATATTTGCAAAAGTACCACGCATCATAACTTCATGGTTTCCTCTCCGGGAGCCATATGAGTTGAAATCTTTATTTTCAACGCCTCTCTCATTTAAGTATTTTGCAGCGGGGCTTGTTTTTGAAATGCTAGATGCAGGAGAGATATGATCGGTTGTTATTGAATCTCCGAATAAAGCTAGAATCCTTGCATTATTGATGTTAACAAGCGGCTTATTTTCAATTGTGAAATTCTCAAAATATGGAGGGTTTTTGATGAAGGTGCTTTTTTCATCCCAGTTATATATCTGACCTGTTTCCACTTTAATATCCTTCCAATAAGAGTTACCAGAATAAACATTATCATATACAGATTTGTACATCTCTTTGCTTACGTTAGATTTCACTATTGCATCAATTTCTTCATCCTGAGGCCATATATCTTTTAAATATACATTATTGCCATTTTTATCCTTTCCTATCGGGTCTTTTGTTAAATCTAGCTTGGTTGTTCCGGCAATAGCATAAGCAACAACAAGAGGGGGTGAGGCGAGATAGTTCGCCCTAACTAGCGGGTGAATCCTACCCTCAAAATTTCTATTCCCAGATAAAACAGATGCAACAAGGAGTTTATTATCATTAATTAAACCCTCAATTTCTGGGTGAAGTGGGCCGGAATTTCCAATACATGTTGTGCATCCATATCCAACTAAGTTAAATTTGAGTTTATCAAGATATTCAGATAGACCAGACTTCTTTAGATAATCAGTTACAACAAGAGATCCCGGTGCAAGTGAAGCTTTCACCCATTTTTTTGTCTCAAGCCCGAGCTCTACCGCTTTTTTCGCAAGTAAACCAGCTGCAACTAATACATAAGGGTTCGAAGTGTTGGTACAACTTGTTATAGCGGCTATGACAACATCTCCATGAGCAAGATCAAAACCACCACTTGAGCTGAATCTTTTTGTTTTATTCTCAGCGTTTGATTCATATGCATCAATTTCAGCAAGAATGCTAGATTGCACATTTGGAAGAACAACCCTATCTTGCGGTCTTTTTGGCCCGGCTAGAGATGGCTGAATGGTCGATAAATCAACTTCAATTTTATCAGAATATACTATCTTATCATTCACGTTAAACCAAAGCTTTTGGTGCTTGCAATAATCTTCAGTCAGGGAGATAACATCATCACTTCTTGATGTTAGCTTTAAATAATCAACGGTTTTTTCGTCTACCGGGAAGAATCCACATGTAGAGCCATATTCAGGGGACATATTCCCAATTGTCGCTCTGTGAGCTAGTGGAAGAGAGCTAAGACCGCTTCCGAAATATTCAACAAACTTCCCAACAACACCTTTTTTCCTTAGAGCCTCTGTTATAGTTAGAACTAAGTCAGTTGCAGTAACTCCTTTTTGCAATGCGCCCTTAAGCTCAACCCCAATAACTTCAGGAATTTGCATTGGTAGGGGCTGGCCAAGCATAGCCGCCTCAGCTTCGATTCCTCCTACTCCCCATCCAAGAACGCCAAGCCCATTTACCATGGTTGTGTGACTATCTGTTCCGACTAAGGTATCAGGATATGCATATACTTCTCCCTCTTTTTCAGAGCTCCATACAACACGAGCTATATACTCTAAATTGACCTGGTGGCAAATTCCAGTTCCAGGAGGAACTACTTTAAAGTTTTTAAAAGCATTTTGTGCCCATTTGAAGAACTTATAGCGCTCAATATTTTGGTCAAATTCTTCCTTTGCGTTTTTATCGTGAGCATCAGCTGTTCCCGAATATACAACGTTTACGGAATGGTCTACTACAACATCAACAGGAATTAGCGGGTTAATTTTCTCAGGATTTCCCCCAAGCTTATGCATCGCATCTCTCATTGCAGCAAGGTCAACCACAGCAGGAACGCCAGTGAAATCTTGCATCAAAACCCTTGCTGGCCAAAAATCTATCTCTCTACTCTCATCACTTTGTTTGCCCAAATGGCTAAACACTTTTAAATCCTCTTTGGTTGCACCGCCTCTTACGGCATTTTCTAGCAATACTCTAAGAGAGTAGGGGATGGTGGTTAAGTCGAGCCCTAAAGATTGTGCTACCAAATTTAAATCATAGATCGCAAAACTTTTGCCACCGCTTGTGATTTTTACCTTAAATTCTGAATTATTATTTTGTTGTGCCATAGTATATCCGTTATATAATATTTTTATTACCAGCTAGAAGATATGAAAAATTTTACTAAGTAAAGAATTTTATCTCCTATGATGAAGAAATTATCGAATTATAATCCAATATGTTGTCTTTAAATAATATCACCATAGAAACCTGGAATAAAAAACTCATTTCTGATTTAAGCTTTAATATGGCGCCAGGTAGTATCACTTATGTTACAGGTCCTAATGGATCGGGAAAAACCAGCCTTCTAAAAATCATAGCAAATTTAAAAAAACCAGCATCTGGGTATGTATCTATTTATGATCACAAGCTAGAGGAGCTTGAAAAACCATATTGTCTCTTAATAGGCCATGAGTTTGGTATTGACCCTGATATGAAAATCAGAGACCAAATCCGCTTTTGGGCTTCTAGTTATAATTCAGAAGCTATGATTCCACCTGCGATTGAATATTGGGGTATTGCAAACTTGCTTGACCATGATATTTCAGCTTTATCAAAAGGCATGGCAAAAAAAATAGCTCTCAGCAAACTCACTCTTTGTCACTCAGAAATATGGCTCCTTGATGAGGCAGAGACAAATCTTGATGAGCAGAACTTAAGACTTCTCCACAACCTTATAAAAACAAAAGCAAATGCAGGTGGTATTATTGTTATGACCACACACCTTGAGAGAAAAATTGACTCATCTCAGACTTTGGATCTTAAATTATTCACTCCATAACGAATATAAATATGAAAAACCTCACCATCTATAATATCAGACAAATTTTTTTCGCAAAAAATTCGCTAACTCTTATTTTGCTATCTTCTCTTATTGCTCTTATTTCACTCTATATAATGAATGATGCGGAGAAGCTAGGCGCATTAATCCCTTCTTTGGTGGTCATTTTTCCAATTACTTATGTTAATTGCCTTATTGATAATATTTTTAAGCATGACAAAGAAAGAGGTATTTTAGATTTCCATCTAATTTCCCATGAAAAAACACAAGTAATTTTGGCAAAATTCCTCTGTATTTTGGCATTAACCTTCTCTTGCTCTTTGTGCATTATTATAATTTCATACTTTATCTCCTCCTTAAATTTATCTTTTGTTCAAAATATTACCTTGGCATTTATACCACTTTTTATTTGCTCAAGCGCAGTTCTGACCACGCTCGGGGCGATTAATTTATATTTTGATAATAGATCAAACCTAATATCAGCACTAATTATACCATTTATTTTCCCATCACTAATACTTTACGGAATATTTATTGAAAATAATAACCCAAAATATTTTTTTATTTCCTGCGGCGTAGCTTTTATTCTTGTTCCAATATCTATTTACTTAACAAATATACTTATGACTGAGGAATGATGACTCTCTTTATGCGTCAGCAAAACAACAATGCTAATATATCTTATATATTCTCTGCATAAAAGGATATACAATCAGTGAAAATTAGTGCAATCTTGTAAAGTAGAATAAAAAGAATTTGTTTATGCCGTTAGTGAGAAAATTTGGCAAAATCGCGAACAATACTATATTAAATCCTAATACTGGTAATAAATTTCATACCTCTATCCAGCATGCTTTTTCCGATATATCAAATATTCCATCAACTTTAAGCGCAGTATTAAAAAAAGATGTTGGAGTGGCCTTGAGTCCGGAATTAGCAGCAATATCAGAATCCGCAAGCAAGCACAAAGGCTTTGTTCAAGGAGCCATAAGCCCTCAATTGCAAAGCATATCTAAATCCGCAAAAGGATATATAGATGAAGCAAAAAGTTTAGCAAATATGCAGTTAAAAAATGTCCATGTGGCGCTCCAAAGTAAGGTAAAAAATTTCTCAAAAGATTCTATTTTAGCGCAAGACGTTGCGTCCATTGTCAATGAAGCTCTGAACAAATCTCATCAGTTTATATCTGATACAATAGGGGCTAGGCCAGGGGATGAATTATCTATTATGGGTAATGCTTTAAAATTCTCAACACGAACTAATGAGCCAGGAGATGAATTATCTATTCTGGGTAATACTGCAAAATCCTCAAATCCTTCCATATCTATTGCCGCGGATATTATATTAGTGGGAAAATTGAGAAACCATTTTATGGAGGCGTATAAAGAAGGTGTAAACAACCCAGAAAAACCTCTAGATGTTGACTATATTTTGGCTCAAGCCTATAAGCCAACTTTGAATCAAATAAATGCTGCACAGAGCGCAATAAAAAGCGGAGATTATGAGGCAGCATTCAATAAATTCTTTCTTTTGAGTCTAGAAGGAATGAACCCACTTTTGGCAGCTGCAAAAGCAGCAAAGTTTGGTGTAGCAGGTGTTGCAGGAAATGTTCTGGGTACTACAGTTGGCGCTGTCCTTAAGGATTCGTGGGTAGAGCGGGAAAAAGCAAAACAGGAAGCTTCTAAACTACTTCAACAAAATACAAAATAATAAATATAATATGGCAGATTCAGAGAATAGAGCAGGTACACAAAATTTAGATACAAAAATTCAGAAGGATTTGGGTGTATATGTAGCCTCTATCTTGAATGAGCTAAATTCAATATTTGGAGATGATAAAGAGAGTTTATATAAATATCTCTTGATAGCATCAGAAGATCCGGATTACAAAAACTCTCTCAATATTATACATCAGCAAATTCAGAAAAATAGCCCCGAAACATATGAGCAGGAAAAAGATATATTAGATACGATAAATGATAATGTTTATGCCTTAGGATCCCTAGCAAATGGAGATTTAGACTATGTAAACCAAATTGGCCTTGCGGGTAGGGATGATCTGAATGATTATGAAATGGGCATAATTTCCACTTCAACGAAATTAATGCTATTTCAAGTTGTAGACGTGAATTTAGATAATTCCCGATCAAATTAACCTTGAGATAACTATTGCTCTTAATTTCCTATTGACTAAATGCCATCATTTGATAGTTTATAGCCAAAAAGTGAAAATAAAATGAGTTTAGAGACAATTCAGCATCAAGCTGGCGAAGATTCAATTAGTGATGCAACTGGTGTATCCTCAGATAATAGCCCTAAGTCTAGTTCTGCAACCCTGGTGGCCGATAGTGATCCTGAATATATAGCTGAAAGTCCTAAATCTGATGCTGTTTGGACAAGTTTTGTTCCGCTCCTCATCATTTTTGCTGTTTTTTATTTTTTGCTTATCAGGCCCCAAGAGCAAAAAAGAAAAGAACAAGAAACGCTTATAAGCTCTGTGAAAAAGGGCGAAGATGTAATCACTACTGGTGGCATTTTTGGAAAAGTTGTGAAAGTTAGCGATAATGAACAGTCTGTGATCTTAGAAATCGCAGAAAAAGTGAATATTAAAATTCTTAAGTCCGCTATTTTAGAAATTACTAGCCGCGTTAAAAAGGAAGTCAAAAAGTGACAAATTCATTATAGAGTTTGCCAGTCTTACATTTTGCTTGAATCTGTCGAGATTCATTGAATTCAGGAGAAAAAGATGAAAAAATGCCTTATTATAGATTCATACGGCTTTATTTTTCGTGCGTTTTATGTTCAGCCATCATTAACAAATAAAGAAGGAGAGTCAGTTGGTGCCATATATGGTTTTTCCTCTATGCTGCTAAAGTTATTGCAGGAGCAAAAGCCAACTCATGTTGTTGCTGTTTTTGATACTGGTGGGCCGAATTTTCGCCATAAAATATATCCAGAATATAAAAGTAACAGACCTCAATTACCACAGGAATTAATTTCTCAGTTTCCTTTAACAAGGCATGTTGCAGAGGCCTTTAATCTGATGCAAGCAGAAGTAAATGGGTATGAGGCAGATGATGTTATTGCATCTATTGCAAGGTGCGCACAAAGGGCAGGGGAGGAGGTCGTTGTTGTATCCGCAGATAAAGATCTTGCTCAATTGATGAGTGAGGGGGTGAAAATTTTTGATCCTATGAAGGGAAAAACTCTTAGCGCTGAAGATATTTATGATAAATTTGGGGTGGAGCCTGCAAAAATTCGGGATGTTCTCGCGCTTCGCGGTGACTCTTCTGATAATATTCCTGGAGTGCCAGGTTTTGGACCTAAAACAGCAGCAGAGTTAATTGCGCAATTTGGCAGTTTTGACGAATTGTGCAAGAATTACGACCAAATTAAATCCCCAAGAAAAAAGCAAATATTCCAGGAAAATATTGAAAAAGCCAAATTATCTTATGAGTTAGTCAGGCTTGAGGAGAATATTGATCTGAATTTTCAAATGGAGGATGCTCTATGGCAAAAACCCCCAAAGGAAAAGCTACTTCACTTCATTGAAAAACATGGTTTTAAATCATTAACACAGCGCGCTATAAAGCTTCTAAATGATTCTGGTAATTCTACCGTACTAACTCCTGAAAAAGGGGGTTCAGACATCCTCCGTCAGTCAGTTCTTGATATTTCAGGAAATGGCTCTAATACGCCAAAAAATGCCAGCCCAATCCCTCATAATCTTGAAGATATTCTAATAAAAAATGGCTGGTGCTCTATATATCCGCATCATGATAGCATGATTATTTATGATGGAGCAAAAATTTATCACCATACAAAAACCCCGCAAGACTTATCGAGCATCATGCAAAATGATGCGATTCAAAAAATTTTATATGACTCAAAAGAACTATATAAACACTTCGACATCATCAATTCTTATGACGATATCAGCCTTTTAGCATATGTTCTTGGAGCGGGCCAAAAAAAGGAAACGATCAACTCTCTTTTTATAAAGCATACAAAAATAGAGGCGCAAAACCCGGAAGAAATTTGTGCAAATATGCACCTATTAAGAGATGCACTAAAAACAACTTTGTTTGAAGAAAAGACATTAGACTTATATTTATCAATAGATTTGCCTATTTCCAGGATTCTTGCCAAAATTGAAAAAAACGGTGTATTAGTTGATTCTAAAAAATTGCATGAATTATCCAAGGAATTTGAGCTCGAGCTTACCATTACTCAAAAAAAAATCTTTGAGATAGCGGGTAGGGAGTTTAACATTGGCTCTCCCAAGCAGCTTGGAGAAGTTTTATTTGAAGAGCTAAAACTACCAGCTATTAAAAAAACAGGCAAAAGCGAAGCACTATCAACCAGCGCTGAGATATTAGAGGATCTTGCCTCTAATGGTTATGAGATTGCATCGTGCCTTCTATATTGGAGGCAAATTTCTAAACTAAAAAATACTTATAGTGATACTTTGCCAAAAATGGTAAACCCTCAAACTGGGAGAATACATACCACTTTTAGCCAAACAACAACAGCAACAGGAAGGCTAAGCTCGCATGAGCCAAATTTGCAAAATATACCAGTCCGCACGCAAGAAGGCGAAAAAATTCGCAATAGTTTTATTGCCCCAAAAAACCATGTGCTTATATGCGCTGATTATTCGCAAGTGGAGCTTAGAATATTGGCGGAAATTGCCAATATTCCTGAGCTTAGGGAGGCATTTATTCACGGTGAGGATATTCATGCAAAAACAGCCAGCCAAATTTTCGGCATTAGCCTTCGCGATGTTACCCCTGAGTTACGCAGAAAGGCAAAAGCCATAAATTTTGGAATAATATATGGCATCAGCCCATTTGGCCTTAGTAAACAGCTAGGCATTACAAGAATTGATGCAGCAAAATATATAGAAAAATATTTCAGCACTTACCCTGGAATTAGCGAATATATGAGAATCACAAAAGAATTTGCGGACAAACATGGTTATGTGGTAAATGAGATTGGCAGAAGATGTTATTTGCCGCAGATACATAGTAAAAATTTCGCAGAAAAGAGCTTTGCTCAGAGAGCTGCAATCAATGCTCCAATTCAAGGATATGCATCGGATATAATAAAAATTTCCATGATCGAAATAGATAAAATTATCACCGAACGCAATTTATCCTGCAAAATGATTTTACAAATTCATGATGAGCTTGTTTTTGAGTGTCCAGACAGTGAACTTGATCAAGCTGTAAGCCTTATAAAGAAAGCCATGGAAAATGCTGTGACATTTAACCCACATCTTAAGGTCAATATTGAAATTTCGTCATTTTGGAGTTGATATATATCAAAATTTAGTTAATACTTAATATATAAATTAAGTAATTTGCTTAATTTATTTAATCAGTATAAATTTAGGAGGTGTATTATGAAAATAGAAACATCAATAAATGTGAATAAAATTCAGACATCAGATTTAATCAAAAAAAATGAACTTAAAGTTCAAAAAACTCAGAAGAATATGCAGGATAAGGTAACCATATCCAGTCAGAAATAGATAATTGGTATATTCCCCGCCTTATCCACGCACGACTTAATCAAACATCACCATCACAAGAATTTTGAGCCTTCCCTAATAACTTAAATTCGTCATATAAATTATCAATGCCCATATTTTCTGGTGTTGAAGAGTGAAGAGAGGGGCTTTCGTGAGCCTCTACATCACTTGCAAAAACATAATCACTAGGAGCAGATTGCACATGGTGGAATTCTATCTGTTTATAAGCCGCCTTAGATGCTTTTTGGTGTCCGCCTATTCCGTCAATAACTATGAGGATCTCTCCTTTTGAATTTTTATAGATATTTTTTGACCAGGCCCTCGTGTTACCACCAACCTTAATCTCCACAAATTCCTCTCCCTTTGCATTCTTAAAGAATTTGAGTCCGTTTGAGCCGAATGATTTGCTGACAACGGTCTTTGCGGCATCTAAAAATTCCTTAGAAAGATTTAGAGATTTTTTTACGCAAAGATAGGAATTTTCCCTCCCTGAGATTTTGATAATGTGTTTCTGCTTCGCATGAAGAACAGATCCATCCTCAAGCAACCATGATGCAACATAACCTTGCCCTAATACATTATTTGTATGTTTTTTTGCTAGAGCTTCTTTTTTTCTCTGGCAAAATTGGTGGAAATTTTGCTGGTCTAAGTCCCAGCTATTAATCTGGGCAAACTCTATTTCTTCCGGTGCGTTATCGCCGATTTCATTAGTCGAAGATCCTGAATCCTCCGAGTTTGTTCTGGAAGAGTCTGATGCGGCTATCTCATCTTGGCTATATGAAGGCTTTAGGTTTTCCTCGCTACTTGCTCGCTCTTCTATTATTACTTTGCCTACATCATTCTGAATATCTGACAAGGCCCTACCTAGCCCCGATTCCTTGAGAACATCGACGGAGGTACGGGCGGTTTGATTAGGGCTAGAACCTTCGCTCTGACTATCAGATGTATCATCTGATGCATCTTCAGAATTATCTGAGATTGAGCTTGAGGGGAAAAACGCGTTCAAAATTAGGTCGGCAAGATCTTGATTGACTATTATTTTCCCGTTGCTTGACGATTTCTGTTTTTCAAATCCGCCCTGCAGATTTTCAAAATTATTTATCAATGCAAAGAGTTTTGATGGGTCATTTTGAATATCTGTAAGCTTTCTAATAGTAGAGGCTCTTTGATATAATAAAAGAGCTCTACCGTTAAAGGAGGAAGAAATGCGGAGTTGTTCGAGTTTCTCGCTAGCTCTTTCATAATCGTTTGCAAACTCTAAGAAAATAAACTCTTCAAAGTTGAAGGGTAGCATATCTGTTAAATTATAACCTCTTTGATCATAATATTCTTGTAATAATGCACACCCCTCCTCAAACAATCCACAATATCTAAACACTGGTAATACAATAGAAAGGCCTTGTGAGTAAGAGGATGGTATGGAATTTTTATCGATAGCGATTTTTAGATTAGTATATTTGATTAGGTCCTCTATATTGTTGGTCTTGCCGGAGTAGTAGATCATGAAATTCAATTTTAACTCCCTCCCTCTTGGAGTTTTTGGGTGAATTGCAACTACAGAATCCTTCAAGTTTAAAATATCATTCCCGCCAAGAAAGATTTTAGTAGCAGCTATGAAGATATCCTTGTCCAAATGGGTCATTTTTCTTGCAACTAAAAGCGCGCCTGGTTCATTATCATCTCGGTTATAATATTCCCAAAGCTTCTCCTGCACATCTTGATCCGAAGAATCAATCTCATATGCTTTTTTCATATATTCTATTGCTGTTTTTGTGTTGAAACTACTATGGGCGATTCCATAATTGTAATTTAGGTTAAATGTTGCAATTGCTATATCTTTCTTAAACTGGCCCCTAGGTTCTGGTGAATCTTGCGAGGTGTATCTGTCAATTAATTTTTTTATTAGATCGCAATCTTTTATCCCCTGTGCGAACCTACCGTCAAAAAGGGATTGCTGAAATTGAGCCTCAAGTGCGCCGCACTCATTTTGAAACTGTAGGTGTAATTCGTCATAAGAACGACCTTGGTTTTTTGGAGTTGCTGATTCTATGACTGAGCGAGAAACCACCATTTTGTTTTTTGGAGTAGGCTCAAGCGATGAAGTTTTTTTGGGTTGTTTAAATTTATATATTTTTGGCATCTGGGTTTCCCCCTTTTTTTTGATATAAAGAATAGTAAAATATTAGATAAAAACAATTATAATTTATGACCTAGTCGTTTAATTGACGGAGTAGGGTGAGATTAAGCGTGATTTTTTCCTTTTTACACCAGAGTTTAATTAACAATTAAATCATATATACTAATTTGCGGAGATTGATTTCCCTGCCAATTATTAACTTTAATATTACATAAAACTGAGAGTTTTAGGGGCTTTTGAGATAAGAGCGCATCGGCAATTTGGGTCCCCAGCGCATTAAAACAAACCGCTCTTATTGGCTTTGTGCCAACCGCCTCTCTATCAGGAGCAAGTAAACACATAATATGTTTATTATTAGCAATATTTGCCTTTAGAACATATAGACCCTCAACCAGAATTATTGGCTCTTCATTTCCATTCCCATATGGCTCTAATGTTTCTATTTCTTTTGCAAGCTCAATTGTTACCCCGCCGGGGGAGACGATGGCATCATAGAATTTTCTATTATTTTCTTCCCCAAGATGAGAATCTACTCCTATAGCATCATCAAAAAATGCTTTAAGCGCATCAATTTTCTCGATATCCACAACAAACCCTGCTGCCATAGCATGACCCCCGCCAGATGAAATTACCCCCAGCTCCTTCGCTTCTGAAATTTTATGCCCTAAATTAATCCCTTTGATAGATCTACAGGAGGCCTTGCCAATTCCAGACTCAACAGAAATAGCTATAGCTGGTTTCTGATATCTCTCTTTTAATTTTCCGGCAACAATCCCGATAACTCCCTGGTGCCAGTTTTCACTATGAACCAATATGTATGGCTTATCGTGCTGAGACTCAGCCATAATGACCGCCTCTTCGATTATTGCTTGCTCTATTAACTTACGTTCTTCGTTATATTGCTCAAGCTTGCTTGCCATTTGATATGCATCATCCATATCTTTTGTTGAAAGCAAAAAAGATCCGAGGAATGATTCCCCAACTCTGCCTCCAGCATTAATCCTTGGCCCTATTATAAACCCAAGGTGATAGGCTGAAAATTTACCATCTATTTTTCCAAATTCGGCAAGAAGTTTGATGCCAAGGTTATTTCCATTTGACATAATTTTGAGACCCTGAACAACAAACGCCCTATTTATTCCAGTAACTGGCATCATGTCGCAGATTGTGCCAAGGGCGACAAGGTCAAGAAGTGTCATTAGATCTGGCTCCTGCCTTTGCCTAAAAAAATCCATGTTTCTTAGAATCCTTACAAGGCCAACGCTAAATAAAAAGCAAACACCAACAGCTGCAAGATATTTATATTCGGTCTCTTCATCAAACCTATTCGGATTTACAATAGCATAAGCATCTGGCAATGTTATCTCGCTTAAATGATGATCTAGGATGATTAAATCAAGCCCAATTTCTTTTGCAAAGGATGCTGGGGCAAAAGCCGATACTCCGCAATCAACGGTTATAACAAGATCCGCCCCCTCTTTTTTAAATTTTTGCATAGCTTCTATAGTTGGGCCATAACCCTCTTTAATCCTATCTGGTATGTAAGCCTTGCATGATACTCCTAAATTCTCAAGTAGCCTTACCAAAAGAGCAGAAGAAGTAGCGCCGTCAACATCATAATCTCCAAAAATTATGATTTTCTCTTTTTTTTGAGCAGCCTCTGCAACTCTCTTGCAAGCTTTCTCCATATCTTTTAAATGAAATGGGTCTGGTAGCAAATCCCTTATTTTTGGGTGCAAAAAACTCATTACTTCAGATTCGGGTATCTCTCTTGAGACTATAATTCTTGCAAGAGTGTCTGAGATCTCAAAATCTTTTACATATTTATAAACGAGTCTCTCGTTTATATTCTTCTCGCTCCAGGTTCTACCCGATACTGAAATTGGCATTAGATTAATGTTTTTGTTTTAATCATCTGCACAGTTTTCTGGCGCGCGCTCATCAGCAAGGAATATGTCTTAATAATGTTTTTCTTGTATCTAACGCCCTTTAGTAGCTCGCCATCCGTTACTCCAGTTGCCGCAAATACCACATCTCCTGATGCTAAGTCATTTAAATAATACTTCTTATCCAAATCAGTTATGTTCATTTTTAAAGTCTTAGCTTTTTCTTCCTCATTTCTAATTATGAGCCTTGCGCACATCTGTCCGCCAAGCGTTTGAAGGGCTGCAGCAGAAAGAACTCCTTCAGGCGCACCTCCAATTCCAACATATAAATCTGCTCTACCCATATATGTTGTTTGTATTATAGCAGAAATATCCCCATCACTAATAAGTTTGACCCTGGCATTTTCTTCCCTAATTTTAGCGATCAACTCCTTGTGCCTTGGGCGATCAAGGACAATTACAACCAATTGATCCAAATCTTTTTTTTGCGCCTTAGCTAGGGCGGTCAGATTCTCCTTTATACTTAAGTCCAAATCTATTATTTGCTCAGGAAAATTAAATCCAGTCGCGATTTTATGCATATAAGTATCTGGCGCTTCCAAAAAGCCACCTCTATCTGTTGCAGCTATAACAGACATAGCCCCAAAGCCGCCAGTCGCAAGAATTGTAGTACCCTCCAATGGGTCTACTGCTATATCAATCTTTGGACCAAGGCCGCTACCCAACTTTTCGCCAATAAAAAGCATAGGAGCTTCATCTCGCTCTCCTTCTCCAATGGCAATTTTACCATCAATATCCATCGAATTCAGCGCCTCCCTCATAGCTTTAACAGCAAGAAAGTCTGCCCCTTTTTCATCCGATTTTCCCATTAATTTATAAGACTCAATAGCAGCAAGATTGCAAGCTCTCATAAGCCCCTGAAGTAGATTATAATTTTCTATTTTAAATTCCATTGTAACTCTAAGTTTTTTTTTGATGAGATTATTGAGTATATAGTTTCCTAAATCAAGGATAATCTCAAATATATAACTCAATTGCGTTGGCAAATTCAGCAAAGACAGTCTTAAATTCTTTTTTTCCAAAAAATATGTACATACTATTTGCGCTTCCTTCTGCTACATGGGCAAAAATAGATTTATGGCTTTTTAGGTAGTAAACAAATTCAGTCATTTTTTCTATCTTTAATATCCCTACCGGAAGAGTCTGAGAAATCTTTAAATCTACTTTGTGGTGTGAATTTTTAAATAACTCTAAAATCTGCCTATTTTCACTAATAAGCTTTTCATTCTGAGCTCTAATTAGATTATGATTTCTTGCTGCGATAAGTCCGTAAACCTCAGCAATTACAGAGCATGCCGGCCCCTTATGGCTAAGCGCGGATCTAATTTTATCCGCAGTAACCTCGTTCCTTATATGTGTCCAGCAAATATTTACCCCCTCAATCCCATATAAAATTTCTATTGATGAGAATATGATTATATTTTGATGATGGATTTTGCTTATATCAAGCCCCCAGTAATCTATTATATATACATTCTTATGAGTCTTGGTTTGATTAATCACATCATATATGATCTCAAGATTATCTATTATATCTGGAAGTTTAATTTCCATCATTTCCTCAAGTGATGATATGAGGTCTATAAAGTCCGGTATATTAGTTCTTAAAAAAATTTGCCCGTTAGAGTTTTTGTAAAAATTTTCCTCTAATTGATGTCTAAGTAACGATAGACCTTCATAATCGCAAAAAAAATCTTTTTTTCTCAGCATCGAGAGCGATTCAAAATCCGCAATTTTTTCTAGGTAATTCAGACTATGCCCTTCAGGGTAAGGCATTGCGAGGGCTATTTTTTGATAACTCAAAAACTGGTCGAAAGATATTTGTTTATACTTCATTTTCCCGATAAATCTTTATTTTCTTTGTAAAACAAAAATATTCTGGTCACAAGAAATTACAAATTAATTTGATGAAGTTTTTTAGTTTATGTGTGAAGATAAAGCATATCTAATGAGATATGGTGACCCCTACGGGAATCGAACCCGTGTTTTCACCGTGAAAGGGTAGTGTCCTAACCGCTAGACGAAGGGGCCATAAAAGCATTTTTGAGTCAATATCTCGGATAAATCGGAATTTTAAACTTGCTTAAATGCAGGCAAAAGATACGTTTATATTTATCATGTCTTCATGTATATACTATCATTCTGGTTTTTTCAAGCTTTATTTTGATTTTTGTACAAGTTCATATCATTTGAGACTAATCATGCCGCTAAGATTTTAGTAGTATATTCCATAGGGGTTAGACCTTTCAAGTTGAAATGAGGTCTATATGTATTATATTTGTCTACAGCTTTCTGCAGTTCATGCCTAAAAGCCCCTATAGAATCAGCATTAATATCATTTCTTGCATAAAACTCTTCTCTAAATATCCTATTACCTCTTTCTACCCCACCGTTCCACTGAGGTCTCTTTGGTGGTAATACATATAATGATATGCCTAGATTTTGACATTCTTCTTCGAAGTGTTTCATAAATTCAGATCCCCCGTCTACTTGAATAGATTTCACGGGGAATAGTAGATCATTTATTACTTTGTGCAAGAATTTGGCAGCAGCATTAGATGTTGCATTAGAAACTACGTCTGCAACGATTATCTTTGTCACTGGGTCCCAAGCTCTAAATTCTCTCATGGTAATATTGTGTTTGGTAACGGTCATATGATCAATTTGTATCAGTTCACCTGGGCCAGATGCTTTCATTCCATACTCCCATTTCTTGGCATGAGATGTAAATTTTCTTCTTCTTTTTATAGGTAGTGAAGATATAGACCTCTTAACCTTACCCTTTGCAACAAGGTCTTTCAGTATTCTACCCACAGAACTTTCAGAGATTACGACGCCGTGATCCCTGGCTAGAATTACTGATAATTTGGCTTTACCGTAAATGGGACTTTCTAGTCTGAGTTTCAACACTAAATCTCTTATGCTTGAGGAAATGTTACTCGATCTAAATGTCCTTGGTTTTGTGCTTTTTCTTTTTAATCCAGATATGCCGTAAGTTTTTAAAGCTTTCCTTCGTCTATAACAAGTTGCTCTACTAATACCAGTAATGGCAGCTATTTCCTTATCTGGAACTTTTCTACTCTTTAGAATTTCCCAGTCTCCGAGAATCTTATGAGGTTTGTTATTTGCTGATCTAATTCTTCTTGTGTACATGCTATGCGCGCTAGTTTATAAATATTTTTATGCTAATGCCAATATTTGCATAGGAGCCTCTTTGATTTTGTTGTTGATAAACTCATCTTAGAGGCTTTTTTTATTTTATAAATTAGTAATGTGAATCTGATCTTCTGAAGCAGGCTTGAGGCGCGCTCAGCTCAGATTCACAAGCTTATTTTTGTCTCACATGTGTTTGAACTTGGACATTGGGGTCAGGATTACTCATCCTTTATTACGACAAACTCCGAAGGTTTCAAGGTTTCTGAATGTTCGCCATTGCTCATCTCTCTGATAATTTCAGTGATGGTTGGATTGTGACCTATTATGCAAATTACCTTGAAGTCATCTTCAATAGACCATAAAAATCTCTGTATCAATTGACTTGTTCCATTATATAATATTTCTTCTTGGCGAAAGAAACAGTCCGGGAATTCATCTAGCAAAAATTTCGCAGTTGTGTATGATCTTGGAGCATTAGAGGAAACTATCAAGTCAATATTATATTTAGAGCTTAGCTTTTTTGCAGCAGCCTTTGTCTCGATCTTGCCTTTCTCGCTCAAAGATCGATCGAAATCATCTATAAACTCTCCGCTAGCAGAGAAGTTTGGGGCATCTCCGTGGCGCATCAATATAAAGGTTCTCATCTATTACAACTTATTGTTTGCTCTAATTATCATTGTAGTATATTCTCTGTATAAATACCAGTAAATTATAAATGAAACGTAAAAAAATTATTGTTCAGCTTAGTGAAAATCAAATGAGATTAGATAGATATGTTAAATCAATATATCCAAATTTAACTCAAGGCATGATTGAAAAGCTCATCAGGAACAAAGATATTAAAGTCAATAATATTCGGCAAAAGGCGAATTATATGCTGAAGTCAAATGATGAAGTTGAGATATATATTCCATTTGAAGCCCAAAATGAGACACTGCAGGAGCAAGAATTTTCCCCCGGGTCAAAGGCTTTAGCCAGCAAGATCCTTAGTGAATATAAAATTTTTCAGGATGAGAATATATTGGCAATAAATAAACCTTCTCAGCTAGCATCACAAGGCGGAACAAATCTTAGCATTTCAATTGACGAAGCAATTAATTATCTCAACAAGGATATAAGTCCTTCTATGGTTAATGATGGATACAGAATATGTCACAGGCTTGATAAATCAACCTCTGGCGTATTTTTAATCGCGTGTAATAGAGGCGCTGCTCAAAAAATCACAGAATCATTTGCAGCAAAAACAATCTCAAAAAAATATATTGCTATTTTATCTGGAGTACCTAAGCAGGATAACGGAATTGTGAAAAATTACCTGACAAAAGATGTTAAAAATCAGATTCAGGTAATATCAAATGAAGGGGATTATGCAGAGACAGAATATGAAGTTCTTGCAAAAAATAATCACAGATCCTTGGTCTTATTTACTCCTAAAACAGGTAGAATGCATCAGATCAGAGTCCATGCAAAATCTTTAGGATGCCCAATTTTAGGTGATAAAAAATATGGACATAGAAAATACTTAGAGCAAAAAACTCCATTCTCCAACCTATTTCTGCACGCTTTTTCACTATTCATCCCAGAAGATGTTTTTGCCAGAAAATATGGATTTCATGCAGAAATACCACAATATTTCCGTCAGCAAATAGCTCAAGAGTTTGGAGAAGAGATTTTAAAGATACTAGGAAATCTCAAGTAACAAAAAACACAGCTAAAAAAGATGTTGTTTTTTAAGTCATATTGAATAGATAATTGCCTATTATAAACCCGGAGAAAAAGGGCGAATTTTGCCCTTTATTCAGTAGGTCTAATTGCAAGCATCTTTTAATTTCTTTCCAGCTTTAAATGCAGGTTGCTTATATGCTGCAATGTGCATTTTTGCACCAGTTTTAGGATTCCGGCCTTCTCTAGCCTTTCTTTTTTGAACTGAGAAAGATCCAAAACCAACTAAATTTACGCTATTGCCTTTTGCAAGAGCGTCTGTGAAACTTTGGATTACCAAGTTTAATGCTCTCTCGGCTTCAGCTTTTGAGCTATTGTGAGTGGATGCTATGAAGCTTACGAATTCAGCTTTATTCATAAATATTACCCTATTGTTAAGATTTAGTACAAATTAGCCCTACTTAAACGCTTCATTTACGCTTATACTGAATTGAAAATTCTCGCTGCAGCCTAAAAGCATGACTTACGAACTTGATTATAACAGAGCGCTTAGGGTGCGCAATATCTCATTTAAATAGAATATCTAATTGATCTAAGTTTTATCATCCAGCTGCGTCAATATTGTAACAATATAATTGTGTTTTTTACCCCAAGAGTTAAAAAATTCACTTAATCCCATGTCTTTTCCCCCTTTGAAAAAAATATTTTTCCTTGCGCAAAAAGTAGAAAAAAGTACTTGATTATAGAAAATGAATAGTGTACACTAATCAAATGAACAAATTTTCAAGGGTTACTAATATGCAATCTCGAGGAGGAAGAAGAGATGGATCTGGAAGGCCAAAGGGAATAGGAAAATATTCCTGCCAAACAAAACCAATTAGAGTTCCGGTAGATATGATTGAGCAAATAGACATATTTATTAGAGAGGCGCAATTTACAAAACATATGCATAATCAAGATAGTTCTTTAGTAATAGAAGGTTCTTTTGCGAAACACAACTCCTTAAATGAGTCTCTCCCAGGCAAAGTCGAGACATATTCAATAGAATATGACCAATTTGAAATACCTCATTCTACTTATGAGCTTCCTTTATATAATAGTCTCGTTTCCGCAGGCTTTCCATCTCCAGCTGATGATAACATAGAAAGAAGGTTAGACTTGAATCAATATTTAATTCCAAAACCAACTTCTACTTTTTTTGTAAGAGTTAGCGGAGATTCTATGATAGGAGCTCATATATATGCGGGGGATATATTAATAGTAGATAAAAGCATAGAGGCAAGGCATAATAAAATTGTGATAGCAGCAGTCAATTCGGAACTAACGGTTAAAAGACTATATAAAAAAAATGGTACAATAAAACTAGTAGCTGAAAATCCGAATTACCCAGATCTCACAATCGCAGCTGAGCAGGATTTGATAATTTGGGGCGTAGTCACAAGCGTGATACATCAATATGTGTGAGTATTATTTATGTCATTAATCGCACTCATTGATTGTAATAATTTCTTTGTCTCTTGCGAAAGGGTCTTTAACCCATCCTTAAATCAGGTGCCAGTGGTTGTTCTTTCTAATAATGATGGCTGCATCATATCACGCTCCGATGAGGCAAAGAAACTTGGGTTAAAATTTGATCCATATTTTAAAGTCAAAGATTTTTGTAAACAAAATGGAGTAAGAGTGTTTTCTGCAAATTTTCCTTTATATGGAGATATGTCCTTAAGAATAATGACTATTTTACAAGAATTTTCTTCTGAAATTGAGATTTATTCAATAGATGAAGCATTTATAGATATCTCCCATATACCTTTTGATCAAGTTTTGGGTTATGTATCAAAAATTAGAGCAAGAATTCTAAAGGAAGTTGGGATACCGGTTTCTATAGGAGTAAGCACAACCAAATGTCTTGCAAAAGTTGCCCAGATTTTTGCCCGTAAAAGCAGCGAAGGTGTCCACTCATTGCTGGATTTACAATCTCAATATAATGCTTTATCTGCTATTGATGTTTCAGAAATTTGGGGTATTGGGAAAAATTTGGCAAAAACACTGCACAAGCTCCATGTAAAAACAGCCCTAGAATTTCGAGATATGGACTCGGTGCTGGTTAGAAAATACCTCAAAATCACAGGACAAAAACTCCAATATGAATTAAAGGGAGTCCAGTGTTTTCAAATAGAAAATCTGAGGGATGCTAAAAAATCCATATCAGTTTCTCGTAGCTTCTCCTGCGATATTCATGAAAAAGAGGATTTGGAATATATAATTTCAGAGTTTGCGGCAAGAGCTGCTGTAAAACTAAGAGCCCAGAATAGCGTTACCAATGAAGTATGTGTTTACATTAGAACAAGCTATTATTCAAAAGGCGCCAAAAATTATGAGATTCTAGAAGAGCCTGGAAGTGGAGCTCCAGGTAGCAAGGCAGAAGTAACGGAGGAGCCCAGAGGCTTAGAGAGTGCGGCGCTGCGTGGCATAATGCGCGCGGAATCGGGAAGTGAGGAGGTAGCAGCGAAGGAGCGCCAGAGTAGAGCAAAGTGGGGTGATGTATCAGAGGCGCGAGAAGTTGCAGATAGAGGAGGGTCTGCAGATGGACAAGAGCTTGTAGATGGAGTGGGAGGATTAGATGAACAAGAATCTCTGACATCCGGCTCCGGGGGCAAAAAGGGGTGTGGCGTCAGAGTATTGCTGGAGGGGCAGGGAGTCTCAGTAGAGAGAAGTCAGAGTGCGGCAGAGCCTGGAAGTGGAGCTCCAGGTAGCAAGGCAGAAGTAACGGAGGAGCCCAGAGGCTTAGAGAGTGCGGCGCTGCGTGGCATAATGCGCGCGGAATCGGGAAGTGAGGAGGTAGCAGCGGAGAGGGTGCGGGAGGGTGCGTCGGAGAGGGTGCCGGAGAGGGTTCGGGAGGTAGCACCGGAGAGGGCGCGTGAGAAAGTAAGGCTTCTCAACTCAAATACACCTTGTGGCCCGCAAAACTCAGAAAATTATTCACCTCACTTAAGTTACCTTTGTGCACAATTAATTACACCAGAGAAAGTGCTATATTCTAATAAAACTGCCCAATTATCTTTATTTGATACTGCGGCAAATTATGAGGATGAGGAGCGCCCATTGCCCCACTTTAATAATAGACTTCTTTCGAAACTCCTTACCCCAGGCCAACTGCAACGAAATTGTGACTTGCACAATCAGCATATAGTCAATCCAGTTGAGGATCCTATGGTAAAATTGAGTGATCCCTCATCATTGAAAAAGGAGTCCTTCACTTCAGAACTAGAATTTCAAAAAAAATCTCAGGATGATGATAAACAATTTCTTGGTCCGGTTCTCCGTCAGGATTATGCACCTGCGATGCTCAATTCTAAAGCGACAAAAACATATGTAGCAAGTGCGCTTGAGTATATTAACCCCCCTACCTCACTCACTTCCTCCATTATCAGCGCTGCAAAAAGGGCTTTAGGTAGGGTTTACAAGAGTGGGTATTCTTATAAAAAGGCTAGTATAGTATTATGCTCCCTCGAGAATAAAGATCAGAAGCAGTTAGAAATATCTGACAGAAAGTCTGTGGCTTCATGCGAGAGGGATCAATTAATGGAATTAATTGATCGCGCAAATTCCAAATCTGGAAAAAATGTGATTTTTTTCTTATCTCAAGGAGTGAAGTATAAATGGGTGGGTAAAAGTGAATTTAGATCTCCCGAATATACTACAAAATGGGATCAAATTCCTATTGTGCATTAGGTTCTGATTCACTCCCCTAATAGGTAATTTAGTCGTTATTTTCGCGCCTCGAAACGCATGTATACCCTATACACCTTGCGTTTCTGCGGGCGAAAATGCCTATAAATTCCTCTATTACATAGAAGTATACACAGAACCTAATTTTCTCGCTCTAATAATTTTGTATATTTCTTCAAAAATTTTAGGGCCGCCTTCTTTTCTGCGTCCTTCTTCTTGCCCCCTTCGCCAGTTTCTGAGCCAAAATTTTTTACTGTAACGCGGGCAGAAAAAGTAACATCATCCTCAGGGCCAGAGGATGAGATAATTTGATATATAGGAAGCCCTAGTTTATTGGATTGCACCCATTCCTGCAATAAACTTTTGGAGTCAATTTCCAGGTGATCTTTATTATTTGCAAGATCTTGCCAAAGATGTAGAGTAATCTTTTTCGCCATATCATACCCCGAATCAAGATATATAGCACCTATAATTGCCTCCATAGCATTTTCAAGGTTACGAGGATTATCCCTACCTCCGTTTTTTTCTTCTCCTTGCGATAATATTAAAAATTCCCTAAGGCTGATTTTTCTTGCGACAAAGCAAATAGCACTAGATGAAACAAGTCTAGATCTCATAGTCGATAAACTACCTTCCTTTGATTTTTTATAGTTTTTATATAAATCCTCAGTAATGATCATGCCAAGAACGCTATCGCCCAAAAACTCCATTCTCTCGTTATTTCTATCATGTTTTGTAACGTTTAAAGATGAGTGAGTGAGGGCTTCTGTAATTAGGTTTTTATCATCAAAAACATATTCTAGCCTTTTCTCTAACTCACTGATTTTTCCTGTGTTGCTTTTACTCATTTATCCCTTGTTGCTCTATGATATAGTCTTTTGGGCGTGGTGAATCCTCTCAAGGCAGACATCCTTTCCTATTATATCTATTATCTCAAAAACACTTGGTGCTGCAGACTTGCCGGTAATCATGCACCTAACAACCATCATAATATCTCCAAGTTTTGCGCCTCTATTTTTTGCTAGCTCTTTAAATGATTCGCTAATTTCATCTTTATTTTGCCAGTTTTTTTCTTTTATAAAATCTGCTAATTCAGAAATGAATAAGTGGCCCTGAGATTGAATAATCGCAATAGCTTCTTCCGAAAGGGGGGGTAGATTTTTTGAGTGATAAATCTTTGCAATATCACTTAATTCCCCGCATAAAGATGAGCGAACCTTGATTTCATCCATAGATCTTGTGAGATTTCTTTTTGTTGTATCGTCTAGCTCTATTTTCTCCTTTTGCCATTCTTTTTGTATGATTTTCATCAAATCTTCTGTAGATTTATTTCTTAAATATACACTATTAATATGCCGCATTTTTGCAAAATCTAGCCTGGATGGACCTTTTCCAATATGAGTTCCATCAAACCATTTAATGGCATCTGGAATGCTTATTATTTCATCATCCCCGTGGCTCCAGCCAAGCCTAACAAGATAGCTTGCTAAGGCCTCAGATAAATATCCCATATCTTCATAACTACCCACCCCAACTGCACCGTGCCTTTTGGATAATTTTGCGCCATCAGGCCCGTGAATGAGCGGTATATGACCCATAATTGGTATCTCCCACCCCATAGCCTCATAAATAAGCTTCTGGCGAAAAGCATTATTTAAATGGTCATCCCCCCTTATGATGTGACTAACTCCCATATCATGATCATCAACTACAACGGCAAGCATATATGTTGGGCTGCCATCACTCCTTAAAAGAACCATGTCATCTAGGGTTTCATTTGCAACTCGGACTTCACCCTGAACTATATCATAAATAATTGAATCACTAATACGTGGAGCCTTAATTCTTACAACAAAATTTTGATTTTTTGGATGATCGCCCTCAGAAACATCCCTCCATGGACTGTTTAGCAAAAATGATTTTCCAGAATCTGTGGCTTCTTGTCTTAAGTGGTTTATTTCCTCTTGACTCATGAAGCACTTATAAGCAGCACCCTTTTTTAGTAAATCAAGAGCGATTTCTCTGTGTCTTGTAGCATTTTTAGACTGATATACAATCTCGCCATCATGAGAGATGCCAAGCCATTTAAGGCCATTTATTATAGCATCGCAAGATTCAGTAGTAGATCTTTCAAAGTCAGTATCCTCGATTCTGAGCAAGAAACTACCTCCAAAATGCCTTGCGAACAGATAATTGAACAAGGCGGTCCTGGCGGAGCCAATATGAAGATAACCGGTAGGGGAAGGTGCGAAGCGAGTGACTACTTTCATTTATATAACATACGTAATTTATAGAATAAGAACATATATCATTAAATGAGTAATCCGGCAAGAATTTGTGGTGCAATATTATGGTAATATAGTAATGGAACTAAATAACTCTTCCAGAGTATTAGGCTTTCTAAAGCCTTGTTGCTCTAACCATTTTGATCTTTCCTTCATCCCAGCTATACTGAGTGTTCACAACTTTTGTCTCAGTAACTATTATATCGCCATTAGGCAGCTGAGCTACATCACAACCTCTTTGAAGAGAGTCGGTAATAATTGGGGTTACTTTACAAATATACCTAATATCCGTAAGAATGTCGTTTTTATTTTCTAAATCATCAGTCATATGCAAAAAAACTAAAATGGTTAATTCGGCTATTCTATACTAAAATGAATTTAATTGCAATATTAAAATTTATTAACTGGATATAATCGTGAAATTTATCCAAGAAAATATTTAGACATACTATAATATAATGGGATTCCTAAGATAATATTAAATGGAAAAGTAACTCCTATGCTGATTGGCAAATATACCGAAGCCTTTGCCTCGGGGAGGGCGAGTTTCATAGCAGCAGGAACAGCAATATATGAGCTACTCGCGACTAAAGTCATGAATAACAGCCCATCTGGGGACTTGAGTCCAATTGCATATGCGATCAAAAGGGCAATTCCAGCATTTACAAGCGGCATATATAGTCCAAAGAAAATAAGGGGAGCCTTGATTTTGCGCAAATTTTGGATATTTTTGGTAACGATTAAACCGAGATCGAGCATAAACATACATACAATCCCCTGGAAGGGACTCACCAAAAATGGGGCAATTTTTGCAAGACCATTTTGCCCAGAAATACACCCTACAAAAAATGAGCCCAAAATTAGCAGAACTGCTCCATTTGCAAAAATTTCACTTGCGAGTTTGTTTTCTTCTTTTGTGTGAATATTTGTCTCTGGGGCAAATCTATGCGCTATATATAAGCCAGATAAAATTGCTGGAGCTTCCATGAGCGCAAGGATAGACGGCATATACCCAGAATATGATTCCTGGTGAAGTAGGAGGAAGTTAACAGAAGCAGCAAAAGTTACGATACTAACAGATCCGTAATGAGCAGATAAAGCTGCTGCAGTTGGCTTATCTATCTTTGTCGTTAAGATGATTAAAAAATAAGCTAAAAAGGGGATTATAAAACTCAATGATATACCGCTAAAAATTGTTAGCACAATTTCAGAGGAAAAATGCTCGATGCTAATGACCGAAACGCCCCCAGTAAAACCTATAGACATCATTAAATATACACTTAAATATCTACCCATACTTTCTGGAACAGAAAGGTCAGACTTTAAATATCCAGCAAAAGCCCCCAGAGCAAAAAATAGGACAGATGGTGAGAGTAAATTTTGCGAAAAAGCATCTAGCATAAAACCTCATTTATATTATGTACTCAATCTGCCTTGGGTATTATATCAATTCCAATTTTTAAATGATCCAAACAAATTGTCGCTTAGGACTCGCTCATTCTAACGTATCTATATACGCTCCGAAGGCTAGCCCTAAAATTCATTTGTCTAATTTAATCTTGGAAATGGTATTATGCTATTTTTATATCTGTGTCAAGCGGGGAATGACACAAGGTGATAATAAGAAAACTTCACCTATTCTTATCCCAAGTGCCTGTGATATTTTGCTTGTAGATGCAAATATTATGTTCCTGCGCTTTGAGGTCTTGGTAAATTTTGCGTGCTAGATTTTTCTGAACCTCGCTTTGGTTGAAAAAAACTATAAAAACTCTTTCATATTCTTCTGGGTTCATATAAGCCCCTGCCACCATTACTAGAAGTTTTGATTGATTGAAATTTTCTGTTTTATGAGATATGAGCACTGGCTGATCCTCTATTCTCTCATCTAATATGCTTCCATGGGGAATGAATGATTTTTGGCTAAAGGTCCAGAGCATTTTATTGAGTATTTCCTGCATTCCTTCGTCCTCTGTGTGAACTAGAGTATTTATTCCAGTTTTATAGCATTTTTCTATGAGAGAGCAGACGACTTTTTCAAAATTGTCGTTAGTGACTTCGTAAAAATTGATCTCAGGTTTTTTCATAAAGGTTTTTTCATAAAATTATGTGGTTTTATAATATAATATCCTGCTTTGCAGCAATTTTGGTAAAAAGAGTCATTAGAATATTATATTTTTCCATGTCATCTTCTTTATTTGCTATGTTTGATGCTATTTCTATTATATCCGCGTCTTCTGCTATATCAAGGAATCTGAAATTTTGATCTCCGCTTTGTTTTTCTCCAAAAAATTCACCTTCACCTCTTAGCGCTAGATCTTTTTCTGCTATAAAGAAACCATCACTCGATTCTTTCATGATTTTGAGACGCTCTTTTGCTATTTCAGAAAGTCTTTCGCCTCTCAAAAGAATACAGCTAGATTGTATTTCGCCTCTACCCACCCTTCCTCTTAGTTGATGAAGCTGAGCAAGGCCAAACTTTTCTGCATTTTCGATGATAATTAGGGTTGCATCTGGCACATCAACGCCGACTTCAACAACGGTGGTAGAAACAAGCAAGGGGGAAATTCCGCCTCTAAACTGGGCTATAATTTCGTTTTTTTTCTCCGGATTTATCCCGCCGTGAAGCTGGGATACCTTGTCGCCAAAAATGGATCTTAAAAATTCAGATCTATTGATCAAATCAGAATTTTCGGATGAGCTATTCTCCTTGCTCTCAATCAAAGGACATACCCAATACACTTTCTCGCCCTTTGCTAGCCTTGTTGATATAGCTTTAATTATATCATCCATTTTTGCAAAAGTTGAGACAAAGGTTTGAATAATTTTCCTATTACTCGGGATTTGGGTGATTCTGGACATAGCAAGATCGCCAAATTGGGTCATTGAAAGGGTTCTTGGAATGGGGGTTGCGCTCATGATCAAAACATCGGGGACATTTCCTTTGTTTATTATCTCCATCCTCTGCTGAACTCCAAATTTATGCTGCTCATCAATAACAACAAAAGCTAGGTCATTAAATTTTATATCTGCAGTAAAGATTGCGTGAGTACCTATGATATAGCGGGCCCTCCCGCTTGAAATAGATTCCAAAAGCTTATCTCGATTTTTTGAATTTGGCCTTGAAGTTATTAGTGCAATTTCGTATCCTTCCCCCTCTAGCATCTTAGATATGAAGTTAAAATGCTGAGTGGCAAGCACCTCAGTGGGAGCAAGGAGGGCAACCTGACCCCCTTCTCTTAAAACATTTATAGAAGAGAGAAGAGCAACTATTGTCTTACCCGCCCCAACATCACCCTGAACCATTCTCATCATCTGACCATAACTTGCCTGATCTTTCTGAATGGAGAGAATAACATCCCTTTGGCTCTCTGTAAGGCTATACCCAAACCTACTCATTACTCTTTTTTGCAAAGCGACGTCAGGCTGAAATATCCTATTTTTTTGCGCAAGTGATTTCCGGCGAAGGAGCTTAAAACCGATTTGGTTCGATAAAGCTTCGTCCAATTTTAGCCTAAAATTTGCCTTTTCGATTTTTTCAGAATCAGTAGCAAAGTGAGTCCAGCTTAGCGCTTCAAAAAAAGAAGGTAGCCCATTTTGGGTTATTATTTCACGAGGAAGCCATTCTGGCAGAGATTTTGCTATAGTTATATACTTTGATATATACTGCCTTATTTGGTTATTTGTAAGGCCGTATGTCAGGCCATATCTTGGCTCAAATTTGGTTATGAAAGAGAGGTCAAAAATAATTTCCGGATGAAGTATCTGGGGCAAATGGTCATAAAATTCCACCTTACCTGAGCAGCTAATATATTTTCCTACTTGCAAAACTTGTTTCATAAACTGATGTATTTTGAAAAATACTAATGTAATTGAACCGGTTTCATTAGAGCAGGCAACCTTGGTAATTCCTGATTTTTTTTTAGGAAGCGATATTTCTATGATTTTGACTTTGATGACAACTTCCTCTTGATTTGTCAGTTTGGATAAATTGGGATTTATGGCGCGCTGTATGTAGTATGTTGGTTTATATAAGAGAAGATCTGAGATAGTTTTGATTCCAATGCGTGCAAGAGCAAGCTTTGCCTGAGCTTTCAACCCAAGAGCAACTGATGCATCCTGGGATAATTTTTCTATAACCATAGATCTTGTGCTACCGAACTAATATTATATAAAATATATATTATTTTTTGGAATAATAAAACATTTATATAATGAGGATTACGCTGACCTTCTTTATCATTTTTTGTTATTGCCTCGGAGGCGCGAATTCGCACCTTCATCACGAGCAAAGCGAGGTGATTCACAAGGTTTTTTATTTACTCTATGGAAAATTTCTTTTTTAGTAAGCATACAGGCTCAAAATAATAACATGACGCCTTCTGAGGCTACAGAAAGGATGCGTAAATTAATAGTTGAAAATTTGTTTTTAAATCAGGATTGTGAAAATGAATTCATACAACTAATACCAGATCCCAAATTAAATTGAACAAATGCAATTTAAAGGCGAGCCTGCGTAAGCCTATAGATAATAGGTGCGGGAGAGGTGAGTCCTAAAAAATTGCTTTTGTTCAGTTAATTTCGGAACCTGGTATAATTGGATATGGAGCTGAGGTTAATAAGGCAGATAATGATGGCTATACTCCTTTGCACCTGGCATGCCTTGAAGGAAAACCTGATATTACTAAATTGCTCACTGAACATGAAGCTCTCGCAGATTTATCATTACTAAAATATATCGTTGTGGAAGGGGATAAAGGTCTGGTAGAGGCCATAAATAATCGATTAAGTAGCGATCATTCATTCGGACAAGATCCAGTTACCCTTCACATAAAAGACAATAGAGGAATAGAAAATATACGTTTTGCTAAAGATTTCGTACGGGTTTTTAACTTGGAAGATCTTGCTGGGCAACATGTCGAAATAAGTTTTGATAATTTCTATATATTAAAATAGCAATTTTGTGAACACTTGTTTTGGGGTAATGCAAACTAAGGCCTTCAGCGTTATGGCTTTAAAAGCCTTGGCTTGGACCCAGGTTTGCTTTTATTTACCCCAGAGATTTTTCATTTTTTGAAAAAAGGTAGTTTCGGATGGCTTAGGGGTTTCGCTGTCAAATTCTTCAAGAAGCTTTTTTTGTGTTTTTGTGAGATTCTTTGGAACCTCAACGTAAATATGGACGATCATATCTCCTCTTGAAGATGAGCGAACTTTGCTCATACCTTTATTTTTTAGCTTTAATTTATCGCCGTTTTGAGTTCCTTCTGGAATTGTAAGACTCACACCTGTTTTTTCGATAGTTGGGATTTCGATCTCCCCGCCCATCGCAGCGGTTTTAAAGCTTATAGGGATCATGCAGTGAATATCAGTACCCTCTATTTTAAATAAATCATGAGGTTTTATATTAACAAAAACATACAAATCTCCAGCCGGCCCGCCCCGGAGGCCAGCTTCTCCTTCTCCTGTAAATTTGATTCTATTTCCATCTTCAATGCCTGCTGGTATTGATGCGCTGATTGTTTTTTGTTTGTGAACCCTTCCATTGCCTGAGCATGATCTACATGGGTCTTTAATAACCTGTCCCGCGCCGCCGCACACCCCGCATTGCTGCTCTATAGCAAAAAAACCTTGCTGCATTCTAATCATACCTTGCCCATGACAAGAAGGGCAGGTAGTAGATTCTGAAGAATTTGTACCCCTTCCGCTGCAACTTGTGCATTTCTCATGAGTTGCAAAGCTAATAGATTTTTCAACGCCATTAAAAGCCTCTTCTAATGTTATTGATAAATTATATCTTAAATCAGACCCTCTTTCTTGCATAGATCTTTTGGCACCTCTTCTGCCCCCATGCATTGCATCTCCGAAGAAATCTCCAAAAATATCAGAAAAATCCCCAGAAAAACCCTGAGAAGAAAACCCGCCAAACCCCTGGGAAAAGCCTGCACCTCCGTGACCATGAGCCCCTCCGCCTCCGCCACCTCTTGTAAAAGCATCGTGGCCAAACCTATCATAAGCTGCTCTTTTTTGATCATCCTTCAGCACTTCGTAAGCTTCTGAAATTTCCTTAAACTTCCCTTCAGCTTCTTTATTGTCTTTATTTTGATCTGGGTGATACTTCATTGCGAGCTTTCGATAGGATTTTTTTATCTCATCTAAACTTGCAGATTTTTCAACCCCGAGTACTGAATAATAATCTTGTTTTGACATAATTAATTGAATATTTATTTATCTGACTTTTTGCTAATTTTATGAGGGTACGAAAATTCTTTTTCGCTCTCCATATAGGCATAAAAATAGAGTAAGTTTATAGACCATATAGTGAACTATATAGTCTATAAACCATACTCATATTAACTTAAGAGACATCCTTAAACTTTGCATCCTTGGCATCGTTATTTGCCTCATAAGTTCCTGCATTGTCTCCTCCACCTGAGGAGTCAGAGCCTGATGAAGCTTGATAAATAGCCTGACCAACTTTCATAGAAACTTCAGATAAAGCATCTATTTTCTTGTTTATTAGGTCAACATCGTTAGATTCGATTGCTTTTTTCAGATCGCTAATTGCTGCGTCAATCTCAAGCTTAAGCTGTTGATCGATTTTATCCTCATGTTCCTTTAAGCTTTTTTCTGTTGAGTAAATAAGGCTATCTGCTCTATTTTTTGCTTCAATAGATTCCTTCCTTTTTTTATCCTCACTTGCATTTGCTTCTGCATCTTTCACCATCTTCTGGATTTCTTCATCAGATAATCCGCCTGAAGCTTGTATTGTAACTTTTTGCTCTTTTCCGGTAGCTTTATCTTTTGCAGAAACACTTACAATACCGTTTGCATCTATATCAAATGTAACTTCGATTTGAGGCATTCCTCTTTGTGAAGGTGGAATACCCTCTAGATTAAATTGGCCAAGCAATTTATTATCGGTGGCAAATTGCCTTTCACCTTGGAAAACTCTGATTGTCACAGCGGTTTGATTATCATCTGCCGTAGAGAAAACCTGACTCTTCTTTGTAGGGATGGTAGTATTTCTATCGATTAACTTAGTAAACACACCGCCTAATGTCTCAATTCCAAGAGAAAGTGGGGTTACGTCAAGTAACAATACATCTTTTACGTCTCCTTGTAGAACACCGCCCTGAATAGCAGCACCCGCTGCAACAACTTCATCTGGGTTTACGCTTCTATTTGGCTCTCTTCCAAAAAATTCTTTTACTTTTTCGATAACTTTAGGCATACGAGTCATTCCGCCAACAAGAACTACTTCTTGAATATCAGAAGGTTTAAGGCCAGCATCTTTTAGCGCCATTTTACATGGATCTATTGTTTTTGCGATAAGATTATCTACAAGCTCCTCTAGTTTTGCTCTAGTGAGGGAGATATTGAGGTGCTTAGGGCCAGAGCTATCTGCTGTAATGTATGGCAGATTAATGTCTGTTTGCATAGCTGATGATAATTCCTTTTTGGCCTTCTCGGCTGCTTCTTTTAATCTTTGAAGTGCAAGTGGATCATTTCTTAAATCAATACCTGATTGTTTTTTAAACTCATCTATTAAATAATCCAAGATTTTAATGTCAAAATCTTCACCGCCGAGGAAAGTGTCGCCGTTTGTAGATTTTACCTCGAATACACCATCTCCTATTTCTAGGATTGATATATCAAATGTTCCTCCGCCAAGGTCATAAACTGCGATAGTTTTATTTCCAGATTTATCAAAACCATATGCAAGAGCAGCAGCTGTTGGTTCATTTATAATACGAAGAACCTCAAGACCCGCAATTTTCCCGGCATCTTTTGTAGCCTGTCTTTGAGCATCGTCAAAATGAGCAGGAACTGTAATAACCGCCTGAGTAACTGGGTGGCCAAGAAAGCTTTCCGCTGTATCCTTCATTTTTTGCAAAACAAATGCAGCCACCTGGCTTGGTGAATATTTTTGTCCATTAGCTTCAATCCACGCATCACCACCAACATCGATAATTTTATATGGCACTAAATCTTGATCTTGTTTGACAGCTGGGTCAGTAAACCTTCTACCGATAAGTCTTTTATGACCATAAATAGTATTTTTTGGGTTTGTGACAGCCTGTCTTTTTGCTGGCTCGCCCACCAATACTTCATTATTATTTGTAAATGCAACCATAGAAGGTGTAATTCTAAGACCTTCAAGATTTGCTATGATTTTTGGCTCTTTTCCCTCCATTAATGCAACGCAAGAATTTGTGGTTCCTAAATCGATTCCAATAACTTTTCCCATAATTATTTCCTTTTTTTAAACTTAACTATAGACTACATATAGGTATAGTTATTTCAAATTACAAGATCCTAGCAAAAAAAATTTTATAAAAATATCATTTTTGCGCCAAAAATCACATTTTGCGAAAGTGATAAATGAGTCTGCGGGGAGGGCGTAGGACTAATTAGGAATGAGAAAGCGAGGAAAATATGGTCAATCTGTCATCCTCGTGAAAAGAGGTGTCCAGTTTTTTTTATTAATTCCCGCCCTAATGGAAGTGAAATAAAAAAGGAAGATTCGGGATTGAAATAGAGAGAGTGGGTTTGGAGAAGGGTGAATAAAATATAATAGAAGGAAATGGTGGAGACGAAGGGAATTGAACCCCCGACCCTCTGCGTGCAAAGCAGATGCTCTACCCCTGAGCTACGTCCCCATTTAGGTTGTGAATTTTTATATAAAATTTTCTGCACCTTATACCAATTCCAATTTTTAAATGATCCAAACAAATCTCGTGGGACTCGCTCATTCTCACGTATTTATATAAGTTCCGAAGGCTTTTCCTAAAATTTATTTGTCCAATTTAATCTTGGAAATGGTATTATATATAACTAGAAACAAAACTAAGATTTAAGCGTTACATAACTCTTTATATACATACTTGGTTCACATGAAAATGTAATATCATCTACTTTACCCAAAGTCAAGCCGATATTTTGTTTTTTGTCAAAAAATATGAATTAAGGCTTCAGTTTCCACCCAGAATCTATGATTTTTACAGTCATTATACCGAAAATGATTGCTAGGAGCGTTAAATATGAAATACCAAAAAAAATATTCCCATCAGACTCGCCAATAATAGAGTACCGAAAACCATCTATTATATAAAAGAATGGATTGTATAAGTTAATGGTTTGCACCCATTTTGGAAGTGAGTGGATTGAATAAAATGTTCCAGAGAGAAACGATAAAGGGGTAATTATGTAGCTTGTTATGGCTGAGTTTTGGTCAAAATTATCCGTGATTAGAGCGGACAAAGTCCCAAGAATAGACATAAAAATTGTAGCAAGCAGAGCATAGGAAAATAGCAAATATATATCATGAATTCTAAACTCTATGAAAACCGAGAGAACTAATGATAGGATAGCGCCAACGAGAAACCCCCTTGCGATGCTACCCGCAGTGTAGGCGCACACAAGCTCAAGGCCTTCAAATGGTGTCATTAATATGTCATTCACGTAACCCAATACCCGGGCCATGATAAGGGAAGAAGAGGAGTTAGCGAAGCTATTTTGCATAATAGTCATTATTATTAGACCATATCCAATAAAATCTATAAAGGGGACATTGTGAATTTTTTTATCACCATCTCCAAGAGCGAGTGCGAAGATAGATAAAAAAATCAGCGCTGTTATAATTGGGGCTATAATAGTTTGATTATAGACCTTCATAAATCTTTTTATCTCGCGCAAAATCAAAATATAAGTTCCGTAGTAATTAAACTGGTTTATTTTCTGTATTTTTTTCATAATCGCATTTGTTTTATAGTTATATAATTCACAGTCTCGGATTTGTTCGATGATTTAAGTCTCAAGGTAATATCTTATCCCAAGAAAGCTCTTGATAACACTATAGTTCATCTAAAAATAACTGCAAGAAATTATCTAAATTTGGCTTACATGAGGCTTTTGCTTTAAGATTTACTTTGAAAAAAATTGACGCAATTTTCTGGCTGAAGCATAAAAAAACTACATCATTTAGGTAAGTATTTTTGCCATTTGTTTCTGCGCTGATGCTTAGATCTCTCAGTAAATTATTATAACATTCCAAAAAAGCAAGGCCAGAATTTTCAGAAAAAAAAGTGATGATGTTAATTTCTTTGTCTAGAATTAATCTTGCTGTAGTTGGTCCGAATTTTTTTCGGTAATTAGTGGCATATATCGTATATTCTGTAGGAGCGAATGGAATATTTTGAGTTATATTAGAGCCTCTTAGGTAAATAAGATCCGAAATCTTAGGATAGGAGGGGGCAGAGGTCACCAATTTTTCAGCTGATTCTGCACACAAAATCACCTCTATTCCTGCTTTTTTTAATATATAGCTGGAATGCTGGCCAACTACATAAGCTGATAGATTATTGTGGGCAAAATTTTCAGCTACAATTTTAGCTGCAAATGGGCTTGTTATTATAATAGTTTCCCCATTAAGTTTGGTTTTGAGTGAGTTAATCAGATCTAAATCTTTGGAATATTCAATCATAGGTTCATGGTAAAACTTATATTTATTTTCCGGTAAAGCGTTGATAATTTTTTGATTTTGCGCCAGATCTCTGGTAAGCAAGACTTTTTTCATAAAAAACCTATAGTCTATGGAGTTTGGTTATAAAAATTTTGCAGCAAGTGAAAATAATATATATATTAAATATTTAATCAACCCGCCATCACTCGAAAAAAAATAAGCGCGATGAATATATTGACATTATTACAATATGAATTTATTCTATACTTGGCTAAAATTTAATGAGTTTATCTATCTAAACTATGCAATAAAAATAAATAAATACATTATATTTAAATTTAATAACATAATACCACTTAAAAATTTATAAATGATAACCAATAAAAAATATCTTACCTCAAAGTGTGAGCACCTAACAGATCAAATGATTTACGTCAGCGACCAAGTTGAAGAGACTTTTAATAAAATGGGCAAATTAAGGAAAGATCTAGAGAATTTAAACGATAACACATTCAGAACGTCCGCAAAGTTACTTTTTTCCGCAAGTTTAGTTTTTACTCTTACATCCGCCCTTACAACAACATTGGAGTATTTACTGTCTGTAAAAGACATTAAAGTGCTAGTTTTTGATATCTCAAGTTTGCCAAACGCCTTAGGAAGTATTGCTTTTTGGAGTGTGTCTCATCAATTATCCGTTAGTTTGAAGAGTTATGAATATGGGTTAAGGGCAATCCCTACTAAACTGGATAGTTTTTGGCTCCAATTAAAACATACAAAAAAAACCTGTGCTAATTTTTATAGAGAATTAGAGAATACGATCGAGACCCAAAAAGATTTTCTAATCAATCATGGAGATGTGGAAGAAGGGGAATTGACTACATTAGAGAAGGATATAGTTATTCAGTTAAAGTTTATGACTTCCTTACCAAAAGGGTTCACGGAATTAAAAGAACAAATGGATCAAATTCATAACTCAGCAGAACTTGCTCAAGTCAAAAAATATATAGCCGATAACCCAGAATTTGCAAATATAAACCTAGATAACTGGGATGATAATTTTTCTATCGATATTAATTCGATGATTATGGAGGATAATCAATGGTTCGAAAATGATAAAGTGAAAATTTTTCAAAAACATTGTAATAATATTTTAGAAGAGTTTAAAGAAGTCGAAGAAAGCCTACCTTTAATGGAGAAGGTTTATAAAACATTTCCACAAAAAGCCGGAGAGGCAATCTCACATCTATGGGATGCTTATAGTTTATTAACAACCATTGTGGTTTCAGCATCTATTACCTTTTCTTGTCTAACTGCATTATCTTACTCCCTTGAATGCGTTGGGATTCAAACCATAATTGACCTTGGCTTCATTAGTTTTGGAATATTTAATCAGGTAACTTTTTGGGGTGGATTTTTATGCGTAGTATCGATTGTTAGCAAACCTCACAAAGACATTGCAGATTTATACCAGGAATCCAATGACGTATCTCTCAAATTAAAATATGCGCAAAAAGTTCTACTTGACAGTGAGGGGAGGGTAGAAATGGCAACACAGGAAGGGGAGGAGATATTAAGCAAGATTTCCAGTCTAGATACCAAAAATACTGAATGCGTTATGCAATGTATGAAAGATCTAACATCACTTAAAGTCAAGGCAAATCAAATATTTAGTATGAATAGTATACCAAGAAAGGAATTTGTAGGTATTGCAATCAACAACGAAGGGGTTGAATTCATAGTAAATGAAGAGGAGCATCCTCAGCAAGACCAAAATCCCGGGTTTGAAATCTTAAATCCGGCACCAGTATTAAATGGTATAAACAACATTGCCGGGGGCAATCTTGAGCATTTAAATCCAGTCCGCCAGGATGGAGCTCCGGACCATCCTGAAATTATACCTGGGTTTAATTTTGGCGCATCATTGATGTTAAAATCCGCATTTATGTGGGATTTGTCATAGGAGCGCAGGAAAAAGTTAAAAGTGCGAGGAGCTTCTTTTAACTTTGCTTGTGTTATTAGGCGCCTAATCCATTACCCTTTTGACTGGTGGAGTTTCTTCTCTCATTTTCGGCATCTTGGAATGTGCCTTTGTTTTGTTTTGCTGCATTCACGTTTTCTTGAGTATTATCAGTACCCTGTTGTTTTTGTGTTGCATATGTGGCCTGTTTATCAGGTTTTGTAAGATGACTTGTCTCCATTATTGAGTGAAATAATCTTGCCACAGCCGAGCCCAAACCTTTAAAGAAATTACCTATAGCACCAAAGAATGCTGATATAGGATTGGATAGTGCTGGTTGAGGCTGTGCGGTCTGGTTTTGATCCTCCTGTTGCTCTTTCTCTTTTTTGGGTTTGCCTTGTAAGATTTGGCGCTTAAGATCATCCGGCAGGCCTTTTGTCCCGGGACTTTGTAGATCGGCAGGGGTTTTTGTTTCTTCTTTTGCTGTGGTCTGAGCAGTATCAACATAAGGCGTCGCAGTGTTCAGCCTTTCTTCTATTATAGTTTCTGAGAGATTTACCTGCTTTGGAGCCTCCTGTTTCTTATTCTCCTCTTTTTTGGGTTTGCCATTTAAGATTTCGTTCTGAAGATTAGCTGGCAGTCTTTTTCTCTTGGGAGTAGGATTGGATGGTGCTGGTTGGAGCTGCTGAGGTTGGGGCTTCCCATTCGTCCCTTCCACTTCTGGTACTTCCACATCGCTTTGCTTATTCTCTTCTTTTTTGTTGCGTTGCATGATTTGGCTCTGAAGATTATTCGGCAGAACGTTTCTCACGGGAGTGTTTGGATTAGTAGTTTTTTTTGTTTCTTCATTTGCGTTGGTATTAGAAGTCTTAGATAACCCTCCCTCATAATTTGTAACTGATGACTGCCACAATTCCTCAGCACGTTTTTTATTCAGCCTCGCGCCCTCGCCAAACAACATAGACTCCAGATTATTTGCTTTGTTCCCTACACTTTCCCCTGCGCCATTTGATGCATTCTGTTGTCTTATCTCCTCTGGTGTTAATGGTTTCTTGGGGAGTGTTTTTTTGATTTTTGCTATCTCTGTTTTTATATTCTTATATGTTTCTTGTATAGTTTTATCTTTTTCCTCTTTATCGCTGACTTGATCTAGAGTTTGAGTTGCAAGCTCTTTTTCATCCTCAACTAATAGCTTTGCTTTTTCGAGTTGTGCTTCCATTTGAGATATAATGTTTGGTAATTTTGTTATTGTGCTATTAATATATTCTTTTAAGTTTTCTTGATATGCCTTTCCTGCGGAAGTTTTTTCTCCATAATCTTCATCTTCATCGGATCTCAGGAATTGATTGCGATTTACAAGTGCGCTCTTAAGGTGTTCTTTTTGGTAGTTTTGTATTTCATTTTCTATGAATTCTACTAATGCCTCCGCCTGTGTCCTTTTCTTTGGACTGTATGCATTTTTTTCTTCTTGTTGTTTCACTTCATTTAATTTGTTCCCTTTATTTTCCTCTGCCATAACAACCTCCATGTTAAATTAATTGTCTTAAGGGTATTATGAAGAAAACTACAGAAAATAACAAAGAAATAAAAATTTATTCTATAAGAATTAAAATCTATGTGATTTTTTTACACAACTAATTTTAGATTAAAAAATTAAAATCAAACTATCATATGAAGTTGATTGTAATTTATGTTATCATAAATATTGTGTTCAATATTTTATAAAGAGGTAAGCATGGCTAAATTTAAAGTTTTAATTTCTATAGTATTTTCTGTGGCTGTTATGTTTTCGCAAATTGTATGCGCGGAATCTGTTACATTTAAGGTTCCAAGCTCTGAAACTGTGAGCAAGGCAGCTGAAACAATAAAATCTGTTGAGCTCCCAACAAAAGATCAAGTGGATAATGCAGCATCAACAATATCTAGTATTTACTCAGATTTTACTAGTAACACAAAAGTGAGCAATTAAGCTTCACGAAGAGAGGGTCAGAATTCTTGCGCCCTCTCTTTTTGGAGAATTTTCTAGAAATATCTCCCCAAGATTCGCTGATGATGCAAACATATCCACAAAACATGTGGATAAGTCTGTTGATAAACCTGTAAATTTTGGCGTAAAAGAACGTTAGACCTTGTGTGATGAGCGATTTGCACAAAAAATAGGCACGCCCGCAAACCCTTATGCTTTCGTAGATTCCAGTATTTACATAGTAAAATTTAACCCATAATATATTAGAAAACTAACCATGAGATTGCATGGATTAAATTTGTGTATAAAAAGAAAAGTTTTACGCAAAATTAGCAGAAAATTCTAGCACATTCTGAGTTTTTATGATATGGCTCTATAGAATATAAGGATTTAACAATGCAGAATTACGGCGAAATTTTTCAGTACCATGTAAGCCAGATTAAGGAGGAGGGGAGATATAGAAGCTTTCTGAATATTCAGAGAATGGCTGGTCAGTTTCCATATGCACTTCTACCTGAGACTGGCGAGAAAATAATTATGTGGTGCATCAATGACTATCTTGGTATGGGACAAAAGGAAGAGGTTATAACAGCCGCTCTTGATGCAATAAAGCTAATGGGAACTGGGGCAGGGGGCACTCGCAATATTGGGGGAAACAATTCTAAGATAGTTGAGCTAGAGAATTTATTATCAAGCTTCCACAATAAGCAAAATTCGCTAGTTTTTACCTCAGGATATGTTGCAAATGATGCAGTTCTTAGTACATTATCCAAAATTATTCCTGATATTGTATTTTTTTCCGATGAAGATAATCACGCCTCGATAATACAAGGTATCAGAAATTCTAGATGCGAGAAATATATATATAAGCATTTAGATGTTAATTCGCTAGAGATGCAGCTAAAGCAAGTAGATATAAATAGACCCAAACTAATTGTCTTTGAATCTGTTTATTCTATGGATGGGCTTGAGTCTCCAATTGCAGATATTTGCAAGCTTGCAAAAAAATATAATGCACTAACTTATATAGACGAAGTTCATACAGTCGGTCTATATGGCAATAATGGTTCAGGAATTGCAAGGGCGCGAGGGCAAGATTCAGAAATAGATATAATTCAGGGCACTCTTGGAAAGGCTATTGGGGTAATTGGCGGATATATCTCAACTAGTTTTGAGATTTACGAAGCTATCAGACTATCCGCTCCCGGCTTCATTTTTACAACTGCAATTCCGCCGTCAACAGCAGCAGCTGCAATAGCGAGCATTAATTACATTGCAGAAAATTCCTCTGATAGGGTAGCTCTGCACGAGAAGGTCAAAATCTTGAAAACAAAATTGGATCTTGCAGGGATAAATTATATTCATAATAATAGCCATATTGTTCCCATTATCATAGGGGATGCAATTCTTACAAAAGAAGCTTCAAACTTGCTCCTGAGGGATCATAAGATATTCGTACAGCATATAAATTTCCCAACTGTTAAAAGAGGAACGGAAAGGCTGAGGATTACCCTAACTCCATGTCACACTCATGAAATGATAGATAACCTTGTTTCCGCCCTTAGCGAGGTATTTACCCAGTTAAATATCAAGACTATCCGTTTAGAGGTTGCCTAAGATATGTCCATATCATTTCCTGATATTGATCCGTATATTATAAGATTTTACGGAAAAATTGGCATCACTTGGTACTCTCTTTCATATGTAACTGGCATTTTGGCTGGGTGGAAGTATGCCCTTTTTTTACTCAAAAAAACAGGATCTAAAATCAAACCCACAGATTTTGACGACTACATTACCTGGTTGATTATGGGGGTTATTTTGGGTGGTCGTCTCGGATATGTATTGCTATATGAACCATATAGATATTTATCAAACCCTATTGACATTCTAAAGACATATGAAGGGGGAATGTCCTTTCACGGCGGGATAATTGGCGTTGCTTTATCCATCATTATATTCTGTAAATTCAGAAAAATACGCATTCTCGAACTCTCAGATATATTAGTTCAATGCGCGCCTATAGGAATCTGCCTTGGCAGAATATCCAATTTTATTAACGGAGAATTATACGGATCTACCACAGATTTGCCTTGGGGGGTAGTCTTTCCAAATGCGGGGCCTATACCAAGACATCCTAGCCAGATATATGAGTCATTCACCGAGGGCTTCCTTTTGTTTATTGTGCTATTTTATTACTCTTTATACCTAAAGTTGTATAAGAAAATAGGTGCATTAACTGGGATTTTTTTGGTAGGTTACTCTGTTGCAAGGTCATTTTGTGAAGTTTTTCGTTTACCAGATTTCACGATATTATCAATCACTAGCGGGCAGTTATATAGTTTACCTATGTTTATACTTGGAATATATTTGATTTATGGACTTAAGCGCAAAAATTCTTAAAAGAATCCACGAGAAGGGTTTTATCACAATAGATGAGTTTATGGACATATCTCTCATTAAATATGATTCTTCTTATTATCAGTCTAAAAACCCTCTGGATTTATCTTCGGGAGACTTCATTACATCTCCTCAAATTTCTCAAATGTTCGGGGAGATGGTGGGAGTTTGGGTGTATAATCAATGGATTTTAATGAATAAACCAAAGTCCATAAGTCTAGTTGAGTTTGGGCCTGGAACCGGGCTATTAATGAGAGATATACTTCGCGTGCTCGCAAAGACTGAGTTACTTGAACTTCTTGATATTATTATGGTAGAAAAAAGCGCAAGCCTAGAAAAAATCCAAAAGGAAGAGCTCACTGCATATGATGGTATTAAATGGCAAAAAGACATAAACGAATTACCAAATCAAACATCTATATTTGTTTCAAATGAGTTTTTTGACGTATTCCCAATTAAGCAATATATAAAAAAAGGCCCGGAATTTCGCACTCACCAAAACTCCGCATGGCAAGAGATAGTGATTTCGGAGAAGTCAGGCGATATTGGCTTTGATACTATTCAAGTCGAAGATGATATAAACATTTATCTAAAAAATTCATACCCAAATGCAATGTCTGGTGCTATTGTTGAGGAGTCGCCATCATTAGACAAATTTATTGCCAATATCTCATCTCATATAAAAACTTATAATAGCACAATGCTTGCTATTGATTATGGATATGATATTGAAGCTAAGTCTAGAAAGCCTCAAACCTTCCAGCAAACATTACAGGCAATTAAAGATCATAAATTTTGTGATATATTAGAAAATATAGGGACTTGCGATATTACATCCCATGTTAATTTTGCAAAAATAAGATATGTTGCTGAAAATCAAGCTATTCGTGCAACAAACACAATGAGCCAAAATGAATTCCTGCACCTTCTTGGCATAACAGAGAGGATGGATAAATTAGTTCGTAGCTCAAGTGAATATGCCGATATAGTAAGAGCGCAATATAAAAGATTAGTCTCTCCGGAGCAGATGGGGTTATTATTCAAAGCAATAAGCTTATCTAAGAAAGATCAACAGATCTTCATCTTCGATGAAAGAGAAGATGGTTAGGCCGGAAGATATAAGGACTACCAAACCAGATCGCTGTGAATTGGGGATGCATCTTCTGCAACGATAATCTCATAGCTAGGCTCGAAAGTTTTGATATATTGCTCCTCAGTTAGGGCATCCACATAAACACTTTCAGATAGATCCTGCACGATTTCCGCTTCAGCACTAACTATTTCACCCAGATCCTTTGACTCAAGATTCATAGATTCTTTGAGAGATGCGCAGTCTTTCATTATATTTTCAAAATCAGCACTTTTTTTCCAAGGATTGCAATATCCAAGAGCGGTCTTAAAAACACCAAAAAAAGCACTCAGAGCATTCTGATATGCAATTTCATCGTGAAATACATCAGAAATAGCTGCATCTACATCAGAGGAAGATTGCGCTCCATATTTTTTGACTAATAAATTCCTCACATCCTCTCTCGAAGAGGGGGTGGATATATTCTGAGCTAGCTGAAATTCTTGAGAGTAAATCTTAATTCCGAGCGGGGTAATGTTTGATTTCATCATTAATTCCACATTTGTTTGAGGAATTGTGCTGCCCACAATTTTAAACACCTTTTTGCTTGCGCTAGCGCCCGAATTTTTTTCATCTGTAACCAAGGCTTCTATGTCAAATCTATTAGAAATGAATTTAGGATCAACGCCTTTCATAAACTTATTATTATATATA